>CAYMOV010000014.1:0-46322 GCA_964392085.1 uncultured bacterium
GCGTCCCTGACCCCCGTGGTTCCCGGAGCGTCTGAAACCCATGGCTAAGAAAAACCCGGCTTCCGTCCGCTCCAAGGCTTGGGGACTCCTCCTTCTTCCCCTCGCGGCCCTCCTCTATATCTTCTTTCCGCCCGTTTTCCGGTCCGGCGCCGAGGTGACCATCCCCGTCTATTCCCGGGCCACGGCCCGGGAGATCGCCGCCCGGTTGAGGCGGGAGGGGATCCTGACCGCCCGCCTTCCCTTCCGGGTCCTCTGCAAATGGACCGGGGTGGACCGCCGGTTGAAGGCGGGGCTTTACCGGTTGTCCCCCCGGATGAGCCTTTGGGCCACGGTCCGCGCGCTGGTCTCAGGCAAGTCGGACCTCCTGACCCTGCGGGTGCCCGAGGGCTGGACCGCCGCCCAGGTGGCCGCGGAGCTGGAACGGTTGAACATCATGCCGGCCGCCACCTTCCTTTCCACCATCCGGGACGCCGACGTGGCGAAGGACCTGGGGGTGCCGGGTCCCCAACTGGAAGGTTACCTTTTCCCGGAGACCTACCGGGTGCCCCTGGGGGCCGCCCCGAAGGATTTGGCGACCCTGATGGTCGGGCAGTTCAGGGAAGTGGCGGGTTCCGATTTCGCCGAGAGGGCCAAGGGGGTCCGACTGACCCCGTACCAGGTGGTCATCCTGGCCTCCCTGGTCGAGAAGGAGGCGAGGCTGGACTCCGAGCGGGCGCTCGTGGCCGGGGTCATCCGGAACCGGATGAAAAAAAGGATGAGGCTCGAGGTCAACGCGACCCTCAATTACGTCCTGGAGGACCGCCGGAGCTGGCTCACGTTCAAGCAATTGGCCACCGATTCACCCTACAACACCTACCAACATGGGGGCCTCCCGCCCACGCCGATCTGCAACCCCGGCCGGGCGTCCCTGGAGGCGGCCCTGGAACCAGCGGTCACGCCCTTCCTTTATTACGTGGCCCGGGGCGACGGGAGCCACCTTTTCGCCGAGACGTTCGAGCGGCACCAAGCCAACATCCGGTTGGCCAAGCTGGAAAGGCGCAAGGCCCGCCAGGCCCGAACCCAGGAGAAGCCTTGACCCCCCCGAAATTTGATCCCTTGTCCATTACAATGACCCCATGATCCACCTTTATCACGCCACCAAGATCCACGCCTCCGGCGCCGAGGTGCTCCATAACGCCTTCTTCTCCGTGGCGAAGGGAGCTTGGGTGGTCATCACCGGCGAGGGGCGGACGGGAAAAAGCACTCTCCTGAAGATGCTTTGCGGCGAGGAAAGGACCACCTGGGGCCGGGTGGTGGTGGACGGCAGCGACCCCTCCAAGCTGGACGCCGCCGAAAGGTCCCAATGGCTTTCCCAAGTGGGGCTGATCTTCCCCGACTTGGGGCTCCTTCCCGGGCGGACCCTCGAGGAAAACCTGCTCCTGCCCGTCCTGCTCCGGGGCGGGTCCCCGGGGCCCCTGAGGACCCGGGCCCATGACCTGTTGGAAAAAGCCGGACTGGGGGGGAAGGGAGGCTACCTTCCGGAGGAGTTGAGCCAGAGCGAGCAACGGATGGCGGCCGCGCTCCGGGCGATCCTGCCTCAACCGGTCCTGCTCCTGGCGGATGAGCCCTTCCAGGGCCTGAGCCCCCGGTCCTCGGAAACACTCCAAGCCCTGTTCGCCGAGCTCCACGCCGGCGGATCCACCCTGGTGGTGGCCACCGCCGATCTCCGCCCTGAGGCCTCGAACGGTCCCGTGGAGGTTGTCCGCCTGGCCGAGGGCAAATTGAACCCGGCGTCCTTCCAGGATCGGGGGGGCGCATGAGCCTGTTTCCCCGCTTGGCGTTCGTCCTGACCGAAGGTTGGGCCCGGCTGGGCCGGGAAAGCCGCCGTACCCTCGTGGTCTCCGGCATCGTGGGAGCCGTCCTACTCCAGGTGGCCCTGGTCCTGCTGGTGGTGCGGGGATTGGACCGCGCTTTCCGGACGGTGCAGGGACGGTTTGAATTGACCATCTTCATGGTCCCGAACGCCCAACCGAGCGACCGGGACCGGGTGCAGAAACTGTTGGGTTCGGACAACCGCGTGGCCGCCGTCCGGGTGGTCACGAAGGAACAGGCCCTGGACGAGTTCCGCCAGGACCCCGAGGTGGACCGAATGGTCCGGGCGCTCGGGGAGAACCCCCTCAGCGATTCCCTCACCGCGAACCTCAAACCGGGAGGCACCGAATCGCTCGACGACCTCATCGCCCGTTTGAAGGCGGACCCGGCGGTGGAAGAGGTCGATTCCGGCAACGGGGAATGGGCGGCCATGGCGCACCTCGGCCACTCGGCCAGGATCCTGGGGGCGTTTTGGTGCCTGCTGGTGCTCCTGGGCGCTTGGTGGGCGGTGGGAGGGACCCTTTCGTTGGTGTCGAGGACGCAACGCCCCGAAGCCGTCCTGCTCCAACGGCTTGGGGCCCCGCCCTGGGCCCTCTCCGGTCCCTTCATCTGGGAGGGAATCCTCCAGGGATTGCTCGGGGCGCTGGCCGCCGGGTTGGGGGTGGGTTTTTTGGGCGTCCTCATGAACTTCGTGGGGTCCACCGGCCTGTTGCTGGAGCTCTTTAAGCCCGAACCGTCGGATTGGATCCTCTTGGCTTGGGTCTTGGCGCTCTTGGGGGGGCTCCTGGGTGGGTTGGGAGCCTGGGGTGCCACCACGCGCTTCGCGCGACCGGACGGCCATAGTTGAACCGGCCTTTTTCCAGGACCCGCCCTGGGTTGAGGCCTTTTTATCCTTGGGTTCTCTGTCTTTTGCCGTTGTCATTCGGGATCGGCGTGGGCCTCGCGGCCCCCACGGGAACCGATCCGGCCCCGGCGGCGTCCAACCTCCCTACGGCTTCCCCCCGAACGACCCCCTCCGCGGTCCGCCGGACCCTTCAACAAAGCCAAAAGGGCCTCCGGGAGATCCAAGACAAACTGCGTCGGGAACAGCAAGCCCGGGAGGCGGCGTCCAAGAGGGAAAAAAACATCCTCAGCCGTTTGGATGGGACGGACCGGAAACTCGAGCGGTTGGCCCGCGAGAAGAACGCCAATGAAAACGACCTGGACAACACCCGCCGGCGGGTCCAGGACCTCGAGGAGATGAGGGGCGGGACCGAGAAGGATTTGGAGACCGAACGGGACTCCCTGTCCCGCCGCCTCCGGGCGATGCAGCGGGGCCGGGCTTCCACCCCGCTCCTGGCCCTGGCGCTGGGGCTCCAAAACGCCGGGAGTGAGTCCCGCCGATCGATCTTCGAGGCCGAATTGGCCCGAAGCAACGAACGGTTGATGGAAAGGGTGGAGGGGAGGCGGGAGGACTTGATCCAAACCTCCAACCGGTTGGTCCAGGAACAGGACCGCCGCCGGAGGATCCTGGGGGCCCTGACCCGCCAAACCGACCGAACCGCCTCGGAACGGCGGCGCCGAGAGAAACTTTTGGCGTCCATCCGGACGGAAAAGGCGGTGCGGGAGACCGCGATCGAGGAGCTGGACGGGGCCGCGAAGAACCTCCGTTCGAAGGTGGATGAGCTGATCCGACAGGCCGCCGAGGCCGATCAGGAGGAACAGGCGGCGCGGGCCGCCGCCGCGAAGGCCGCCGCCACTCGGGCCGCGCGCGACGAAACGCCTTCGGGAGACCCATCCCCCGCGCCCGTTCGCGCGTCACCGCTTCGGGGAGGGCAGGGCCTCCGGCGGAACCTCCCGTGGCCGGCCCGGGGAGTCGTGATCCAATCCTTCGGGAAGACCCGGCACCGTGAGTTCAACGCCACGGTGGCCTCCTCCGGCCTCCAGATCCAGGCCGCCCAAGGGACGCCGATCCGCGCGGTGTCCGCCGGACGGGTCCGGTACGCGGATTGGTTCGAGGGATATGGAAAACTGGTGATTTTGGACCATGGCCAGGGTTATTATTCCCTCTACGCCCAGGCCGCCGATTTGAACGTCGCGCCGGGGGACCAGGTCGCCGCGGGGCAAACCATCGCCACCGTGGGGGACACGGGTTCCCTGGTGGGCGACAGCCTTTACTTCGAGATCCGAAAGAATGGCCTGCCCCAGGACCCCCGGTTTTGGCTGCGGCCCAAGGGCTAACCTTCTCCGGGGTCCGGGTCGCCGCTGGGGCCCATTCGTCAAGTGAAGAACCGCTTCTCCCGGGCCCCAGGGACCCGTTGAACCGAAAGGATTTTCATGGAACGCCGCCCATCCGTCATCGCCGTCGCCCTCATGCTCATCGCCCTGGCCGCCGTCAGCTTCACGGCGGGAGCCTTGGCGAAATCCGGCCTTAAACGAAGCGGGGAAGCGTCCGAGGAGGTCTACAAGCAGCTGAACCCCTTCATCGATGCCCTGACCCTGATCCAGGAAAAGTACGTCGATGAGGACAAGACCAAGGCCCACGACCTGATGGAAGGCGCCTTGACGGGCATGGTGTCCACCCTGGACCCCTTCAGCCAGTACATGCCCCCCGACGACTTCAAGGACATGGAGACCGAGACCAGCGGCGAGTTCGGCGGCCTCGGCATCGAGATCGCCCTCCGGGACGACCGCCTCACGGTCATCACCCCCATCGACGGCACCCCGGCGGATCGGGCGGGCATCAAGGCCCTGGACCGCATCATCAAGATCGGGGACGAGAAGACCGACAACATGAGCATCAACGACGCCGTGAAGCGCCTGCGGGGCAAGATCGGCACGCCGGTCACCATCACCCTCTGGCGCGAGGGCGTGGCCCAGCCCTTCGACGTGACCCTGGTCCGGGACGCGATCAAGATCGAGAGTGTCCGGGCCTACCGCCTGCCGGGCGATTTCGGGTACGTCCGCATCAACGAGTTCATCCACGACACTTCCGTGGACCTGGACGCGGCCATCGCGGAAATGGAAAAACAGGGGCCCCTGAAGGGCCTGGTGCTGGACCTGCGCAACGACCCGGGGGGGCTCCTGGAGGAGGCCTTCAAGGTCGGCGACCTGTTCGTGGCCAAGGGCCAGATCATCGTCTCGACCCGGGGCCGCGACAAGCGGCAGGATTACGAGTACCGCGGCACGGGCCGCAAGAAGTGGGGCAAGCGTCCCATCGTGGTCTTGATCAATGAAGGCAGCGCCTCGGCCTCGGAGATCGTGTCCGGCGCCCTCAAGGACCTGAAGCTGGCCCTTTTGCTCGGCACCAAGAGCTTCGGCAAGGGTTCCGTGCAGACCATCTTCCCGCTGGAGAACAGCGGCGGCGCGGCCCTCCGCCTGACCACGGCGAAGTACTACACGCCCTCGGGCATCTCCATCCACGGCATCGGGATCCAGCCGGACCTGGACCTCAAGGAACCCGACCTCACGGAATCCACGGTCAAGGCCTTCAACGACAAGGTGGTGGACGATTTCGTAAAGACCCTCGAGAAGGAAAAGTTCGCCGCCAACGAGAATACCCAAATCACCCCGGCGACGCTGAAGAGGTTCTACGATTTTGCGGCCCTGAAAAACAAGAAACTGGACCCGTCGGACCTGGCCAAGGATTCGGACGTCCTCTCCAACTCGATCCTGTTGGAACTCCTGCAGGACGGACCCGGGGACAAGGTGGCGCGCCAGGTGGGGGTCCTCCGGGACCGACAGGTGGTGGTGGCCGAGGAAGTCCTCCGCAACGGCGGGAAATTGACTCCTAAATGGGCCGCCCACGAGGCGAAAGTGGTCAAGGACCGCGAAAAGGCGGAGAAGGATAAGGCCGCCAAGGACAAGGGCGGACCAACCCCGAAGAAACCCCACATCCGCAAATAAGGTCGCCTTCAAGGGGGTTCGTTTGGACAAGCGCGGCAATGGGGGATTCTGGGTCCTTTTGGGCGCGCTTCTCCTATTGGCCGGGGCGCTCCTCTGGTGGTGGTCCCGGCCCACCCCTCAGCCGGTCGTCCCGTCCCATCCCCCGAACCAAGTTTCCGCCTATCCCCCGGACCCCCCGGAGGCTTCCCGGAAGTTGGTGGAAGCCCTCCATGCCCGTTTGGACCAGGGCGACTATTTGAAGCTCCTCGATGAACCGGTGGAAACGGACCTGGCCGTCCTCAACGGCGACAAGGTCCGGACCTACCGGGAAACCTACCGCATCCCCCGCCGCACGACGGCGGAAGCCCTCTCGGATTCCCTGGCCGAAGCCGCCCGACTGGCGGGAGCGGACCGCCTGGAAGCCTCCTGGGGCGAAAGCCGGTTGGGCCGCGACTATTCCGTCCGGTTCGGGTTTCCCGGGGGCTGGGCCCCGGTCACGATGGTGTTCCGGGAGGTCAAGCTGCCCCGGGTCGCCCTGGTCGTGGACGACGCCGGTTACGCCGGCGGCCACACCATGGACAAGCTTTGGGCCCTGAAGATCCCCGCGACGGTGGCCATCATCCCCGGCCTTGAGTTCTCGACGGCCATCGCCCAGGGTGCCCCTTCCCACGGATGGGAAGTCATCTGCCACATGCCCATGGAGGGCCATGAGGCCGTGGCGGACGGCGCCTATAAGTGGTTCCTCCAACGGTCCACGAACCCCGGGGAAGTGACCGGCACCCTGGTGGGCGCCCTCTCGGGCCTCCCGAACTGCCGGGGCATGAACAACCACATGGGAAGCCTCGCCACCACTGACCTGGACCTGATGCTCCAGGTGGGGCATTTCCTCAAGAGCCGGGGGATGTTCTTCCTCGATTCCCGGACCTCGGACAAGACCGTGGCGGTCAAGGCCATGCGCGAGGCCGGGGTGCCCGTGGGGGAAAGGAACGTCTTCCTCGACAATTCCAGCACCCCCGAGTCGATCAAGCGGCAGTTGCGGCAAGCCGTGGCCCTGGCGAAGAAGAGGGGCTACGTCGTGGCCATCGGCCATGTGCGGGAAAAGACCCTCGAGACCCTGGCGGACGCCGTGCCCGAGGCCCGCACCCAGGATGTGCAGTTCGTCTACCTTTCCGAGCTGGTGAAGTAGCTGAAAGTATCAAGGCGAACCCAATCACCACAATGGACCCAATGAAAACGATGGATACGATGATTGAATCCAAGGATTGGTTTAAGTTGATGACGGCTTTACGAGCTTTCCCTTGAGGCCATTGCGTCCTTCGGGTCCATTGTGGTGACATGGTGTGTTGGCTTGGAATGCTGATCGAAAGAAGGCGGAAGTGGCCGAGTCGATCGTGATGGGGTTCGAGTCGTCCTGCGACGAGACCGCCGTGGCCCTGGTGGCCGATGGGCGCCTGGTCCTATCGAGCCAAGTGGCCTCGCAGAACGACCTCCACCAAAGATACGGGGGGGTGGTTCCCGAGGTGGCGTCCCGCCGGCACCTGGAAGTCCTCCCGATCCTGGTGGGGCAAGCCCTCCGTTCCGCCGGGCTCGGCTTCAAGGACTTGACCGGCCTGGCGGTCACCTCGGAACCGGGCCTCATCGGGGCGCTCTTGACGGGGGTTTCCTTCGCCAAGGGCCTCGCGCTCCGGCTTGCCCTTCCCTTGGCCGCGGTGAACCACCTGGAAGCGCACCTCTACGCCTCCGAACTGGACCGGGAGCCCGTGGAGTTTCCCGCCGTGGGAATGGTGGTGTCGGGCGGCCACACCGAAATGCACGCCATGTCGGGATGGGGGAACTACCGCCTCCTTTGCGCCACCCGGGATGACGCCATGGGGGAAGCTTTCGACAAGGTGGCGAAGCTGCTCGGCTTAGGGTATCCCGGCGGGCCGATTTTGGAGCAACAAGCCCGTTCCGCCCCCGCCTCCCCCGAACGATTTCCCATGACCCGGTTCAAGGACCGGAGCCTTGATTTTTCCTTCAGCGGCCTCAAGACCGCGGTGCTGAACTCGGTGAAGGGCCGCGTCCTGCGGGAAGCCGAAGTGGCGTCCCTTTGCGCCAAATTCCAGGCCACGGCGGTGGAGGAAGTCCGGGTTCGGGTTCGGGGCCTGCTGATGTCCGTGAAACCCAAGTCCCTGGTGGTGGGCGGTGGGGTGGCCTGCAACGGTCCCTTGCGGCAAGCCCTTCTCGAGGAGGCGGCCGCCTTCAAGGTCGTCCTCCGGATTCCCCCGCCGGTTTATTGCGCCGACAACGCCGCCATGGTGGCCGGCCTGGGGGCCCGCATGCTGGAAACCGGCCGCGGCGTCGGCCTCTCAGCCTCGGCGCGTCCCTCAGGCTCGCTGGAAGCCCTCAGGCTCTGATAGAATTAATCCATGAAACAAGCCATCGACCTCTCCCTCCTGCCCCATTTCGACCAAGCGACCGTGGTCCTGCGCCTCCTTTTGGCGGCCCTATTGTCCGGGGTCATCGGCTGGGAGCGGGAACGCCTCCGGAAACCCGCGGGGTTCCGCACCCATATCCTGGTGGGGATGGGATCCAGCCTGATCATGCTGGTGTCGCTCTACGTGCCCTCCATCTGCCCCTGGACCAACGTGGACCCCGGCCGCATCGCGGCCCAAGTGGTGGTGGGGATCGGTTTTTTGGGCGCGGGCACCATCCTCCACGGCCGGGACGGGGCGGTGTCCGGTTTGACCACCGCCGCCAGCCTCTGGGTGGTCTCGGCGATCGGCTTGGCCGTCGGCATCGGCTTTTACCCGGCGGCCCTGGTGGGCTGGGGGATCGTGATGGTGGTGCTTTTGGCCCTCAACCGGGCCGATGATTTCATTGAGCAGAACCTCTACCATGACCTCCTGGTGCGTGGGCGCTTCACGATCCACACCCTGGAAGAGGTCAAGGACGCGCTCCGGCAAGCGGGTGTTCGGGTCTTGAAGGCGGAGTTCGAACCGGGCACCAACCAGGAACGCACCCTCCTGGTGCACATCCGGCCCGAAAAGGTGACCCGCCGCGAGGAGCTCTCCAAGACCCTCCTCAAGCTTCGCGGCATCCGCGAAGTCCTGTTTCAATCCTGAAGCCCTTTCACGGATAATGCGGGTCGACTCCAGAACCACCCCCAAAGGCTTGCCATGAGTGTGATGGAACATCTCCGGGATGACGGCCTCGAGGCGCAAATGCCCCCGGTCCCACCGCCGCCCTTCACCCCCTGGGGGGAGGATTCCCTGAGCCTCGGTCTGGGTTCACTGAACCTGAAGGGCCGGGTCTGGCTCGCCCCCATGGCGGGCTATACCGACACGGCCTTCCGCCGCCTGGCCCGCCGGTACGGCGCCTCCATGGTGGTCACTGAGATGGTCAGTTCCCGCGCCCTACTCGCCGAGCGGGAGAAGTCCTTCAAGTTCATGGAGTTCACCGAACCCGAACGGCCGGTGGGGGTCCAACTTTTCGGGGGGGACCCCGACATCATGGGGGAGGCCGCCGCCGACGTGGCCCAAACCGCCCACCCGGACCTCTTGGACGTCAATTTCGGCTGTCCCGTCGGCAAGATCCTCAAGTGCGACGCCGGGGCCGCGGTGCTGAAGGAACCCCAACGCGCGGGCCGCATCGTCAAGAGGATGATCGAGACCACCGAAGGGAAAGTTCCGGTCACGGTCAAGACCCGGGCGGGGTTCGACACGGCCGACAACTCGGTGTTCGAGCTTTTGGACTCGGTGACCCAGGCCGGGGCCGCGGCCCTGGCCATCCACGCCCGCACCCGGAAGCAGATGTACGAGGGAAAGGCCGACTGGGACCTGATCCGGCGGCTGAAGGAAAAATCGAGCATCCCCATCATCGGCAACGGCGATGTGCGCACCCCGGAGGACGCCGTCCGGCTTTTCCTCGAGACCGGTTGCGACGGCATCCTCATCGGCAGGGCCTCCATGGGCCGACCCTGGATCTTCGAGGAGATCCACCATTACCTCGCCACGGGCAAGCCCATGGCCCCCAAGACCCTGAAGTTCCGCCTCGGCATCGCGGTGGAACACCTCGAGATCTCGCTCGCGGTCAAAGGCGACCGGCTGGGGTTGATGGAAATGCGCAAGCACCTCACCCATTACCTGAAGGGGTTCGTGGGGGCCCGGGAGCTCCGCCAGAAACTCCTCACTTCCGATGACAGCTCCTGGGTGCTGGACACCTTAAGGAAGCTGCGGGATGAAATGCCTGAACTGGACCCCGAGCGGGTGGACTTGTCGGGCATCCGTTGAACCCTCCGCCCGATTGGGCGGATGAGACCCCTGGGAGGTTCTCCCCTTGATGTCCGCCATCCTGTCTTGGGACCATGCCTTCCTCCTCTGGGTCAACCAGGGGTGGGCCTGTCCCGCCCTGGACCGCTTCTTCATCTTCGTCACCCACATGCGGAACCTTTCGCCGGTGGTGGTCCTACTGGTGGGCTGGTGGCTTTGGAAGGGCGGAGCCAAGGGCCGTTGGCTGGTCTTCGCCCTCTTGGTCTGCGTGGGGATCACCGACCAGATGAGCAGCCACCTGATCAAGGATGTCGTCAAGCGGGAACGGCCCTGCCGGGCCCTGATGGAGGTCCGCGCCATCGACGGATGCGGCCCCGCCTATTCCTTCCCCTCGAGCCACGCCACGAACATCGGGGGCGCCATGACCCTGGTGACCCTCGCCTTCCCGGCGTCATGGCCCCTGACCGTATTCACGGCCCTCTCCGTGGGTTTTTCCCGGATTTATTTGGGTGTCCATTACCCCACGGATGTACTCGTTGGTTGGATCTTGGGGTTCCTTTGCGCCCTCGGGGTTTGGCGACTGAAGGGTTGGGCCGAGGGCCGTTGGTTTCGGCCTGTCCCCCAAGCGGTGGACCGGGCGCCCCGGTCGAAACACCAACGGAAGAAAACTAAACGATGAAAACAAGCGCCACCGTCCCGACGCTTTACGTCGTGGGAACCCCCCTCGGCAACCTGGAGGACATCTCGGCCCGCGCCCTCCGGGTTTTGGGGGAAGTCGACCTCATCGCCGCCGAGGACACCAGGCACACGCTCCACCTCCTGACCCACTTCGGGATCACCGGGAAAAAGCTGGAGTCCTGTTTCACCCACAATGAAAAGGCCAAGACCCAGGGGATCCTCAAGGCCCTGCAAGGCGGGAAGTCCGTCGCCCTGGTGACCGACGCCGGGATGCCGGGGGTTTCGGATCCCGGGTCCGAGGTGGTCCAAGCCGTCCTAGGGGCCGGGTTTTCAGTGGTCCCGATCCCGGGCCCTTCCGCCGCCGTGACGGCCCTGGCGGCCTCCGGGTTGCCCACGGCCCGGTTCCTGTTCGTGGGGTTCCTGGCCCCCAAGGGCGGCGCCAGGCGGGAAGCCTTGGGGAAGTTGAAGAGTGAGGAAGCCACCTTGGTCTTTTACGAGTCGCCCCGTCGGTTGGGCGAGTGCCTGAAGGACATGCTGGACGTGTTCGGGGGACGCCGGGCCGTGGTGGCCCGGGAAATGACCAAATTGCATGAAGAATTCGCCCGGGGGTCCCTCGAAACACTGGCGGAACGCTACGGCATCGAGGAAGTCCTCGGGGAAGTCACCGTTTTGGTCGAGGGCGCCCAGTGGGTGGACCGATCGGGCCCCGAGCGGTGGGTGGGAGTTTCCATCGCGGACCAACTCCGCCAGATGATCCAGGACCAGGGCTTGTCCAAGACCGAGGCGGTCAAGGTGGTGGCGAAACTGCGAGACCTGCCCCGGGAAGTGGTCTACGAGATCGCCAAGGAAGTCCCCGTTGTCAATCACCCTTGAGACCAAGAAACCACGACTGAACATTTTCACCACAATGGCCCCAATGAACATGATGGACACTATGGTTAATATGGCGAACGGAAAGATTCGTTTGTCGTCCTTCCGGGTCTTTGCTTCACATGGTTTTCCATTGGGAACATTGTGCCCATTGTGGTTACATGGTTTTGGGGTTTAAGGAGCTTCATGGCCAAGAAGCATTTTTGGAACCGGGACCTGACCAAAGGGTTGGACCTGAAGCGCGGCTTGGTCCTGTCGATCCTGGGGCTCCTCCTGCTTTGGCTCGGCATCGGGCTCACCTATGCCTTGGTGGGCCGCTTCCTGGAGCGTCCCCCCCTGGCCCACACCGACATGGCCTGGGCCCTGGCGGGATTCTTTCTTTACCTCGTTTTCCACCTCTTCTTCTACAAGCCCCTCCTTTCCCATATCCTGGCCCACGAATTGACCCACGCCTTGGCGGCCGTGATGCTGGGCGGGCGGGTGACCGCCGTGCACGCCACCACCAGCGGCGGGTCCACCCTGATCAACAAGTCGCACTGGTTCATCAGTTTGGCTCCCTATGTCTTCCCGTTCTACGCGGCGATCAGCCTGGGGATCTGGGCGATCGCGGCGCAGTCCTTCCGGCCGGGCCTGGCCGCCCTCACCGGATTCCTTTACGCGTTCCATTGGGCCCTGACGATCTACACCCTGACCCATCCGCAACCGGACCTGAAGGACGCGGGAACGGCCTTTTCCTTGATTTTCATTTTTACGGGCAATATGATGACTTTCATGGTGTTGGTGCTCCTCCTTTGGCCGGCGGCCTTCACGCCCGCCGCCGCGTTTGACCGGACCCTCGAAGGGTCCTTCCGGTTCGTCGTTTCCATCTGGTCCCTCCTCAAATCGCTCATACCACCCCGGGAGGCCGTCCCCCGATGAAAAAAACCTTCGTCCTCGACACCAACGTCGTGCTCCACACCCCCAAAGCCCTGGAATCCTTCGAGGAGAACAACGTGGTGATCCCCCTGGGGGTCCTGGAGGAGCTGGACA
This sequence comes from uncultured bacterium, assembly GCA_964392085.1. Lineage (GTDB taxonomy): Bacteria > Oederibacteriota > Muellerivitia > Muellerivitales > Muellerivitaceae > CAYMOV01. The sequence goes on from CAYMOV010000014.1 coordinate 12,543, forward strand.
ACTTCAAGAAATACCACGACGAGCGGGGACGGAACGCCCGGGAAGTGGGCCGGGCCCTCGACGCGCTCCGCGCGAAGGGGAAACTGCAGGAAGGCGTGGCCCTCGCCAACGGCGGAATGTTGCGGGTCGAGATCAACGGGAGCGACGCGGTACTACCCCCGAGCCTGACCCACCTCAAGGTCGACAACTCCCTTTTAAGGGTGGCGTTGTCGCTCAAGCAGAAAGGCGAGGACGTCCGGTTCATCACCAAGGACATCAACCTCCGCATCAAGGCCGACGCCATCGGCCTCATCGCCGAGGACTACGAGTCCAACAAGGTCGACATCGACCAGCTTTACCCGGGTTGGAGCACCCTCTCGGTGAAGGACGCGGACCTCGACCAGTTCTACAAGGCGGGGAAGATCAGCCTGCAAGGCTATAAGACCGAGCAACCCCTCTACGAGAACGAGTTCCTGCTCCTCAAGAGCGAGATCTACGAGGCCAAGACCGCCCTGGGGGTCTTCAAGGCGCCCCTCAACGAGGCCCAGGCCCTTTGGATCAAGGACCCCGAGGCCTGGGGCATCAAACCCCTGAACCGTGAGCAGATCTTCGCCCTCAACCTTTTGCTCAACGACCGCATCTCCCTGGTGACCCTCGTGGGCACCGCCGGCACCGGCAAGACCCTCTTGGCCATCGCGGCGGGACTTTTGAAGACCATGGACGAGAAGAAATACCGGCGGGTGCTGGTGTCGCGCCCCATCGTGCCACTCGGCAAGGACATCGGCTTCCTGCCCGGCAGTAAGGACGAGAAGCTGGCCCATTGGATGCAGCCCATCTTCGACAACCTGGAGTTCATCCTCGATAAGGGCAGCCATCTCCAGACCGAGTCCGAGGACGTGGACGGCAAGGTGCAGTACCTGTTGGACACCCGCAAGCTGGAGATCGAGGCCCTGACCTACATCCGGGGGCGGTCCATCCCCAAGCAGTACCTCATCGTGGACGAGGCCCAGAACCTCACGCCCCACGAGGTGAAGACCATCGTGTCCCGCGCGGGGGTGGGCACTAAGATCATCCTCACCGGCGACCCCTACCAGATCGACAACCCCTACCTCGACTCCTCCTCGAACGGCATGGTGGTGCTGGCGGAAAGGTTCAAGGGCCAGGAGATCTTCGGACACATGACCTTGAACAAGTCGGAACGCTCTCCCCTTTCGGCCCTCGCCGCCAAGATGCTTTAAGACCCTCCGGCTAAACATTTTCACCACAATGGACACGATGACCCCAATGGCCACCATGCCTGAAAAAGGAAAAAACAAAGGATTCATCGGCTAGATGCTTGGGTTTCAAACCTATTTACATAGAGGCCATTGTGACCATTGTGGTTAATGGGTGTTTGATAAGTCCAATGGAACGGTGAACCCATGAAGCGTACTTTAATCGCCGTGACCATGGGGGACCCGGCCGGGATCGGGGCCGAGGTGGCCCTGAAGGCCCTCGACCGTCGTCCGAAAAGTTCCACCACCCGTTTCCTACTCCTGGGTTCCTGGCGTGTTTGGGCCGAGACCGCCAAGCGCCTCAGGACCCGGACGCCCCTCGTGATGTTGCCCGACCCTGAAACCGCGCGGGGATTGAAGGGTGGGGTTGGCGTCCTGGAATTGGGGGGACCACGGACCTTCCATATGGGAAAGGTGGACCCTTCCTGCGGCGCGGCGGCCGTCTCCTACATCCGCGAAGGGGTCCGTTTGGCGTTCCAAGGCCGGGTGTCGGCCCTCGTGACCGCGCCGATCCATAAGGACGCCGTCCACCGGGCCGGGTACCTCTACCCCGGGCATACCGAGATGCTGGCCGATTGGTCCCACACCCGCTCCTACGCCATGATGATGGTGGGCGGTCCCTTCCGCATCACCCTGGCCTCCATCCACGTTTCGCTCCGGCAAGCCGTTAAGGAAGTCACCCTTCCGAACCTCCTTGAAAAGTTATCTTTGACCCACCGTTGCCTACGGGATTGGTTCAAGGTCCGCAATCCCCGCATCACCGTCGCGGGACTCAATCCCCACGCCGGGGAGAACGGCGCCTTCGGGGATGAGGAAAAAAGGGTCGTGGCCCCAGCGGTCAGGCGGGCCCGGGCGAAGGGATGGAATGTCACGGGGCCTTACCCGCCGGATACCCTGTTCCACCGGGCGGCCCAGGGCGAGTTCGACGCGGTCCTCGCGATGTACCACGACCAGGGGTTGATCCCCCTGAAATTGGCGGCCTTCGAGAAGGGCGTCAACCTGACCCTGGGGCTCCCCTTCATCCGCACCTCGCCGGACCACGGCACGGCCTTCGACCTGGCGGGGAAGGGGAAGGCGGACCCCTCGAGCATGTCGGAGGCCATCGCCCTCGCCGTAAAGCTCAGCAACGGATAAAAAAGCCCAACTCACCATCAAGGTAAAGATTGGTAAAGGCTAAAAAAAGAACAGCAAAAATATTTCACCACCAAGTTCACCAAGAACACCAAGTTTTACCAAGGCATAACGGCATTCGGCCAAGGACAAACCAAAAGACGAACAAGATCACCAAGTTGCGAGTGGACCATGATTGAACCGATTGGCCGTGAATTGGACGCGCTGGGTAAGCAGGTGGTGGATGCCGCATACAAGGTCCATAAGGCGCTTGGGCCGGGTTTGTTGGAAAGCGCATATGAGAGTTGTTTTGCGGAAGAATTAAACAGCCGTGGGATTGTCGTCGAGCGCCAAAAAGAATTGCCCATCATCTACAACCAGAAGATCGTTGAATCCGGGTTCCGGATCGACGCTTTGGTGGATGGGAAAATCCTGGTGGAACTTAAATCGGTTGAAAAGATACTGCGGATCCACCAGGCTCAATTGCTGACTTACCTCAAGTTAAGTGGGTTAAGGCTCGGATATCTCATCAATTTTAATGTCCCCTTGATCCGGGATGGCATCGAGCGAAAAGTGCTGTGACTTAACGGGTTTTAATTTTGATAATATGCGTAAAAAACGGCAAGTTTGCTTAATGGTGCGCAAACAATCGGTGCTTCGAGAAGCCCAGCAACTTGGTGAACTTGATTGTTTGCCTTCAGTCTGGGTTGTTGTTCGTTATTAAACCTTGGTGTTCTTGGTGAACTTGGTGGTGAAAAAGGGGTAAATGCTTACGTTGTTTTCCGTTTAGAATGCCCCGAGGTGATTTTTGACCAACCTGCACGACCTGTTCACCAAAGAGGGGTTCCGACCCCGGAAGTCCGCCGGCCAGAACTTCCTCGTCGACAAACGCGTCCTCCAACAGATCGACGACTCGATCCAGCCCCCCCCGGGGGATGTGCTCCTGGAGGTCGGCGGCGGGACCGGCGCCCTCACTGAGCGCTTGGTTTGGAAGGAACGCCCCCTCACCGTGGTGGAGCCGGACCACAAGCTCTTCGACCACCTCACGAAACGATTCGGGGACCGGGATCTTTTCCACCTGGTGAAGGCCGACATCCTGAAGTTGGACTTCGGGCCCTATACCCCGCCCCCACCCGCCAAGATCACCCTAGTGGGCAATATTCCCTACTACCTCACCAGCCCCCTGATCACGAGGCTTTTGGAGCAGGAAAGGGGCAGGGTCCGGTCGATATCCCTCATGATCCAGAAGGAAGTGGCCCTCCGGTTGGGGGCCAAGCCCGGCACCAAGGCCTGGGGCGCCCTGAGCGTCTGCGCAAGATATTACTCCGATTTCCAGATGCTGTTCCCGGTCGGCCGTAAATGCTTCCGGCCTGCCCCCAAGGTGGAGTCCGCCTTCATCCGCCTCACCCCGAAGGAAAAGCTGCCCTTGCCCGAGGCGGAGACGAAGAACCTGTTCCGTTTGGTCCGGGCCATCTTCCAGACGCGCCGAAAGACGCTCCTCAATTCCCTCAAGTCCGGGGGTTGGGTGGAGGAAGCCGCGCGGGCTGGGATCAAGTCCACCCGGTTGGAACCCGAAGTCCGGGGTGAGACGTTGGGGTTGGAAACGCTCATGGAATTGTCGTTAGCCCTCGGTAAACCGAGCGGTTCCCTGTAAAGCTCACCCCCCATGGCCCAGGGGTGAAATGGGTTTTTAGGGCCTTCTTTGTTAAGATAAACGACCAGGTTTCCATTCCCCCATGAACTTCAAGGGCCTTTGAAAGGTTACGTCCATGTGCGGCATCGTCGGTTACGCCGGGCGGCAACAATCGGTCCCCATCCTCTTGGCGGGCCTCCGTAAGCTCGAATACCGGGGTTATGACTCGGCCGGGGTCGCGGTCCTCACCGAGGACGGCAAGCTCAAGCTGGCCAAGAAGGCCGGCAAGATCGGGAACCTCGACGCCGAGGTGAAGCGGCATCCCCTGGGCTCCTCGGTCTGCGGCGTGGGCCATACCCGTTGGGCCACCCACGGCGCCCCCACCGACGACAACGCGCACCCCCACCTGGACTGCAAGGGCGACCTGGCCCTGGTGCACAACGGAATCGTCGAGAACCACGCCGAACTCCGGAAATCCCTCACGGCCAAGGGCCACAAATTCCGTTCCCAAACCGACACCGAGGTCCTGGTCCACCTCATCGAAGAGGGACTCAAACACAGGTCTTGGCCTGAGGCTGTCCGTTGGGCCCTGTCGAAGGTGGAAGGTACCTATTCGATCGTCTGCCTGAACCGCAAAGAACCCGGCATGGTCATCGGGGCGAGATCCGGGGGAGGGGCCCTGGTGGCGGGGTTGGGGAAGGACGAGAACTTCTTGGCCTCCGACGTGCCCGCCCTGTTGGCCCATACCCAAACCGTCCTGTACCTTGAGGACAATGAGATGGCCGTCTTAACAAAAGACGGGGTGAAGGTGACCGGGGTGGTCGACGGCAAGGTCCGGGTCAAGAAACCCCTGAGGATCCAGTGGTCCCCCGAGCAGGCGGAAAAGGGCGGCTACCCGCATTTCATGCTGAAAGAAATCATGGAACAGCCCCGGGCCATCCTCGACACCCTCTTGGGTCGGTTGGACCCTGGGACCGGCAAAGTCCATTTGGCGGCCGACGAAACCCTGACCGGGGCCCAAGCCAAAAAGGTCAAGCGCATCCTGCTCCTGGCCTGCGGCACGTCCTATTACGCCGCGTTGGTGGGGAAGTTCCTGCTGGAGGAACACCTGCGGATCCCCGTGGAGGTGGATTACGCCGACGAGTTCCGCTACCGGAAGCCCGTGGTGGGGCCCGGGGACCTCGCCATCGTCATTTCCCAAAGTGGGGAAACGGTGGACACCCTGGTGGCGCTCCGTGAGGCCAAGGCCCGTGGCGCGAGGGTGGGGGCCCTTTGCAACGTGGTCGGCAGTTCCGTCACCCGGGAATCGGGCTTTTGCCTCATCACCCGGGCGGGACCCGAGATCGGCGTGGCTTCCACCAAGGCCTTCACCACCCAGTTGGTGGCCTTTTGGCTTTTCACCCTTGATTGGGCCGCCAAGCGGGGAAGTCTCCCCCAGGCCCGCCTGAGGACTTTGGGCAAGGACTTGGCGAAGTTGCCGGCCCTCGCGACCCAGACGCTCAAGGCCTGCCGAAACCTGAAGCCCTTAGCGAAGAAATACGCATCCCATTACAACTTCCTCTACCTGGGCCGGGGGTTGAACTACCCCATCGCCCTGGAGGGGGCGCTCAAACTAAAGGAAATTTCATATATACACGCCGAGGGATATCCCGGGGGCGAGATGAAGCATGGGCCTATCGCTTTGATCGATTCCCGCCTCCCGGTGGTGGTCATCGCCCTCAAGTCCACCCAGGTCTACGAGAAGATGCTTAACAACATGGAAGAAGCTAGGGCCCGTAAGGGCAGGATCATCGCCCTTGTCGAAAAGGGGGATCAGGTAGCGGCCAAGAAGGCCGAGTCGGTGATGGAGATCCCCAAGTCGCCCGAGGGGCTGACGCCCATCCTGGCGGTATTGCCCCTCCAGCGGTTGGCCTATGAAATTGCTGTGAAATTGGGTCGAGAGATCGACCAGCCGCGTAACTTAGCTAAAAGTGTGACGGTGGAATAAGGTAAACGTCAAACCCCCAGCCAAGGTTGGTTTAACCCTAAAAAGGCACCATATTTAGGGCTTTTTGGGTTCGCTTTAAGGTTTTTTTCTTGACAGTATGGGGACGCATTCGTATATTTGGCGCCGTTGTGCCCCATCGAAGCCCTATTTGGGGTCGCTTTGGTGCTCTGTTGGAAGCTTGCTCGGGGTCGTTTCAACGGATTCGTCGATTCGGGAATCATTCGTTTAGATAAAGAACCCATAGAGGGTGGCACTTCTTGCGGAAGTGAACCACGCTCGTTGCGTTCTTGCGGGGGCCGCTGCCGGGTCCCCGTTAAATTCAAAGGGTGTGGCACTCTTCCCTGAGGAGTGCAGCCCAAAACTGAAAGTGGAGGAAGAGAAGCATGAAGAAAGCTCTGATGATGATGTTCGCCTTCATCATGGCGCTCGGCGCGAACCTGGCCTTGGCCAGCTCGCGGACCGATGCCATGAGCGCCGACCCGAACGTGGTTGAGGACTACGACCTCATCTTCACGTTCCCGAATAAGGTGCTGGAATACAAGAACACTTCCGACTTCCGTTTGGGCTCCCTGACCGGCGGGAACGCCACCCAGGACGATTGGTCCGGCGTGTTGGACGGGAAGCACGAAGCGGTCGGCGTGGTGGGCTTGTACCTGCACCGCCCGATGGGGATCCTGCAGAACTGGAACGGCAAGGCCTACAACGCCGTCCTTTCCACCGCTTTCAATGACTTCGGGTTCGACACCTTCCACGGCGCCGTGAACGGTCTTGACAACGGCGTCATCAACGACCCGACCCCCCTGTTCGAGTTGTTCTGGGGCAAGTCCTTCTCGAGCCTGGACCTGGGCGTGAAGGTGAACTACGCCTCGAACAGCCAGAAGAACACCATCGATAACACCACCCCGGCGGACACCAGGGTGTACACCGACAAGGTGAGCGCCCTCGGCTTGCAGGCCGGCGTCGGCTTGAAGAACCTGGGACCCTTCTCCCAGGCGAACTTCTCCGCCGGCATCGAGATCGGCAGCATCGACCTCGAGCAGACCGACACCGTCACGAACACCTTCGCCGCCTCCCTCAAGAACGACAGCGTCAACGACATCAACGTCAACGCGCTGTTGCAGCACGACATGGGCGAGAACGACAACCTCCGGGTGTTCGCCAACGCCGAGTTCGGCACCTTCGGCATCAAGATCGCCGACGCCGGCTCGCCGAACGGCGACTCGGTCGCGGCCAAGACCACGTCGGACAACATCAACGTGGGCCTGGGTTGCAACCACAAGGTCAACGACGGGGCGGGCCTGGTGTCCGCCGGGTTGAAGCTGAACGTGGCCAGCGCCAAGGACACCGCTTCGGGCGTCCTGAACGGCGTGGCGGACACGGCTGACTTCGCCGACTTGACTGAGGAGACTCGCAGTTCCATCCTGATCCCCGCGTTCCTGAGCACTGAGGCGAAGGTGGCCAGCTGGTTGACCCTCCGCGCCGGCGCCAGCTACTACCTGTTCGGCACCGGGACCCGGAAGGACACCTACACCGGCGGCTCCCAAGAGTTGAAGAATTCCGTCGGCGGCAACGTGAGCTTCAACACCGGCTTCGGAATCAACTGGAAGAACTGGGAACTCGACACCGTGTTGGACACCAACGTTTTGGAGAACAACATCGGCAGCGTGCAGCCCGGACGCGGCCTGCTGTTCGGCGGGAACACCCTCACGGTGGCCTCGGCCGACCTGCGCTACAAGTTCTAAGAAGAGCCTGACGAAAGCCCCGTCCCTTATGGGACGGGGCTTTTTTTTTGGAAGCATCCAGGCGGAGGTATCAGCTCCCGAAGGGTTTTCCGCGGTCCCGGATACACTGACCCGCCCAGTTCCGGCCTTTCGCTCAGGCGCCCGACTAACGGCATTTCGGCCTTGTTCGACCAGGGGCTTTGTGGCACGATGACGCCTGCTCAATCTCCCGGAGGTTTCCGTGAAGACATTCCGATGGGCCATGCCGCTGTTCCTCGTCCTCGGGGCTTGGGGATCCGTGGGCGCGGCCCGAGCCCAAGACGCCCAAACGACCGGCACCCCGACGGTACATAAGACCGGGAAAGACGCCTCCGACCCTGAACTCGAGAAGTTGCGGCTCCAGAAAGAGACCCTCGAGCTTGAAGTTGAGAAACTGAAGCTCCAGGCCACGATGACGGTCCAAAGCGGGACCGAGGGCAAATACAGCCCCCGCGAGACGAAAGAGGAGAAGAACGAGAAGATCGACCAATTCCAGGCCGATTACTCGAAGAAGGCCGAAGACTTGGCCAAAGCCCACCGGGATGAAGAAGCTCTCCTGGTCCTCGACCTGGTCAACGGCGAGGTCTGGCACCACGGCACCCGCTATGGAATCAATGAATGGAACGCCCTGGTGGAGGGCCGCGGATGGAAGGTCCGGAAGGTCCTGGATGGACGGGATCCCTCGGGCCATGAGCGGAACCGCTACTCGTTTAGGAACGTTTATCTCCTTAAATATGAGAACCGGAGCCGGGGGGTATTCGACCTGAAGGCGGGGTCGTCGGCGGACGACTTTAATTTCCTCACCCCGGAGGGGATCTCCCTCAAGTCCGGCCAGGAAGACGTCCGGAACGCCTTCCAAAACGCCTATTTCCAGTATGACAAGCAGTACCGGTCCAAGAACGGCGTCGTCTTGCGGTACAAACACAAGGTGAAGTGGAATTTCGACGACAAAATGGAAATCGCCTTCGACCGGGACGGTCGGATGGTGGAGATCCGTTACGGCGTGTTGGACGAACGTTAGGATCAAAAGGAGACTTTCATGGTTGAAAACGCTTTTGCCCAAACCGCCGGGGCGGCTTCCGCAGGCCCCGCAGGCCTCTTAGGCTCGATGTTCCCCCTTTTGCTGATCGTGGCGGTCTTTTACTTCCTGGTCCTGGCCCCCAACAACAAGGAAAAGAAGAAGCGGGACGAGATGCTCAAGTCCATCCAGCGGGGAGACCGGGTGCTGACCCGGGGCGGGATCTGGGGCAATGTGGCCGACATGAAGGAAAACCAGTTGACGGTCAAGATCAACGAAAACACCAAGATCGAGGTCGAGAAGTCCTACATTGAATCGGTGGAAAAACCCGCTTAAGGCCCTAAGGATTGCGACCAAGGCCCCTGTCCAACGACGGGGGCCTTTTGGTTTCACCCAGGGTGGGACTTGAAACCAAGAAAAACCAGATTATGTTTGTCGTTGAGTTTGTTTTATAATATAGTTGGCAACCCCGGACAGCCCAAAAGCATTTTTTTCATGGACCCCAAAGGCCCCGGGAGGAAACTGCGCTAGACTCGATCTCAAGGGTAGATTCGTCCGACTCCGAGGCCTTCGAACATGAACGATATCCTGACCGCCCAAGACCTATCCGAATACCTCAAGATCACCACGACCACGATTTATAAGTTGGCCCAGCAGGGGAAGATCCCGGCCTTCAAGATCGGGAGTGAGTGGCGCTTCAAGAAGGACTTCATCGACAAGTGGCTGGAGTCCGGGGCGGATAACGCCCCGAAGCGGATCCTTGTGGTGGACGACGAGGCCGATATCTGTGAGCTGTTCGTGCGGGCCCTCTCGAAGAAGGGTTTCAACGTCGAGACGGCCAACTCAGGCCAGGAGGCCATCCGCCTCGCTACGACCCAGACCTACGACCTGATCTTCCTCGACCTCAAGATGCCGGGCATGACGGGCGTGGACACCTTTAAGGAACTCAAACGCCTGAACATCCGGTCCCTTATCGTCATCGTGACCGGCTACCCGGACAGCGACCTGCTGGCCGAGACCATGAAGCTGGGTCCCCTCACCATCATCCTCAAACCCTTCGACCTCAGTGAGATCCAGCGCGCCGTCGAGGCCCTGGTGCAGATGACCTGACCCGCCGTTTCAAACTTCGCCGGCATCCCTTACAATCCAACCGTGACCCACCCCCCATTTCTTGATCCGACCCGGCGGTTGCCGCTGACGGCGCAGGGAACCTTCGAGGCCCTGCCGGACCTCAGGCCCCTTTGGGACGCTTGGTCCGCGTTGGGGCCCGCACTGTGGTTGGATTCCGGCGGCCCGATTTCTGAATCCTCCCGATGGATCGTGCTGGCGGGAAAACCGACCGAGCGGTTCCAGGGGACGGGCTCGTCGGGGGAACACCTGGACGCTTCCGGCGCGTCGACTCCCATGACCTTGGAGGGTTTCCTGGGGTCCTTTGGAACCCTGGGGCCCCCATTCATCCCACCACCGGAAGCCTTCGCCCGGGCTTGGTTCGGTGGATTCACCTACGAGTGCGGGGTGGACCGGTTGGGCCTTCCCACTCATAGGTCCCAAGCCCCGGACGCTTTCTTCTTCCTTCCCGCCTCCTTGGTGGTACTCGACCGCGTGGAACGGCAATGGCGTTTCTACGGGGATGTGGATTCGTGGACGCCTTCAACAGAAGGGGCGAAAATCACTTCCCGTGAGTTCCACTCGGGCCCGCTCCGAAGCCGGGATGGCAAGTCCCCCTATGAAGAAGGGGTTCGGAAAGTTCTCCGGGCCATCGCGGCTGGGGACCTTTACCAGGCCAACCTTTCACAATCCTTCGAGGCCGTTTGGTCTGGATCGCCCTGCGCGCTCTTCGAGAAGCTACGCGCCTTGAATCCCGGGCCTTTCATGGCCCTTTTCCGTGGTCCAGGCTTCAGTGTCGTATCCTCGTCCCCAGAGCGTTTGGTTCAAGCCCTGGGCGCGCGATTGGACGCGCGTCCCATTGCCGGCACCCGTCCCCGGGGCCGCACTCCTGAAGAGGACCTCCGGCTTCGGGAGGAGTTGACGGGAAGCCCCAAAGAACGGGCCGAGCACGTAATGATGGTGGACCTGGCCCGTAACGACCTGGGGCGGGTGTCGGACTATGGCTCGGTCCATGTCTCCGATTTCGCGAGGGTGGAGCCCTACGCCCGGGTCCAGCACTTGGTTTCCACGGTGGAAGGGCGGTTGCGGGAAGATGAAACCCCCCTCGGGATCTTGGACTCCTTATTCCCGGGAGGCACCATCACGGGATGCCCCAAGAGGCATTGCGTGGAGATCCTGAACGACCTGGAACCCCGTCCCCGGGGGTACTACACGGGGTCCTTGGGCTACGTGGCGCCGGGTCCCGTCCTGGATTGGAACATCCTGATCCGTACCTTCACGCTGTGGGACGGGGGACCGTTGGAGTTTCACGCGGGGGCCGGCATTGTTGCGGATTCGGACCCTGGGTTGGAATACGAAGAGACGCTTCATAAGGTCCAGGCCCTCGCGGAGTCGCTCGGGACGACGTTAATTTGAAACAGCCTAAACGGCCGAGCTCACCACAATGGACACAGTGGCCCCAATGTCCTCAATGGATAGACTTTGAGTTGAACTGATTGATCTTGTTTAACCCATAGAGCCCATTGGGACCATTGTGGTGAATGGGGTTTTGGCTTTTTGCGCAAGATTGATTTTAACCGCCGGAAACAGCCATGATCACCACGCTGGACCCGGTGGCCGCTATGTGAGGATTTGATTCACCCAAAAGATGGTGCCTTTCAAAACCATAGAGCCCATTGTGCTCATTGGGACCATTGTGGTGAAAATGGTTTTGGCTTTTTCAAACTGGAAGGGGGCGCGATGAACCAGGCATACGTGGACGGGAAGTGGGTACGGGAGGACCGGGCGGTCCTGCCCGCCTTCCATACGGGCCTTTTGTACGGGGAATCCGTTTTCGAGGCCATTCCCTTTTATTCCGGCCATCCCCTTTTTTGGCAAGACCACCTGGCCCGCTTTAAAAAGGGCTGTGCCTTCCTGGGCTGGCCCGCCCCCGCTGAACCGCTCTTGAAACGGGTGGCGGCTGAGGCCTGGCGCCGTTGGCGGGGAGGACCCGAAGGCATCCTTCGCTTTAATTGGGTCTCGCCGGTTTCCCCGACGGAAAGCCCGGCGAAACCGGGACCGGCCCGCCCCATGCTCGTGGCGGCTTTCCGGGCCCTCCGGCATGACCCGGCCCGGGATGCGCCGGTTGATTTGAACGTGGGGGTGGCCCGGTGGCGGGTGCCGGATGGGGATGCCTATCCGGGCGCCTTCAAGACAGCCTTTTACCTGACGGTCCGCAAGGAACTGAAAGCCCACCCTCGCTGGCAGGAGATGCTCCGGCTCAACTCCCAAGGCATCGTCTTGGATGGGGCCTTTTCCTCGCCGCTGCTCCTGTCGCCGGGGGAGGTTTGGGCCCCCCCGGTTGGCCGGGGCGGGTTGGAAAGCGTGACCCGGAAAAAGGTCCTGCGGCTCTGCGCCCAGTGGGGGTGGAAAGTCCGGACGCGGGCCTGGCGTCCCACGGATTGCTTCCGGAAGGGGCGGGAACTGGTGTTTGTGGGATCGGGTTTGGCGGTGGGGCGGGTCCGCCGGTTGAACGGAAAAGCCCTTCCCGGGGAGGACCCGGGAGCCGGGAAATTGTGGGGGGCTTACCGTCGGTGGATACGACAAACCCGCGGAGGCTGACCGGTGGAGGTTATAATGCCCGGACCCTTCTTGGAGGAACCATGGCCCAGATAATGGATGGCAAGGTGGTGAAAGCGGCCGTTTTGGAGGCCTTGAAGGCCCAAGTAGCCCAGCTTCCGGAGGGCGGCCCCAAACCCGGGCTGGCGGTCGTTTTGGTCGGGGAAGATCCCGGCTCCAAGATCTACGTGGCCAACAAAGAGAAGGCATGCCTGGAGATCGGCTACCACTCAGTCGTCCATCGGCTTCCGGTCACGACCTCTGAGGCCGCGCTCCTCGCCCTCGTGGACGAGTTGAATGGGGACCCCAAGATCCACGGGCTCTTGGTCCAAATGCCCATCCCGAAGGGGTTGGACCCCCACAAGGTGCTCTTGGCCATCGACCCCCGTAAGGACGTGGACGGCCTGCATCCGATGAACCTCGGCCTATTGGTGGCGGGTCTGCCGGGCCTTAGGTCCTGCACCCCGGCTGGGGTCATGGCGATGCTCAAGCATTACCAGGTGCCGGTCGCCGGGAAGAACGCCGTGGTGGTGGGCCGAAGCAACATGGTGGGGAAGCCCATGGCCCAGATGCTCCTGGCGGAAAACGCCACAGTGACGATTTGCCACAGCCGGACGGCGGACCTTCCTGCGGAAGTCCGCCGGGCGGACATCCTGGTGGCCGCCATTGGTAAGGCCCGGTTCATCACGGCGGACATGGTGAAGCCCGGCGCGGTGGTGGTGGATGTGGGGATGAACCGGCTTCCCGACGGAAAGCTTTGCGGCGACGTGGACTTCGCCGCGGTGTCCGAGAAGGCCCGCCTCATCACCCCGGTCCCCGGGGGGGTCGGCTTGATGACCATCGCCATGCTGATGAAGAACACCTGGGAAGCCTTCCTCTCCCAGACCGGCCGGAAACCCGGGTGATCCGCGTCGGCTTGACCGGCGGGATCGGGGCGGGCAAGAGCCAAGTCCTTTCCCTCCTCCGCCGACAGGGGGTACCCACCCTTTCGACGGACGACCTGGCCCACCAATGCCTGGCGCGGCGGGACGTTCGACGGATCCTGGCGCGGAGGTTCGGCCCCCAAGTCCTGGACGGCCGGGGAAACCTGGACCGGTCCCGCCTGGCGGACCGCGCCTTCTCTTCGCCCCGCGACCTTCGATTCCTGGAAGGGGTCCTGCATCCGAGGATCCGCCGTGAAGTGGAACGCTGGGAAACGGCCCAGGGACGGAAAGCCCGGGCGCCCCGGTTGACCGTCGTGGAGGTGCCGCTCCTGTTTGAAAAGGGGTGGGATGTTTTTTTCGACGGGGTCCTCTGTGTCTCGACTCCCCCCTCGATCCGAAAACAACGGTTGGCCGTCCGGGGTTGGGATCGGGCGGAGATCCGCCGCCGTGAGGGGGGCCAGTGGCCCCCGGCCCGAAAGGACCGGTGGGCGGATTGGGTCTTGTTGAACGACGGATCCGTGGACCGGTTGGCCGGCAGGGTCCGGGCTTGGCGTCTCGCCTGTAGCGGCAAAGGAACCCGATGAAAAGGCTGGGGGAAGCGCTCGAACTGACAAAATGGTCCACCGGCCGCCGGTGGGCCGCCTCGATTATTTATTTCCTCCTGGGGATCCTCCTGGCCGCCCAGGCCACCTTCCAGGAAACCGGCTCAGCCTCCGCCATGATCCTGTTCCTCCCGGTGTTGGCCCTACTGACCGCCTGGATCGAGTGGGAAGCCACGATGGTCTTCGGGATGGTGGCCCTGGTCTTCGGGATGGTGGCCCTGGCCCCCTTTACGCCCATCCCGACCGGTTGGTTCGTCTTGACCCTCGTCCTGATCGCCTTGATCGGGGCATTCGTGATCCGGGACGCCCGGACGGGCGAGGAACTGGTGGTGAGGGCCCGGTCGGGGATGGAGGAAGCCGAGGTCTCGGTCAACGCCCTCCGGGCCGAAGTGGAGAAGGTGCGGGCGGGTTACGGGGTGGACCAGTTTAAGATCCAACGTTATCGGGCCCTGAACGAACTGGCCCGGAACCTGGCCATGGTCTATAAGACCCAGGACGTCGTGGTACTGCTCATTGAGACCATCTCGAAGACCTTCATGGCACCCGGCGCGGTATACACCCTCCTCCTCTTCGATTCCAACCACGGTAAGGCACTCCACGCGGTGCGCTACAGCATGGACACCGACATGGAAACCCGCCTGAACCGGTCCCGTCTCGACCCCGAGGAACCCTACAACGCCTGGGTGGCGGCCAACGCCCGGGCGCTTTTCTCCAACGATACCCACAAGGACTTCCGGTTCGAGAACTACGCCCCCGAGTCCGGCCCCCGGAGCCTGATCGCGACACCCCTGTTGGCGGGGCAGGAACTGGTGGGCCTTCTCCGGATCGAAAGCCCCCAACCCGACGCCTTCCGCCAGGACGACGCCCGGCTGCTCTCGAACTTCGCGGACCTGGGCACCGTGGCGCTGGAACAGGCGGGCCTTTACCGCCAGACCGTTGAAATGGCCATCACCGACGGGCTGACGGGGCTTTACGTCCAGCGCTATTACAAGGAGCGCGTCCGTGATGAGTACCTCCGCGCGAAGGAATATAAACTTCCCCTCTGCGTCATGATGATGGACGTCGACAACTTCAAGTCCTACAACGACACCTACGGCCATTTGGTGGGGGACAAGGTCCTGCGGGCCATCGCCAAGGTCCTGAAGGACACGGTCCGTACGGTGGACTTGGTGGCCCGCTACGGCGGGGAGGAATTCTCGGTGCTGCTTCCGAAGACCGGGTGGGACGGGTCCCAAATCGTGGCGGAACGCATCCGTCGGAGCGTGGAGAAGCTGGAGATCCCCGTGGTGGACCAGATGACGGGGGTCACGGTCTCCATCGGGGTGGCTGAGTTCAACCCCGACTGGGCCGACGCCGATGAGTTCATCCGCCGGGCCGACCAGGCGCTTTACCGCGCCAAGGCCGAGGGGAAGAACCGCGTGTGCCGCGCGGAATCCGACGCCGGGGAGACCCCATGAGTTTCCTCGCGCTTCCCTGGACGGGCGCCGTCTTGGCCCTCCTGGTCCTTGGCCTGGAGGGGACCTTCGGCTTCCATGGGTTCGTCGTCCAACTGGGTCTCTTGGGGATTTATCCTTACGCGAAACGCCGTCCCCGCGCGGCCTGGACCGCCGTCTGGACCCTCACGGCCGGGATCGCCGCCCTGAAGTGGGGCAAGGACGCATTCCCGGAACTGGCGGGTTGGCCGGAGATCTTGGCGGCCTTGTCCCTGGTCTGGCTGGCCCAAGTGCTGGATAAACGGACGGAACGCCAGGTGGCGCATTTCACCGGGCTGCAGGCCGACCGTCGGGCGGAGCGGGCGGCCCTGGAAAGGAGCCTCCAGGAGAATAAGCGCGAGATCAGCGCCTCCTCCCAACAGCTCCGCTCGGTGGAACACTTGTTCGACGTCATGCGGGAGGCTGGCACCACCCTGAACGTCCAGGAAATGCTGGGACTGGCCCAGGAATTCACCGACCGGATGTTCCGGTTCCGGCATTTCGTCCTGGGACTGACGTCATCGGACAGCCGCCGGTACGAGGTGCGGGCCGCGTCGGGCTGCGACGAGACCATGCTCCGGGCGGCGTCCCTGGACCGGAAGGCCCCCACCCTGGTGGCCCTCCTGGGAGCCGAAGGAAAGCCGCTGTACGTGCCGGACACAGGCGCCGATCCCCGGTGGGTCCGTCCCGCGGAACTCTCCATCAAGTCATTCCTGTTCGTGCCCTTCATGGTTCGGGATGAGACGATCGGTTTCCTTTGCGCCTTCTCGCGCCAAGACGCCCTCTTGGACGAGGACCGTTTCCAGAACCTCCTGGTGTTCTGCAACCAGATCGCAATCGGCCTCCAGAAGGCGCTCCTTTACGAGAAGGTGCAGCGACTTTCCATCACCGACGGGTTGACCAAGCTCTACTCCTACCGGTATTTCCGGCAGAGGCTGGATGAGGAACTGGTCCTGGCCCAACGGTACGACTCCCGTTTGTCCATGCTGATCCTGGACATCGACCACTTCAAGAAATACAACGACACCTACGGGCACTTGGCGGGGGACCAGGTCCTCCAGGAGGTGGGGCGGTTGCTCCGGGAGAACTCGGAAGCGTCGCACCTGGTGGCCCGTTACGGGGGCGAGGAGATGGTGGTGATCGCCCCCGAGACGGATCGGGAACGGGCGAGGCTCCTGGCGGAGAAGCTCAGGACCGCCGTCGAAACCGCGGTCTTCGACGTGGGAACCGACTCGACCCGGGTCTCGGTGTCCATCGGGGTGGCGGTCTATCCCGAGGACGCGACGACGAGCCTGGACCTCGTGGCGAGGGCCGATAAGGCCCTCTATGGGGCCAAGAGCGGGGGAAGGAACCGGGTGGTGGTCTATACCAAGGCCCTTGAGACCCATGAAAAAACCATTGACACCCCCCGGGGGGAAGGCTAGGATTCCTCAGTCGCCCCGTCCGGGACGACATTCGAAGGCTTCCGGTTTCACCTCCCGCTGTTCCCGAGTGATTCCATAGCAACCAGCACCTTTTTGAAACCCTCGATTTAATTCCATCCCGAGTAAAACCTTGAGACCCAATCGACCGAATCACCCGCCTCCGAGGGGCCCCCGCAGGCCCCTCCCCCAGCCCGACGTCGCCTATGACCCCCCGATGCCAGAAGCAATCCCGGGGGGCGATTCGGAAAGGACGGTCACCATGGATATCGGGGATTTAAAGAAGAAAAGCATCACCGAGCTGTCCGAAATGGCCCTGGGCCTCAATTTGGAGAATGTGGCGGCCCTGAAGAAACAGGACGTCATCTTCAAGATCCTGGAGGCCCAAACCCAGCGCAACGGCGTCATCAACGCCGAGGGCGTCCTCGAGATCCTGCCCGACGGCTTCGGGTTCCTGCGGTCGGCCAACTACAACTACCTCCCGGGCCCCGACGACATCTACGTCTCCCCCTCCCAGATCCGGCGCTTCAACCTGAGGACCGGCGATACGGTCACCGGCCAGGTGCGGCCCCCCAAGGAAGGCGAGCGGTATTTCGCGCTCCTGAAGGTCGACACCATCAACTTTGATCCCCCCGAGGCCGTGAAGACCAAGGTGTTGTTCGACAACCTGACCCCGGTCTATCCCACCAAGCGCATCTGGATGGAGACGGTCCCCGAGGAGATGTCGACCCGGGTGCTGGACCTGTTGGTGCCGTTGGGCAAGGGACAGCGCGGCCTGATCGTGGCCCCTCCCCGCACCGGTAAGACCATCCTGCTCCAGAAGATCGCCAACGCCATCACCAAGAACCACCCCGAGGTCTACCTCATCGTCCTGTTGATCGATGAGCGGCCCGAGGAAGTCACCGACATGCAGCGGTCGGTCAAGGGCGAGGTCGTTTCCTCGACCTTCGACGAGCCCGCCGAGCGGCACGTCCAGGTGGCCGAGATCATCATCGAGAAGGCCAAGCGCCTGGCCGAACACAAGAAGGACGTGGTGATCCTGCTGGACTCGATCACCCGCCTGGGCCGCGCCTACAACACCATCGTCCCGTCCTCCGGCAAGGTCCTGTCCGGCGGCGTGGACTCCAACGCCCTGCAGCGCCCCAAGCGGTTCTTCGGGGCCGCCCGGGACATCGAGGAGGGCGGCAGCCTGACCATCATCGCCACGGCCCTGATCGACACCGGCAGCCGGATGGATGAGGTGATCTTCGAGGAGTTCAAGGGCACCGGCAACATGGAAATCATCCTCGACCGCAAGCTGGCCGAGCGCCGGATCTTCCCGGCCATCGACATCACCCGGTCCGGGACGCGCCGCGAGGAACTGCTCCTGTCCGAGAGCGAGCTCAACAAGATCTGGGTCCTCCGCAAGATCCTGAACCCCAACAACCCGGCGGAGGCCATGGAGTTCCTCCTGGACAAGATGCGGCGCGCGAAGACCAACAAGATCTTCCTGGACGCGATGCGGGGAACCGCGACGAACGACGACTGACCGGCCGGGAAGTCCCATGCACCCCGCTCGTCGGTATTTTTTGCCCTTGGCCGTCGTGTTGGCCTTGGCCTGGGGGGCGCTGGCGGTTTGGTTTTTCGCTCCCCAATGGTTGACCTTCAGCCCCGTAACGGCTTCCGGCTCCCCGGAGGATGTTTCGGGGCTTTTTCATATCCCCGGCGTCCAAGTCCGTCTCCTGAAGGCGCCCCTGGGAACCACCTACGCTACCTTGGGGCGCGGGGCTTCCCTTTCCGAGAACTGCCTCCGGTCCCTGAACCAAGCCAACGATGGGTCCGAACCGGAACCGGGTGGGGAAGTTTTGATCCCCACCCGGGAAGGCCTTTACCACTGGGTGCTCTCGGGCCAGGGC
Organism: uncultured bacterium; assembly: GCA_964392085.1. Taxonomy (GTDB): domain Bacteria; phylum Oederibacteriota; class Muellerivitia; order Muellerivitales; family Muellerivitaceae; genus CAYMOV01. Next base: position 31,322 of record CAYMOV010000014.1, read on the forward strand.
CTGGACGACATCGCCAAGGCTTACGGGGTGCCCCTCCAGGACCTGATGGCCGCCAACCTCAAGGCCAATGATTCGGAGCTCAAGGCCGGGGAGGTGCTTTACTTGCCCCGCGGAAATTTCCTGCAGCGGACGGACCCCCGGTGGATAGCCCTGGCCGGCCTGGGGTCCAAACAGGGGTTCGAAAAGCCCACCACGGGCCGTTTCGCCGATGGGTTCGGCTGGCGGGTCCATCCCCTGACGGGGAAACGCAATTTCCATGCGGGCCTCGACCTGGCCCCAGGTTTTGGCCACAAGGTGTACGCGACCCAGTCCGGGCGGGTGGCTTTTTCGGGGATCCGGGCAGGTTACGGCCGCCTGATCATCCTGGACCACGGCGGGGGTCTGTCCAGTTGGTATGGGCATTTGTCCGAAAGCCGGGTCGTGCCACAGCAACAGGTGCTTCGTGGCGACTGGATCGGGCGGGTGGGGGCCACGGGCATGGTGACGGGGCCCCACCTCCATTTCGAGATCCGCAAGGACGGAAAACCCCAAAATCCCTTGTTGTACCTCGAAAAGTGAACCCCCCACCCCTGGGGGCCCCCAGGGTTCCGGTTGCTTTTTGCGATTTTTTCCCTAAACTACGTCCCCTGTCCGGCGCCCCCGAGGGCCCCGGACCAACTCAAGGAGCCTGGAAGACATGAGAGCCACGATCCATCCCAAGTACCTCAAGACCCGCGTCACCTGCGTGTGCGGAAACATCATCGAGACCTTCTCCACGAAGGGCGACTTCAACGTGGAAGTCTGCTCCAACTGCCACCCCTTCTTCACCGGTAAGGTGAAGCTGTTGGACGTGGCGGGACGCGTCGAGAAATTCCAGAAGCGGGAAGCCACCGCGGTCCTGGTGCAGTCAGAGGTCAAGGCCAGGGAAGACGCCCGGTCCATCGCCGAGGCCGCCAAGAAGGCCAAGCGCAAGGCCGCCGCCAAGGCCGCCGCGGGCGTGGCCGAGGTCCCCAAGACCGAGGCCCCGAAGCCGGAGACCGCGTCGCAGAACTAGCCTTCCCCTTCCGAGCTTTTTCGACCCGGGTGCGGCGCAAGCCGCATCCGGGTTTTGCTTTTTGGGGTGTTTTGAAACGCCGAGGCTTTTTCACCGCAGAGACGCGCCCCGCATCCAAATTAAGCTTTGATGATTGCGGGGCTGTCCCGCCTCCATATCATGGAAAACGGGCGGGACAGAGATCGCGGAGAAAGAACAAAGGGCAAAAGGTTGGGCTTTTGAGTTTTAGCTTTGGTGTTTTTTCCCCATCCTTTTGGGTTTGGCTTTTCTCTGCGATTTCTGCGGTGAATCGTTTGGGCGGTTGAGGTTGAGTTTCGGCATTTGGGGTGTGTCTGTACCCTGTGTCTCTGTGGTGAAAACTCGTTTCGTTGTTGGCCGGTTGTTAAACTCCAAAGCGGGTTCCGAGATGATCGAAAGTCGAATCCTACAGATCGAGCGTCGCTTCCAGGAACTGGGGGACCGCCTGGGCTCGCCCTCCGCCTTCGCCACGCCCGCCGAGCTCCAGAAGGCCGCCAAGGAATATTCCGACCTGGGCCCCTTGGCCGAGGCGATCCGCCTGCACCGACGGATTGAGGCGGACCTCCGGGAGGCCCGGGCGTGGCTCGAATCGGGCGACCCCGAGCTCAAAAAAATGGCCTCCACGGAGATCCCCGACCTCCAGGAGAGCCTGGCGAAATCCGAGTCTTCCCTCAAGCTTTTGCTCCTGCCGAAGGACCCCTCGCGGAACAAGAACGCGATCTTGGAGATCCGCGCCGGGACCGGCGGGGACGAGGCGGCACTCTTCGCGGGGGACCTCCTGCGGATGTACGTCAAATACGCGGAAAAACGCGGTTGGAAGATGGAAACCCTGGACGTGAGCCCCACCGAGTTGGGCGGGTTCAAGGAGGCCGTCCTGTTGGTGTCGGGGGCGGGGGTCTTCGGGCGCCTCAAGTTCGAAAGCGGCACCCACCGGGTGCAGCGAGTCCCCCAAACCGAGGCCCAGGGCCGAATCCACACCTCAGCGGCCACGGTCGCGGTCCTCCCGGAAGTGGATGAGGTGGAAATCAAGATCAATGACCGGGATCTCAAGATTGACACCTTCTGTTCCCAGGGCGCGGGGGGCCAGAGCGTCAACACCACCTATTCGGCCATCCGGATCACCCACCTGCCCACGGGGTTGGTGGTGCAATGCCAGGATGAACGGTCCCAACTGAAGAACCGCGGGAAGGCCATGAAGGTGTTGGCCGCCCGATTGCAGGAACGGGCCGACGCCGAACGCAACGCGGCGGAAGCTTCGATCCGCAGGAACCAAGTGGGGAGTGGGGACCGGAGCGAGAAGATCCGAACCTACAATTTTCCCCAGAACCGGGTGACGGACCACCGGGTGGGTTTGACCCTCCACCAGTTGGACCGCGTCCTGGAGGGGAACTTGGATGAGTTCCTCGACGCCTTGGCGCTTCAGGAGCAGGAAGAACTCCTCAAGGAGGAGACACGATAAGTTTTGAGTTTTAAGTTAAAAACGGCTTAAAAGTTAAAACTAACTGGATGATGAAAAAGTCGAACTGAAGAGACTTTTTCGTGTTTTGCTCGCGACTCATCCCCCCCCATAACCGGGGGATTTACTGCGATTCGCTCGAACCGCGTGGTTGTTGGCAGTGTGATAAAACACTTTTTCAGCACCCCGCTAAGAATTTAAATCTTGGAACCCCTCGAGGAATTGATGGAAGTGTCCCCCAGTGATCGCGACGAGGTTTGGACCCCGCTTCGGGTCTTGAACTGGGCCGTGCCTTTCCTCAAGGGGAAGGGCGTCGAGTCGCCGCGGTTGGACGTGGAGTGCCTCCTGGCCCGGGTGTTGGGCTGCGACCGGTTGAGGGTCTACCTCCAATTTGACCGGCCCCTCAGCGCCGACGAGCGGGCGACCCTGCGGGATTGGATCGCCCGCAGGGCCCGGCGGGAGCCCCTGGCCTATCTCCTGGGGGAAAAGGAATTTTACGGCCTTCCTTTTATCGTGAACCGATCCGTCCTGATCCCCCGGCCCGAGAGTGAAATGCTGGTGGAAGAGGCGAAAAAGGTTTTGGAAGTCCTGCCCCCCGAAGAAAGAACGCTCTTAGACCTCGGGACGGGAAGCGGGTGCCTGGCCCTTTCCCTCGCGGCCGCCCTCCCAGACCTCCGGGTTTGGGCGCTGGACCAGTCAGGGGATGCTTTGGCCACGGCCCGTCAAAACGCCCAGCGGCATGGTTTGGAGGATCGGGTGGTCTTTCGCCAAGGGAGCTGGTGGGAGGCCCTTTTACCCCCGGATCCGACCCAATTCGCTGTGATTATTTCTAATCCTCCCTATATATCCGAAGGGGAAAGGGGCGAAATCGCCCCAGAAATCCTTGAATATGAGCCATTTGTGGCTCTTTTTTCAGGGGAATCAGGATTAGTCGACTATCAAGCCATAGGGATGGGGTTGGAGGCAAGGCTGGCCCCCGGGGGTTGGGCTTTTTTGGAGTTGAACAGCAACCTATCAGACAAAATAGAAGCTCTTTGGGCGCACTGGGAGGGCCGACGGGTGCTCCGGGACCTCCAAGGCTTACCGAGAGTATTAGCCCTACAAAAGCAACCCATTGCTTGACAGCCTTCCAAACTGACGAGTATTATCACTCCTCTTTGGCACAAACGGGAAAAAGTCCCTTTTTCCCGTTTTTGTTTTTGTGCGGCCGGAATTTAAAATCCGGCCGTCGATCTTGCTTTGCCTGCGGAGGACCGCCTTGAAGAAAGTGAAGTTCGGCCGTCGCGAGCGTCTCGACTTTTCCCGCATCCCCGCCATCATGGAGATGCCCGATCTCATCGAAGTCCAGCGCAAGTCTTACGAAGCGTTCCTCCAACAAGACGTCACCGTTGAAAACCGGCTCGATGTGGGTCTCCACTCGGTTTTCACCTCCGTATTCCCGATCTGGGACTACAACGAAGTTTCCTCCCTCGAGTTCGTCTCCTATCAATTGCTCGAACCCAAGTACAACGTCCGGGAATGCCAAGAGCGCGGCATGACCTACGCCGTGCCCATGAAGGTCACCCTTCGCCTCGTGATCCGCGAACAGGATCCCGAGACCGGCACCAAGAAGGTCAAGGACATCCGCGAGCAGGAAGTCTTCCTGTGCGACCTGCCCATGATGACCGAGCGCGGGACCTTCGTGATCAACGGCGCCGAGCGCGTCATCGTCTCCCAGCTGCACCGGTCCCCCGGCGTGGCCTTCGACGAGGATGACGGCAAACTGTCGGTGTCCGGCAAGAAGCTCTACATGGCCAGCGTCATTCCCTACCACGGGAGCTGGCTGGAGTTCGAGTTCGACGCCAACGGCATCCTGTACGCGCGCATCGACCGAAAGCGCAAGTTCCTGGCCACCACGCTCCTTCGCGGCTGGGGCTTCGCCACGGATTCCGACATCCTGCAGATCTTCTACGAGCCTGAAACCAGCGAAGTGGACGTCAAGAAGCTCCTGGGCCGCGCGGCGGCCGCCGACGTGGTGGACCCGGGGAGCGGCGAGGTCATCATGGAGACCGGCGCCGACTTCACGGCCGAGGCCGTGGCCGAGCTCACCAAGCGGAAGGTGGGCAAGGTGAAGACCGTGCCCTCGTCCCTGACCGACGTGTCCGTCCTCAACACCCTCCGGAAGGACAACACCCACTCCAACGAGACGGCCCTGGTGGAGATCTACAAGAAGATGCGCCCGGGCGACCCCCCCACCTTGGAGAACGCCAAGGGCCTGATGGACAGCCTGTTCTTCAACAAGAAGCGTTACGACCTCGCGAAGGTCGGGCGCTACAAGATCAACAAGAAGTTCGGCACCAAGAGCCCGATGGAACAGCGAACCCTCTTGAAAGAGGACATCTCCAACATCGTCCGCCACCTGGTCGAGCTGTGCAACGGCAAGGGCGACAAGGACGACATCGACCACCTGGGCAACCGCCGTATCCGGTCCGTGGGCGAACTGCTCGAGAACAAGATGCGCCTGGGGTTGACCCGCATGGAGCGGGCGGTCCGCGAGCGCATGTCGATCGTGGACATGGACACCTCGCCCATGCCCAGCCAGCTCATCTCGACCAAGCCCATCACGGCCGCGGTCAAGGAATTCTTCGGGACGTCCCAACTGTCCCAGTTCATGGACCAGACGAACCCCCTGGCGGAACTCACCCACAAGCGCCGCCTCTCGGCCCTCGGGCCCGGCGGTTTGAACCGGGAACGGGCCGGCTTCGAGGTCCGCGACGTTCACCATACCCATTACGGCCGCCTTTGCCCCATCGAGACGCCGGAAGGCCCGAATATCGGCCTGATCGCCAGCTTGGCGACCTTCGGGAAGATCAACGAGTACGGCTTCATCACCACCCCGCTCCGCCGCGTGGAGGACGGGAAGGTGGGCCGAAAGATTGAGTACATGTCCGCCGACGACGCCGACGGGTTCATCATCGCCCAGGCCAACTCGAAGCTCGACCCGAACAACGAGTTCGTTGACGAGATCATCGCGGCCCGGTACCGGGACGATTTCCCCCTGGTGACCCCCAACGACATCCACTTCATGGACGTGTCGCCCCGCCAGCTGTTCTCCGTGGCGGCCTCCCTGATCCCCTTCCTGGAGCATGACGACGCCAACCGCGCGCTCATGGGTTCCAACATGCAGCGCCAAGCCGTACCCTTGATCCGCACCGAGGCGCCCTTGGTCGGCACCGGGATGGAATACAAGGCGGCCTATGACTCCGGGGTCCTCGTCATCGCCAAGCGCGACGGCGTGGTGGCCGGCGTCTCCGCCGACGAGATCATCCTGTTCTCCGACGAGGAGGACGACGTCCACGGGTCCGTGGACATCTACAAGCTCACCAAGTACCAAAGGTCCAACCAGGACACCTGCATCAACCAGCGCCCCATCGTGAAGAAAAACGACAAGGTGAAGAAGGGCGACGTCATCGCCGACGGCCCTTCGACCGACCAGGGCGAACTGGCCCTAGGCCGGAACCTGTTGGTGGCCTTCATGCCCTGGCGCGGGTACAACTTCGAGGACGCCATCATCATTTCCGAGCGCCTCGTCCGGGACGACTACTTCACCTCGGTCCACATTGAGGAGTTCGAACTGGAAGCCCGGGACACCAAGCTGGGCAAGGAAGAAATCACCCGGGACATTCCCAACGTGGGCGACGAGGCCCTCAAGGACCTCGACGAAGACGGAATCGTGCGCATCGGCGCCGAGGTCGTGCCGGGCGATATCCTGGTGGGGAAGGTCACGCCGAAGGGCGAGACCGAGCTGACCCCCGAGGAAAAGCTCCTGCGGGCCATCTTCGGTGAGAAGGCCGGGGACGTCCGTGACGCCTCCCTGCGGGTTCCCCCCGGCGTCGAGGGCAAGGTCATCGACGTCAAGGTGTTCAAGCGCAAGGAGAAGGACGAGAAGGTCAAGGGCCGGGACGCGGCCGCCATCCGGGCGATTGAGAAGGAAGCCCAGCGCCGCATCCAACAGCTTGAGAAGGAACAAGAGGTCCGCCTCGAGCGCCTGAAGGCCGAGCATGAGGGCAAGGGCCGCGAGGGCAAGGACGCGCTGGACGAGCAGGTGAAGCGTCAGCGCGAGGTCGTGGAGCGCCGGACGAAGGACATCGAGCGTTGGCGCGACAGCGAGATCGAGAAGGTCAAGAAGGGCGACGAATTGCCCCCGGGCGTGATCAAGCTCACCAAGGTCTACATCGCCAAGAAGCGCAAGCTGTCGGTCGGCGACAAGATGGCCGGTCGCCACGGCAATAAGGGCGTGGTGTCCAAGATCGTGCCCACCGAGGACATGCCGTACCTGCCCAACGGCAGGCCGGTGGACATCATCCTGAACCCGCTGGGCGTCCCGTCCCGGATGAACGTCGGCCAGATCCTGGAAACCCACTTGGGCTGGGCCGCCCATGAGGGCAAGTTCCACGTGGCCTCGCCGGTTTTCGACGGCGCGAAAGAAGATGAGATCCAGCAGCTCCTCGGGGAACACCAATTGCCCAAATCGGGCAAGACGATCCTTTACGACGGCATGACGGGCGAGTCCTTCGACCAGGAAGTGACGGTGGGCTACATCTACATGCTGAAGCTGGCCCACTTGGTCGACGACAAGATCCACGCCCGTTCCATCGGTCCCTACTCGCTCATCACCCAGCAACCGCTGGGTGGGAAGGCCCAATTCGGCGGCCAGCGTTTCGGGGAAATGGAAGTCTGGGCCTTGGAGGCCTACGGCGCGGCCTACACCCTGCAGGAGATCCTGACGGTGAAGTCCGACGACGTCCAAGGCCGCACCAAGGTGTACGAGGCGATCGTGAAGGGGAAAAACACCCCGGAGCCGGGCATTCCCGAGTCCTTCAACGTGTTGGTGAAGGAACTGCAGGGGCTATGCCTGGACGTCAAACTGATCCGCAACAAGAACTGAACGCGAACCTTTCGAGGAGACGACCGTGACCCAGAATTCTAAGCCTTCGTTCCCCGACGAAAAGGACATTTTCTTCGACCTGCCACCGGCCGAAGGAACCGCCCCCGCCGTCCCGACGGACCCCCTGGCCTCCCCCGGAGCCCTGGCGGCCCCGGCCCCGCCGCCCATGGCCGAGCGCTCCCGGTCCTTCGAGGAGCCGGCCGTCCGCGTCGTCCCGCGTTTCGACGCCATCAAGATCGGGTTGGCCTCCCCCGAGATCATCAAGTCCTGGTCCCGGGGCGAGGTGAAGAAACCTGAGACCATCAACTACCGGACGTTCAAACCGGAAAAGAACGGCTTGTTTTGCGAGAAGATCTTCGGCCCCACCAAGGACTGGGAATGCGCCTGCGGCAAGTACAAGCGCATCAAATACAAGGATGTCGTGTGCGACCGCTGCGGGGTTGAAGTCACCCAGGCCAAAGTCCGCCGGGAGCGCATGGGCCACATTGAGCTGGCCTGCCTGGTTTCCCACATCTGGTACCTGAAGGGTGTCCCTTCCCGCATGGGCTACCTGCTGGAAATGTCGACCCGAAACCTGGAACGGGTCATTTACTACGAATCCTACGTGGTCATCGACCCGGGTAAGGCGCCCGTCGAGACCCGCCAGCTCCTGAGCGAAGAGGAATACGTCAAGTTCCGGGAGGAATACGGCTCGACCCTCAAGGCCAAGATGGGCGCTGAGGCCGTCCGCGACCTCATCCGCCAGGTGGACCTCGTGGAGCTCGACAAGAAGCTCCGCGTCCAGATGAAGACCACCACCAGCGAGCAGAAGAAAAAGACCCTCATCAAACGGCTCAAGGTGCTGGAAAGCTTCCTGCACTCGGACAACAAACCCGAGTGGATGTTCCTGGAAGTCCTGCCGGTGATCCCGCCGGAACTCCGTCCCTTGGTGCCTTTGGACGGCGGCCGGTTCGCCACGAGCGACCTCAACGACCTTTATCGCCGGGTCATCAACCGCAATAACCGCCTGAAGAAGCTTTTGGAGCTCAAGGCCCCCGAAGTCATCGTGCGCAACGAGAAGCGCATGCTCCAGGAAGCCGTGGACGCCCTCCTCGACAACGGCCGCCGTGGCCACGCCGTGCGGGGTCCCGGCAACCGCCCCTTGAAGTCCCTGTCGGACATGCTCAAGGGCAAGCAGGGCCGTTTCCGCCAGAACCTCCTGGGCAAGCGCGTCGACTATTCAGGCCGCTCGGTCATCGTGGTGGGCCCCGAATTGAAGATGTACCAATGCGGGCTCCCGAAGATCATGGCGCTCGAGCTGTTCAAGCCCTTCATCATCAAAAAGCTCGAGGACCGCGGATACGTCCATACCATCAAGAGCGCCCGCAAGATGGTGGAGCGGGTCAAGCCCGAGGTCTGGGACATCCTGGCCGAGGTCATCCAGGACCATTGCGTCCTGTTGAACCGCGCCCCGACGCTCCACCGCCAGGGCATCCAGGCCTTCCAGCCCGTCCTCATCGAGGGCAAGGCCATCCAGATCCACCCGCTGGTGTGCACGGCCTTCAACGCCGACTTCGACGGGGACCAGATGGCCGTCCACGTTCCCCTGTCCAGCGAGTCGCAGTTGGAAGCCAAACTGCTCATGCTGTCCACCAACAACATCAACCACACGGCGAACGGCCGTCCCATCGTCACCCCGACCCAGGACATCGTGCTGGGTTGCTATTACCTGACGAAGGAGCGCCCGGGTGTCCTGGGCGAGGGCCGGATTTTCTCCAACGCGCAGGAGGTCCAGGTGGCCTTCGACGCGGGGGAAGTGGCCAAACACGCCAAGATCACCGTGCGGCTCAACGGCAAGCGGTTCGAGACCACTGTGGGCCGGGTCCAGTTCAACCAGATCCTTCCCGCGGGGCTGCCTTACGTCAACCGCCTGCTTACGAAGAAGGAGTTGGGCGACCTCGTGGCGCTTTGCTACGAGAAGCTCGGCACCGACGTCACGGTCAAGTTCCTCGACGACATGAAGGAACTCGGGTACCGCAACGCGACCCGGGGTGGAATCACGGTTTCCATCGACGACATGAAGGTTCCGTTGGCCAAGCCCGAGATCCTGAAGCGCTCCTACAAGGAAGTCGCCGAAATCGAGAGCCAGTACAAGAAGGGCATCATCACCGCCGGTGAGCGCTACAACAAGGTCATCGACATCTGGACCCACACGACGGACCAGATCGCCGACGTCATGTTCAGCGGGCTCCAGCAGGATCGCCAGGGCTTCAACCCGATCTTCATCATGGCCGACTCCGGCGCCCGCGGTTCGAAGATGCAGATCCGCCAATTGGCCGGCATGCGCGGGCTGATGGCCAAGCCGATCCAGAAGATCACCGGTTCCATCGGTGAGATCATCGAGTCGCCCATCACCGCCAACTTCCGAGAGGGGTTGACCGCGTTGGAGTACTTCATCTCCACCCACGGCGCCCGTAAGGGCCTCGCCGATACGGCCTTGAAGACCGCCGACGCCGGCTACCTGACCCGACGCCTGGTGGACGTGTCCCAGGAAGTCATCGTCAACGCCATGGATTGCGGCACCAACAACGGCATCCGCGTGGGCTCCATTAAGGAAGGGCTGGAAGTCGTGGAGCCCATGAAGGACCGGATCGTCGGCCGAGTGGCCCTCGACAACGTGGCGAACCTCCTGACGGCCGAAGTCATCATTAAAAACGGCCAAATCATCACGGAATCCATCGCCCAGAAACTGGAAGAGGCCGGCATCGAGCAGATCCGTATCCGGTCGGTCCTCACCTGCGAGCTGGAGCGAGGCGTCTGCGCCAAGTGCTACGGCGTCAGCCTCGCGGACAACAAGCTCATCCACCTCGGCGAGGCCGTGGGCATCATCGCGGCCCAGTCCATCGGCGAACCGGGCACCCAGCTGACCCTCCGGACCTTCCACGTGGGCGGTACGGCTTCCCGAGCCCTGGAACAGTCCAAGGCCGAGGCCCGTCGCCCCGGCCGCGTGAGGTTCCACAACCTCCGCGCCGTGGAGAACCGCAACAAGGAACTTGTGGTCCTGAACCGGAACGGGGAAATCTCCGTTTACGACGAAAAGGGCCGGGCGGTCGAGCATTACATCATCCCCTTCGGCGCCATCCTGAAGGTGCGTGAAGAGGACCACGTCAAGGAAGGCCAGTTGATGGCCGCCTGGGACCTGTACAAGATCCCAATCTTCACCGAAGTGGCCGGCGTGGTGAAGCTGCAGGACCTGGTCAAGGGCGTGACGATGAAGGAAGAGATCGATGAGGCGACCGGTCTCAAGGAACGCCAGATCATCGAGTACAAGGACGATAACTTCTCGCCGCGTTGCGTGATCATCTCCCCCGAGTCCGGGGAACTGATCAAGAGCTACCACCTTCCAACCGGAGCCTTGCTGTCCGTCGAGGACGGCCAGAAGGTTTTCGCGGGCGACGTCCTGTCGCGCCTGCCCCGCGAATCCTCCAAGACCCGGGACATCACGGGCGGCCTGCCGCGCGTGGCCGAACTGTTCGAGGGACGCCGCCCCAAGAGCGCGGCCGTCGTGGCCAAGATCACCGGGACCGTCAAGTTGCTCGGCGCCTCCAAGGGCGTCCAGAAGCTCCTGATCGTCAACACCGAAGGCAAAAAGACCGTCGAGCACGAGTACGCGATCCCGTTCGGAAAGCACTTGAACGTCCATGAGGGCGACTTGGTGCGATCCGGGGACGCCTTGACCGACGGGCCCATCGACCCGCACGACATCCTTGAGGTGCAGGGCGAGTACGCCGTCCAGGAATACCTGCTGTCCAAGGTCCAGGAGGTTTACCGCCTGCAGGGCGTGAAGATCAACGACAAGCACATCGAAGTGATCGTCCGCCAGATGATGCGTAAGGTCGTGATCCAGGAGTCGGGCGACACCGAATTCCTGCCGAAGCAACAGGTTGACCGGGTGAAGTTCAACAAGGAAAACGACCGCATCGGCGAGAAGGACGGGAAACCGGCCACCGCCCGCACGATCCTATTGGGCATCACCAAGGCGTCCCTCGGCACCGAAAGCTTCATTTCGGCGGCCTCCTTCCAGGAGACCACGAAGGTTTTGACCGAAGCCGCCGTATCGGGCAAGATCGACACCCTCCAGGGCCTCAAAGAGAACGTGATCATGGGGCACCTGATCCCAGCCGGGACCGGGAGCCTGTCCTATAAGGGCGTCGAGATGCAGGTGGATGAGCCTGAGGAGGAACTACCGGTGGGGGTCACCGCGCCGCCCTCCCTGCTAGATGAGGTGGAGTTCGCGGGCGAGGAGGGCTTCGAGGGTCAAAAAAACGCTTGACCCTTGTTTGACCGGTCTCGTACTATATCGGCCCGCGCCGTGGGGCTTGGGCGGGAAAACCTCCTTTTGACGGGGCTTTTTCAACATTTCTCCGTCAAGGGTGAGCTTGAGGAGGTCTTTGCTTCAGCGATCCCCCTGAATCCGGGCGCCTGATTTTCGAGGCGTTGGATTGGGGAGCCGTTTGATCCGTAAGCAAAGACGCCCCGCCGTCTTTGCTTTTTTTTTGTCCCAAGAACGGCTTGGGAGATGGACGCCTCGCCTTTCCCGGGGGCGCGAACGCATCGTGGAGGAATCCATTGCCGACGTTGAATCAGCTGGTGCGGCACGGCCGCGAACAGGTCCGGCATAAATCAAAATCGCCGGCTTTGAAGCGCAGCCCGCAGAAGCGCGGGGTGTGCGTCAAGGTGGCCACCATGACCCCCAAGAAGCCGAACTCGGCCCTGCGAAAGATCGCCCGCGTGCGGTTGACGAACGGCGTGGAAGTGACTTGCTACATCCCCGGGGTGGGGCACAACCTCCAGGAGCACTCGATCGTCCTGATCCGCGGCGGCCGCGTGAAGGACCTGCCGGGTATCCGGTACCACATCGTCCGGGGCGCCCTGGACGCGGCCGGCGTCGCCGACCGCCGCCAAAGCCGTTCGAAGTACGGAGCCAAACGCCCGAAGGAAGTTGCCGCCAAGAAGTAGAAGCCTTTTCAAACTTTGAAACGGCTTCTGCAACGCAGAGTGGGCGGCTGAAGCCGCCGGTTTTGAAAAGGGTAGTCACCAAGGAGAAGAGAGATGCCTCGTCGTAAATCGGCCAGTACTCGGGAAACCCCGCCGGATGTCCGCTTCAACAGCACCCTGGCGGCCAAGTTCATCAACTGCATGATGTACCAGGGACGAAAAGGACCGGCCGCTAAGGCGTTTTACGACGCGCTGGAGCTGGTGGGCGAGCGCCAAAGCGAACCTTCCCTGAACCTGTTCAAGACCGCCATCGACAACGTGAAGCCCGTGTTGGAAGTGAAGTCCCGGCGCGTCGGCGGCGCCACGTACCAGGTGCCGATCGAAATCAGGCCCGAACGCCGCACGTCCCTGGCCATCCGTTGGATCCTGATCGCCACCCGGGCCCGCAAGGAAAAGACCATGGCCGAGCGCCTGGCCGGCGAGTTCCTGGACGCGGCGAAGAACCAGGGCTCGTCCATCAAGAAGAAGGAAGACACCCATAAGATGGCGGAAGCCAACAAGGCCTTCGCCCACTACCGCTGGTAAACCGAAAAAAGGACAGCTTCCGTGCCCAGACTCGTCGCGATCAGTAAAACCCGAAACATCGGCATCATGGCGCATATCGACGCCGGTAAGACCACTTTGACCGAACGCGTCCTTTATTACACGGGGCGTACCCACAAGATCGGCGAAGTGCACGATGGCACCGCCACCATGGACTGGATGGTCCAGGAACAAGAACGCGGCATCACCATCACTTCGGCGGCCACGACCTGCTTCTGGAAGAACCACCGCATCAACATCATCGACACCCCGGGCCACGTGGACTTCACCATTGAGGTCGAGCGTTCCCTCCGGGTGCTCGACGGCGCCATCGGCGTGTTCGGCGCCGTGGAAGGCGTGGAGCCCCAGTCTGAGACCGTTTGGCGCCAAGCCGACCGGTACGGCGTCCCCCGGATCGCCTTCGTCAACAAGATGGACCGGGTGGGGTCCGATTATTTCGGCGCCATCGACCAGATGCGCAAGCGCCTCGGGGCCAACGCCCATACCCTCGTGTTGCCGGTCGGCGCCGAGGAGAAGTTCGACGGCATCGTCGACTTGATCGAAATGAACCGCATCCATTGGACCGAGGAAGTGCTGGGGGCCAAGTTCGACATCCTGGAGATCCCCGCCGAGATGAAGGCCCAGGCCGATGAGTACCACCAGAAGCTCGTGGACGCCGTGGCCGAGTTCGACGACGCCTGCATGCAGAAGTACCTGGACGGGAACAAACTCACCCCCGAAGAGATCCGCCTTTGCATCCGCAAGGGGACGCTGGCCAACAAGTTCACCCCGGTCATGTGCGGTTCGGCCTTCAAGAACAAGGGCGTTCAGCCCCTGTTGGACGCCGTCTTGGCCTACCTACCGGCCCCGAACGACATCCCCCACATCAAGGGGACGAACCCGGAGACGGGCGAAGAGGAAGACCGCCTTTCAAACGACGAACAGCCCTTCTCGGCCCTGGCGTTCAAGATCCAAACCGACCCCCACGTGGGGAAGCTGGTGTATTTCCGGGTGTACTCGGGTGTCCTGACGGGTTCCTCCTACGTCTACAACTCCGCCAAGGGCAACCGGGAGCGCGTGGGCCGGATCCTGCAGATGCACGCCAATAAGCGCGAGGAAATCCAAGAAGTCTATTCCGGGGACATCGCGGCGGCCGTCGGCATCAAGGCCATCACCACGGGTGACACCCTGTGCGACGAGGCCCATCCGATCCTCCTCGAACAAATGGTGTTTCCGGATCCCGTCATCTCGGTGGCCATCGAGCCCAAGACCAAAGTGGACCAAGAAAAGATGGGCTTGGCCCTCCAGAAGTTGGCCGAGGAAGACCCCTCTTTCCGCGTGAAGACGGACGAGGAAACCGCCCAAACCATCATCGCGGGCATGGGCGAGCTTCACTTGGAAATCATCGTCGACCGCATGATGCGCGAGTTCGGGGTCCAGGCCAACGTCGGCAAACCCCAGGTGGCCTACCGAGAGACCGTCCGCAAGAAGGTGGAGGCCGAGGGCAAGTACATCCGCCAAACCGGCGGTCGCGGACAATACGGCCATGTGTACATCACCATGGAGCCGTTGGAACCCGGAAAGGGGTTCGTTTTCGAGAACGGCGTCGTGGGCGGCACGGTGCCCAAGGAATACATTCCCGCGGTTGAGAAGGGCGTGACCGAAGCCAAGGAGTCCGGCGTTTTGGCCGGGTACCCCGTGGTGGACTTCAAGGTGACCCTGACCGACGGCTCCTACCACGAAGTGGACTCGTCCGAAATGGCCTTCAAGATCGCCGCTTCCATGGCCTTCAAGGACGCCATGCGCTCGGCCGAGCCGGTCCTGCTCGAGCCCATCATGGACGTTGAAGTCGTGACGCCCGAGGATTTCATGGGTCCCGTCATGGGCGACCTGCAGTCGAAGCGCGGGAAGATCGAGGGCATGATGTTGCGGGGACAGGCCCAGACGATCCGCGCCAAGGTGCCCCTGTCGGAGATGTTCGGTTACTCGACGAGCCTTCGGTCCATGA
>CAYMOV010000015.1:0-41172 GCA_964392085.1 uncultured bacterium
AGGCACCCAGGCCCTGCTCGCCTTCACGCAGTCGCACCGGCCCCGGGCTTCCAGCCTGGCCCGGTTGGCCCAGAAGGCTTGGAACGAGGGGAAAAGGCCCCCCGCCTCGGACCTCAAGCCCCTCTATATACGGATACCCACTCCGGACGAAAAAATTTGGAAAGATGGGCGGAGCGGGGTTCCTGGAGTTTAAAACGCCGAATTTTTAGGTATTTGTTAAAAATTCGATTTTCCTCCATGAACTCCGCTTTCTCCTCCTTTCGATGGTTCGAGGACCTCATTACGAGGGGGCCTTGGGGCCCTGGGTAACGTCTAAAGGTGGTTCAAACGTTTGAGGTTTTGAGTGCCCGGGGTTATGATTCCCCCGTCCATTTAATCGACCAGGAGAAACCGATGACGACCGAAACGACCGAAACCTCCAAAGGCCAATTTTGGTTGGCCATCCTAGTAGGGATCCTCTTCGCCGCCGTCATCGGGGGCGCTTGCGGTTGGGGCCTCAAGTGGGCCTATGTCGCTTGGAAATGGCCCGCCCAGACCAAGACCCTCGGTTTTATTTTCGCCTTGGTGCTGGTGCCCTTCGCTTTCATCCGCTATTACGTCTACATCCTCAAGATGAAGGGCACCCTGGGACCGGTCTGCCCAAGCTGCGGCGAGATCAACAAGGGGAAGTTCTGCGGCCATTGCGGAGCGGGCGCCTAAAACTTAACCGCCCCGACAATCATTTCACCACGGAGGTCACGCCCCGCGCGCTATATGACTTTCAATGAACGCGGGACAGTCCCGCCCTCCATATCATGGAATAAGGGTGGGACGGGGATCACGGAGTTAAAGAAATATCCTATTAAGACAATCTTCAAGAATTGCCTTTCTCCCCTGAACCCCGCCTTCCCCGTGGTTCAAATGTTGGGGGCTTCTTCATGACGATCCGGCCCATGCTGGCCGAGGATCTCGACCAGGTGGCCGCCATCGAGGCGGCCGCCATGCCCACCCCCTGGTCCAAGGAACTCTTCGAGGCCGAACTGAAACGCGACCTCGCCCGTTATTTCGTCGCGGAGGATTCGGGCCGCGTCCTGGGCTTCCTCGGCTATTGGGAGGCGCCCGGCGAGGCGCACCTCATCACCCTGGCGGTGGATCCCGCCGCGCGGCGCCAGGGGGTGGGGAAGTCCCTGATGGGACACGCCTTCTCCTACGCCGCGAAAAAAGGGGCGGGCCTGGCGACCCTCGAGGTGAGGACGAGTAATGAAGGCGCCCAACGTTTGTATGAGGCCTTCGGTTTCCGCACCGTGGCCATCCGCAAGAAGTACTATGCCGACAACCAAGAGGACGCCCACGTCATGTTGATGGAGTTGTCGCCCGAGCCACAATAAATTGATAGCGGGCCCTCCAAAAAGTCGCTTGTGTCCCGGCCGCCGCTTCCCATAATGCCCCCACTATGTTCCAGCTCCTCGTCAACATGCTCCGGGACGTCGGCGAAGGCCTGACCATCGCCTTCTGGCACCAACCCGTCCGCTTTTTCGGGACAAAGCGCCGACAGCTGCGCGACGTTTTCTCGGGCCTCCACCCTTCCACCAACGTGGCCATCTACACGGGCGTCCTTTGGCTGATCCCGACCGTCATGGTGGACCAGTACAAGAGCCTCTACCTGAACCACCTGGGGGTCAGCGCGGGCGAACTGGGGGTCTACAACTCCATCACGCAGTTGATCCTGTTGTTCAGCGCCCTGGCGGGCGGGTACTTGGCCGACGCTTGGGGCCGCCGAAAGACCACCAACGTCTTTGATTCGCTCTCCTGGGCCCTGCCGGCCCTCCTGCTGGCGGTGGCACCCAACAAGTGGTTCGGCGTCGCCGCCGTTTTGCTCTACGGATTCAATATGGGCGCCAACGTCTCCTACAACTGCCTCCTGGTGGAGAAGAACTCCGCCCAGAAGAGGCCGGACGTTTATACGGTCCTCCAGCTCGTCAACATGTCCCCGTCCCTCGTTTTCCTGCCCTTCCTAGCGGGTTGGTGGGTGGACCACGCGGGATTGGAGACGGCCGTGCGGTGGATGTATGGCCTTTTTTTCACCCTGGTGGTTGTGGGCATCTGGAGCCGTTTCAAGTGGTTGGAGGACGACCGTCCCAGGGGCCAGACCCCGACCCGGGCCCTGAAGGACATCCTCCGGGGGGAACGCGGCGAGTACTTGTCCGCCCTAAGGGAATTCTTCTCCCGGCCGGCCTCGAAGGCCATGTTCTTCTCCCGCCTGATCGACGAATGGATGATGGCTTTCTGGCTCCTGTACGTGCCCCTCTATATGGTGCACCGCCTGGGGTTGCCCGCCGGCGACATCGCACGGGTGAACCAATTCGCGGTGTTCCTGGGGTTCGCGTCGCTCCTGCTGGTCATCCCGGCCATCCACAAGACCCGGGGTTACCGAATGATCGGCTATGAGCAGTTGGTGGCTGGGTTGGCCGTCTTGGTCCTGCCTTTGGGCGGCCGGTACCCGGTGTTTTGGGTCTGCTTCGCCTCCCAGGCCGTCAGCGCCCTGGCGGGGACCTTCTTCTGGACCTTCACGGCGGCGGCCTGGGCCAACATGCTCGAGGGCTCCCAACGGCCCCGCATGTTGGCCGGTTGTTACGCCCTCATGCGCGTTTTCCTGGTGCCCGCCGGCCTCTTGGCGGCCTACCTCTATGCCGAGATCGCCCCGGAGGTCCTGCTGGGGCTGGTGGTCTTCCTGCGGCTGGTGAACGCAGTCCTGCTCCGCCGGGTCTCGGCGGTGCTGTCGCCCATGATCGAGAAGGACGGGCGGATTGAATGGAAAGACGCTAAGATCGAAGGCGCCGTTGGCCGTTAGCCGTTGGCTCAGGCGAACGACTGCTTTGAATCCCATCGCGTGATTAAATCCCTCGGCCTCCAGTCGTGTTTTAGGGGCCAGCGGCAAACGGCCAGCCGCCAACGGCGCCGTTGAAAGGTTGTTGAATTGGGTTATCTCTACGCGTTCGGGGCCTTCCTGTGCATCGGTAGTTACCTCGTGCCCTCCCGACCCGCCAAGTCCAAGGGCCTCGCCTTCCTGCCGATCCTGGGGGCCGGTCTCCTGTTGGGGTTGATCCCCCTGGCCAAGTACCTTTGGGAACTCTCCCGTTCCCCCAAATGGTTCGAGGCCTCCCTCTTCGCGGGGATCCTTTGGTGCGGGGGACAGGCCATGGCCAACATGGCCCTGGAGGAAATGAGCCTGGCCAAGGCCGCCGCGGTCTTCAACGTGAACACCCTCCTCAACATCGCCGGGGGCATCCTGCTCTTCGGCGAGGCGAAGGATTCCACCCACCTTCCCCGGCTGGTGTGCGGGGGATTGCTCCTTTTCGCGGGGGCCGTGTGGGTGGCCTGGGCCCAAGCCTCGCCCCATCGGGAACGGAACCTGAAAAAGGGAATCGCCTGGAGCCTGGGCGCGGCGGTTTGTTGGGGCGTCTATTTTATGCCCCTGGTATCCCTGCAACGTTCCGCTCCCGACGCGTCGATGACGCCCTTGCACGAACTCACGGGTTTGATGTTGGGGGGTGGGTTGGCCGCGCTCCTGGTGGGGTTCCTCGGGGCCCTGAGGGTGGAATGGCGCAAGGACGCGGGCTACGGCCTCTCCACCGCGGCGCTTTGGATCTTCGGCACCTTCTGTTTCATGTCCTCCATCGGCTATTTGGGCCTAGCCCGAACGGTCCCCATGGTGAACGCCAACGTTTTAGTCTATGCCTGCTGGTCCCTTTTCGTGTTCAAGGAATTGCCCCTCTCCCAACTGCCCCGGGTGCTGGGCGGTTGCCTGGTCCTCGTGGCGGGGATCGCCCTCATCGCCTCGGCTTGAGCCTTTTGTCATTTGGGGGCCGGGCCCTCCTCATAACGGGATCAGCCCTGATGGCCTCGGTTTGAACCCGAGCCGGGGGTTTTCGGCGCTTGACAACCCCCCTTCCAACCCCTAATTTTAAACGTTATGAAAACCCACAATGACATGGCGCTCAAGGAATGGGCCATCGTGTGCCAGGCCCTTGAAGAAGGCAAACAGACCATCCTGCTCCGAAAGGGCGGCGTGGCCGAGGGGGGGGACGGGTTCAACCCCGAAAACCCCGAGTTTTTCCTTTTTCCCACCACCGAACACGAGTCCCCCGACAAGATCAAGGCCGATTGGCGTCCCCGGCTCCACAAGCTCGATAAGGAAGCCAAGGACCCCAAACGCGTCCATTTCCGCCTTTACGGCATCCTGGAGGGCACCGTCAAGGTGACCGACTGGGAGGCCGCCAAGCGGCTGATCCCCTTCACGATCCTCAGCGACCAGGCCGTCGAGGAGAAGTACAACTACGGCGACTGGAAGGGCCTGCACCTGATGGTGGTGCGCATCTACTCCCTGGCGGTCCCCATGGACCTGCCCCGCAAGCCGGCCTACGACGGCTGCAAGTCCTGGGTGCCCCTGGGCACTTCGCTCTACACCTCGGGCGCCTTCCCCGTGGTCCCGGAGGGGGCCTGGCCCTACACCCGCGACAAGATCATGAAGATCGCCCAACAAGCTTAAATACGACTTTTGAACCACGGAGACGACGGGGAAAACGGGGAAATCCTTGTTGGCTTAAGATTTCAACCCTGGATTTTTTCCTCCCTGAGCCCCGTGACCTCCGTGGTTTATCACTTGGTTGGGTTTAAGTCTTCAACCTTGAGGGCGGAGGGAACCCCTCTTCAAGGAAGGGTTCCATGAAACTGCCATCGGTCGTCGCCGGTTCCTTTTATCCTTCCCAGCCGAAGGTCCTCACCAAACTCCTCGACGGTTACGCCAAGGAACTCCATCCCATGGAGTTGCCGGGCCAGGCCGTGGGGATGATCCTTCCCCACGCGGGATACGCCTACTCGGGCCCCGTGGCGGCCCTCGGGTACCTGTCCCTCACGGAACAATACGAATTCATCATTGTGGCGGGTCCCAGCCATTTCGTGCCGTTCCAGGGCGCCTCGATTTTCGCGGGGGAGTCGGTCCAGACCCCCCTGGGCGACCTGGCGGTCGACCAGGAGGCGGCCCAGGCCCTGATGGTTTCCCATGAAAGCCTCCGGGAGTTTCCGGCGGCCTGGGAACGGGAGCATTCGGTCGAGGTGCATTTCCCCCTGATCAAGAAGTTCCTGCCAAAGACCAAGGTCGTGCCCATCGTGACCGGCCATTGCGTGGGCCGTTATTCCGAGGCGCTGGCGGGGGCCCTGGCCAAGCTCGGCCGGACCCGGAAGTTCCTTTTCGTGGCCTCCTCGGACCTCAGCCATTACCCCGATTACGCAACGGCCTCCACCAAGGACCAGGAGTTCCTGAAGGCGGTATTGACCGGCGACCCGGACCAGGTGGACCAGGCCGACAACCGCATCCTGGGGGAACACCACCCCAACCTCCAATGCACCCATTGCGGCAGCGAGCCTGTCCAGGCGATCCTCCAATACGGCAAGGTGACCGGGGCCAAGAACATCCGCCTGATGAAATACCAGAACTCGGGCGACGTCACGAAGGACAAGAGCCGGGTCGTGGGTTACGCCGCCGTGGCGTTCTGCCGCTGATGAATGGCGGGTTCTAAGTTTTGAGTTTTCAGCCGAAAAAACTGAACACTTAAAACCTAGAATTTAAAACTTCCGGTGGAGTTTTGCGGTGAACCCTAAGGATGTCCTGAGCGAGAACGACCAGCGGACCCTCCTGTCCCTCGCCCGTTCCTCGGTGCAGGTGGGCCTGGAGACGAAACAACCCCCGCCCCCGATCGAGGTCCTGTCGCCCCTCCTGCGGGAAAAAAGGGGTGTTTTCGTGACCCTCCACCAGGAAGGGGCCTTGCGGGGCTGTATCGGCTTTCCGCATCCAGTCCTACCTTTGGCCGAGGCCTGCCAGGAAGCGGCCTACGCCGCGGCCTTCGAGGACCCCCGTTTCCCGAAGGTCGCGCCCGGGGAGCTGGAGTCCATCGAGTTCGAGGTGTCGGCCCTTACGCCCCCCGTCCCGATCAAGCCCGAGAACGTCAAGATCGGGGTGCACGGACTCATCATCCGCCAGAAGGGCCGCTCGGGACTCCTTTTGCCCCAGGTGGCCATGGAATACCGGTGGGATGTGGAGGAATTCCTGCGACAAACCTGCCGCAAGGCGGGGCTTCCCCCCGACGCTTGGCGCGGGGACGCCGAACTCACGGCTTTCGAGGCCCAAGTCTTCAATGAAGAGGACCTTCGCCGCAGGAACCGCTGAGCCTGCCCCACCAATGGGCCCTGTGCGACGGGCCCCCACGACCCTATAATCTACCTATCAATTAAGCCATCGCCCTTGGGCGAAAGTTCCTGGAGCCCCCTTCCATGATTGAAATGAAAGTCCGCGGTATCGCCGTGGACCCCACCCTCAAAACCCCCGCGGTCATCCTCACGGACGAGGACGAGAAGCGATACCTGCCCATCTGGATCGGCGTGGCGGAAGCCACGGCCATCTTCATCCAGTTGAACGACCAGGCCCTGCCCCGGCCCATGACCCACGACCTGCTCAAGAACGTCATCGAGGTGCTGGGGGTCAAGCTCCAGAAGGTCGTGATCAACGATATCGACCAGAGCACCTTCTTCGCCCGACTGTTCCTCGACCAGGGCGGCACGAAGGGAGTCGTGGAGGTTGATTCACGCCCCTCGGACGCCATCGCCCTGGCCCTGCGGGCGGGGGCGCCGATCCTGGTCGCCGAGAAGGTGGTCATTAAGGCCACCATCGCGGACAAGGACAAGTACAAACAGGAGATCAACGAGTTCAAGAAGTTCCTGGAGGACCTGTCGCCCTCGGACTTCCAGTCCGGTCCCGGCGGCGAGGGCTGGAAGATCCACGAAGACTGAGTCCCGGGATACCCTTGGCCCCCGACCCGAAACCCTCCCCGAGACTCGCCTCACTGGATGAGCGGCACCTGGTGCTCCTTTTCCACACCACCCACGAGACCATGCACGCCGAGTCGATCCTGAAGGGGGCCCGGTTCCGGTTCAAGCTCATCCCCCGGCCCCGGGATATCCGCGACGACTGCGGGTTGGGCTTGGTGATCGTCCGGGAGGACCGGGTCCAGGCCGAGTCCCTTTTCCCGCCCCAGGGGGTGCTCCCCAAGGCGGCTTTCACCATTGGAAAGGACGGGGTATGGACCCGCGAAGACTATCCGTCGGCGCCCAACTCTACCGGCTCTCCACCCTCGGCATCACCGTCGCCGTCTGCATCTTCCTGGGATTAGGCGCGGGGGTGCTCCTGCAGAAGTGGTTCGGTTGGGGCAATTGGGTGGTGTTGACGGGGATCGTGTTGGGGGTGCTCTCGGGCTTCGCTGAGATGCTCCGCGAACTCATGGGCCTCCAGGGCCCGAAGGGAAATCCGAAATGAAAAACCCCTCGCGCGCGGCGGCTCCCCCGGTGGCGCCCGCCCCGGCCCCGACCACCCTCCCTTTCCAACGGATCTTCCTGGTGACGGTTTCGGGCGGCGCCCTCGTGGCGGCTGTCTCCGCGCTCTTCGGGCAAAAGAACTTCGGCCTGGGCGCCCTGGTGGGAGCGTTGTTGGCGGGCGGGGGATTGTTCAGCCTGAAGGCGTCCCTCCGACGGGTCTTGTCCTCCACGCCCGTCCAAGGGAAGCGCCTTTTCTTCGCGGCCCAAGCGGCCCGATGGGTGCTTTGGGTGTTGGCGCTTTACCTGCTCCTGAAGGTTTCCACCGCCTGTTTGTTGGGTGCCGTGATCGCCTACTTTTGGTTCTTGGGCGTCCTTTCCGTTTATGGCCTTCAATCGGCGAAGGGTGCCGTTCCGCCCAACGTTTCGGCGCAACCGGAATAATCTTCGCCGGCGTTCCGGCCTGAAGGGCCCCCAAAATCCTTTTTAGGACAAATTTAAATTTATTGGGGTTTTTGACCGTCTTATTACAGGAAAATATGACGTGAGACAGTTGCCTCGGGCGGTGGTCCTGTTTAAACTGTGCGCCGCTTAGGGGAAGTTTTTTTAAATTCCCGTGTTTTTAGGGCCTTCCTTACCGAATCCGACGCCCTGTCCTCACCTACCATCCTGGGACCTTGGAAGAGAGCTATGCACGAAGCGGCACATGTCGTCTCCATGGAACAGGCGGAACGCCCCCTCCTCATCCCGTTCCACCACCTGGGGATGGAATACCTGATCAACCCCGCCACGATGGCCATGTTGGGATTGTTCCTGGTCATCCTCCTTTGGACCCTTTCCCGTTCCCGCCGACTGGTCCCTTCGGGCGCCCAGAACTTCTCCGAGTTGGTCATCGATTTCATCGAGGGCCTGGCCGAGCCCCTCATGGGTCGCCAAACGGCGTTCTTCATGCCTTTCCTGACCTTCCTCTTCCTCTACATTTTTTTCTGCAACCTGATCGGCCTGATCCCGGGGCTCCTGTCGCCGACGAGCCGCGTGGACGTCAACGTCAGCTTGGCCCTGTCGGTCTTCCTGATCACGCACGTCTGGGGCGTCAAGGTGCACGGCCTCGGCTACTTTAAGCACTTCCTGCCGCCGCCGATCCCCCTTCCGAAGCCCCTGGGCATGAAGATCCTCATGATGGCGATCTCGGCCTTCATGATGGTCCTGATGCCGGTCATCCACATCATCGGCGAGTTGGCCCGTCCCCTGTCGCTCACCATGCGGTTGTTCGGCAACATCATGGCCAAGGAGAAGCTCCTGGCGGTGTTGGTCCTCCTCATCGTGATCTTCTGGCCCATCTCGACCTTCACCAAGGCCCTGTCGGTGGTTCCCTTCGTCCTCCGCGCCCTGATCGTGGTGCTCGGCATCTTCGTGTCCTACGTCCAGGCCCTGGTGTTCACGCTCTTGGCCATGGTGTATATCGGCGGGGCGGTGCAGGAGCACGAGGGCCATGACGAGCATGGGGAAGAGGCGCCGGCGCACTGATAAAAAGCAGCCGTTAGCCGCTGGCCGTTAGCCGTTTGCTTCAGCATTACGACTAAGTCAAAAGCCAACGGCCATCGGCGCAGTTGTTGTGATCGTCGTGCCCCGCGAGGGGCGCCTGGTGGGCCGGCCCCCGCCGGTACCCCGGGCAACAATGGAACCAGGAGTCGCGCATGAAGAAGCTCTGGTCGTTCGTGATGATGTTGGCCGGTTCGTTCGGCGTCGCCGCCGTCGCCGCCGCCGCGGAAGCCGCCCCGGCCGCCGAGGCCGCCGGGAAGGGTTCCCATGAAGCCGCGATTTTCTTCTCGGCCACGGTGATCGCGGCCGCCTTCGCGATCGGTTTGGGCACCATCGGCACCGGCCTGGGACAGGGCAACGCGGTCAGCAAGGCCGTGGAGGGCATCGCCCGCCAGCCTGAGGCCGCCGGTCCGATCCAGACCAACATGATCATCGGTCTCGCCTTCATCGAGTCCATTTGCATCTACGCCTTGGTGGTGGCCCTGATCCTGTTGTTCGCCAACCCGTTCAAGGGCATCTTCGGCTGAGAGAGCCTGCCTTAAACCCAGAAGCAGGGGCGCCGCCCGCCGTGAACCGCGGGCGGCGGACCCCCCGAGGAACCCGACATGGAATTTGAAGCCTCCATTTTTTACCTCCAACTCATCACCTTTACCCTGGGCCTGATCCTGGCCTATTTCATCTACATGCCCTACCTCCGGGGTTGGATGGTGGAACGCCGCAACCGCATCGCCGGCCAGCTGGATCAGGCCGAGAAGACCATGAAGGCCGCCGAGGCCCTCAAGGCCGAAGTGGACCAGAAGTCCCGGGAAATGGACGAAAAGGCCCGCGCCGCGCTGGCCGACGCCCGCGCCGAGGCTGACCGGGCCCGCAACGAGATGGTGACCGCCGCCCGCGCCGAGGCCGACAAGATCCTGAAGGACGCACGCGCCTCCCTGGAACAGGAGAAGCAGGCCGCCCTCAAGTCCATCCAGTCCGAGGTGGGTGGGCTGGCCGTGGCCATCGCCGAGAAGATCCTCCGGTCCAGCGTGGACGCCAAGGCCCAGCAGAAGTTGATCGACGAAAGCCTGAAGGAACTGACGGCGAAGAGGAATTAAAACCCCTGACGAATCACAAATCAGGGGTTTTATCCCGAAGCCATACAGGCTGAGGGATCTAGCTCGAGGACAAAAGAGCTGAGGATCTGTCTAAACGAGGTGCCGACGTGGAAAGCCTGATCGCCGAAAAATACGCCCTGGCCCTCTTCGAGGCCGCCGGGGACGCGAAGGCCAAGGCCGCCTTGGGGCAAGAACTGTCGGGCCTCCATCGGGCCCTGGCGGCCCAAAGCGAACTGGGCAACGTCCTGGAACACCCCCGGCTCCCGGTCGCCGACAAGTTGGCGGCCCTGGGCGCCGTGCTGTCCCCCAAACCCTCCCCGATCCTGGAAAGGTTCCTGGGGTTGTTGATCGACAAGAAGCGCGCGAAGCACCTGTCCCAGGTCGTGGAGGAGTACCAAAAACTCCTCTTGGCCTCCGAGGGGAAGGCGCCGGTGCGGGTGTTGACCCCCACGGCTTTGACCGCGGCCCAGCGCGACGCCCTGGTGAAACGCGTGAAGGACCAGTTCGGGGTGACCGCCGAACTGCGCGAAGAGGTCCGGCCGGACCTCGTGGGCGGCATGATCCTGTACCTGGGCGAGAAGCGTCTCGACGCCACCGTCCTGGGCCAGTTGGAACGCCTGAAGCAAGAATTGATGTCGTAGATCGCCGGCAGCTGACCGCCCTTCGAGGCGCTTCGCGCTCCTCAGGGCGCTGGTTTTTCAAGACGCTGGTAGACGGCCGCAAACGCCTTTCGTTTAAAGCTGACTTTCAAGGAGTCGAGCCGTGGCCAACCTTCAAGCCGACGAGATCACGAAAATCCTGAAATCCCGGATCGCGGGCTTCAAGCCCGAAGCCGACCTCGATGAGGTCGGTGAGGTCATCAAGGTGGGCGACGGCGTCGCCTCCATTTATGGCCTCAAGAAGGCCATGGCCGGCGAGCTCCTGAAGTTCCCGAACGACGTGTTCGGCATCGCCCTCAACCTGGAATCGGACGTCGTCGGCGCCGTGCTCCTGGGCGAGTCCGAGAAGGTCAAGGAAGGCGACCCGGTGCACCTGACCGGCCGCATCGCCGAGGTGCCCACGGGCAAGGGCATGCTGGGCCGCGTGGTGGACCCACTGGGCAACCCCATCGACGGCAAGGGCCCCATCCAGGCCGAGGCCACCCGGCGCATCGAGTTCCGCGCACCGGGCGTGGTGCAGCGCCAACCCGTCAAGGAACCGATCCAGACCGGCATCAAGGCCATCGACGCCATGATCCCCGTGGGCCGCGGCCAGCGCGAGTTGATCATCGGCGACCGCCAAACCGGCAAGACCGCCGTGGCCGTGGACGCCATCCTGAACCAAAAGGGCCAGGACGTCATGTGCGTGTACGTGGCCATCGGCCAGAAGCGCTCGACCGTCGTCAACGTGGTGAAGACCCTCGAGGAAAACGGGGCCATGGACTATTGCGTGGTCGTGGCCGCCACGGCTTCCGAACCCGCGCCCCTGCAGTACATCGCCCCCTACGCCGGCTGCGCCATCGCCGAGCACTTCACCTACAACGGCGGCCACGCCCTGGTGATCTACGACGACCTGTCGAAGCACGCCGTGGCCTACCGCGAAATGTCGCTCCTCCTGCGCCGCCCGCCGGGACGCGAGGCCTACCCGGGCGACGTGTTCTACCTGCACAGCCGCCTTTTGGAGCGCGCCTGCAAGCTGAACGACAAGCTGGGCGGCGGTTCTCTCACCGCCCTTCCGATCATCGAGACCCAGGCCAACGACGTGACGGCGTACATCCCGACCAACGTCATCTCGATCACGGACGGCCAGATCTTCCTCGAATCCAACCTGTTCAACTCCGGCATCCGGCCGGCCATCAACGTCGGCATCTCGGTGTCGCGCGTCGGCGGCAACGCCCAGACCAAAGCCACCAAGCAGGTGGCGGGCCGCCTGAAGCTGGACCTTGCCCAGTACTACGAACTCGCGGCCTTCGCCCAGTTCGGCGCCGAGCTCGACAAGGCCTCCATGGCCCAGCTCAACCGGGGCCAACGCATGGTGGAACTGCTCAAGCAACCCCAGTACACCCCCTACTCCATGGAAGACCAGGTCTGCTCGATCTACGCGGGCGTCAACGGCTACATGGACACGGTGCCCCTCGACAAGGTGCGGGCCTTCGAACAGGGCCTATTGGCCACCTTGAAGGCCAAGCACGCCCCGGTCCTGAAGGACATCAAGGACAAGAAGCAGATCACCGACGAGACCAAGGCCAAGCTGGACGCCGCCGTGAAGGACTACGCCGCGAACTTCAAGTAAGCCACTACTTTGTCAGCCGCTGATGAACACGGATGAACTCAGATTAAGGAAGATGTTTAGGGACTGAAAAACAAAAAGATTCATCGGTGTGAATCCATGTTCATCGGTGGCTCAAAATAGCCTGGCTGTGCTGTTGCTTTAAAGCGGTAGGGAGAAAGGCCGAAAAGTGCCAAACATCCGAGAGATTAAGGTACGCATCCAAAGCGTCCAGAACATCGGAAAGATCACCCAGGCCATGAAGGTCGTAGCCTCGGCCCGCATGAAAAAGGCCCAGGAACGGATCCTGGGGGCTCGGCCCTATGCCTTCCGCCTGGCTGACGTGATCCACGACCTGTCGCTGAGCGTGGACCGGTCCCTGCACCCCCTGTTCGCCAAGAACCCCGAGGGCAAAAAGGCCCTGTTGGTGGTGACGGCCGACCGGGGCCTCTGCGGCAGCTTCAACGCCAACGTCCTGCGCCGCACCCAGGCCTACCTGCGGGAAAACCCGACCGCGACCTTGATGACCGTGGGGCGCAAGAGCCGTGACTTCCTGAAGCGCCGGGGATTCGCCCTGCGCAATGACTGGATCGGCGTGTTCCCCGCGGTGACCGAGGACTCGGTGAACGCCATCACCAAGGAAATCGTGACCCTCTTCATCCGGGAGAACTACACCTCGGTGGAAGTGATCTACAACGAGTTCAAGAACCTGGTCCAGCAGAAGCTGACCGTGGAACAGGTGCTTCCCTTGGACCCGGCGGTGCTGAAGGGCGACCGGTCCACGGACTACGCCGGGGGCGAATTCCTGTTCGAACCGGGGGTCGACGAGATCCTCGAGGTCATCCTGCCGAAGTACCTGAGCACGGAGGTCCGCCGCATCCTGCTGGAGAGCTTCTCCTCGGAGATGGCGGCCCGCCGCATGGCCATGGAATCGGCCAGCAAGAACGCCCGCGAGATGATCGCGCGCCTGACGTTGGAGTACAACCGGGCGCGCCAAGCCGCCATCACCAAGGAAATCGCCGAGATCGTCGGCGGTGCCGCGGCGCTGCAATAAGCGCGGAAACAAGGCGCTGGATCTTGAGCCTGGGGTCCAAAAACCCCGGGTGAAGCACTAAAACCAAATACTGATCTTGTTGGAGGACTCATGAGCGCCACGAAAACACAATCCGGAACCGCCATCGGCGAGGTGCTGCAGGTCATCGGCGCCGTCGTGGACGTCAAGTTCCCCACGGGGGACCTGCCTTCCATCTATAACGCCCTCAAGGTCGAGGACGCCGCCAAGGGCATGGACATCACCCTCGAAGTGGCCCAGCACCTGGGCGACCAGGTGGTGCGCACCGTGGCCATGAGTTCCACGGACGGCCTCCAGCGCGGCATGAAGTGCTCCGACACCGGCGCCTTCATCTCCACGCCCGTCGGCCCGCAGGTTCTCGGCCGCATCATGAACGTCCTCGGCGAGCCCGTCGACGAGATGGGGCCCATCACGACCGCCAAGAAGTACCCCATCCACCGGAGCGCCCCCACCTTCGCCGAGCAGGACACCCAGAAGAAGGTGCTCGAGACCGGCATCAAGGTCATCGACCTCCTGGCCCCCTACCAGAAGGGCGGCAAGATCGGCCTCTTCGGCGGAGCCGGGGTCGGCAAGACCGTCGTCATCATGGAGCTGATCCGCAACATCGCCACCCAGCACGGCGGCTACTCGGTGTTCGCCGGGGTCGGCGAGCGCACCCGGGAAGGCAACGACCTGTGGCTCGAGATGAAGCAGTCCAAGGTCATCGAGAAGTCGGCCCTGGTGTACGGCCAGATGAACGAGCCGCCCGGAGCCCGCGCCCGGGTCGGGCTGACCGGGTTGACCGTCGCCGAGTATTTCCGCGATGAGGAAGGGAAGGACGTGCTTCTCTTCATCGACAACATCTTCCGGTTCACCCAGGCGGGGAGCGAAGTGTCCGCCCTCCTGGGCCGCATGCCCTCGGCCGTCGGCTACCAGCCTACCCTGGCCACCGAGATGGGGCAGCTGCAGGAACGCATCACCTCCACCAAGAAGGGTTCCATCACCTCGGTGCAGGCCATCTACGTGCCGGCCGACGACTTGACCGACCCGGCGCCGGCCACGAGCTTCTCGCACCTGGACGCCACCACGGTGCTGTCGC
Source organism: uncultured bacterium (assembly GCA_964392085.1). GTDB lineage: Bacteria > Oederibacteriota > Muellerivitia > Muellerivitales > Muellerivitaceae > CAYMOV01. The sequence continues at coordinate 14,378 of CAYMOV010000015.1, forward strand.
GGCCCCTGTCGGCGCTCGGCATCTACCCGGCGGTGGACCCGCTGGACTCCACCTCGCGCATCCTCGACCCGCACGTGGTGGGCGAGGAGCACTACGCCATCGCCCGCAAGGTCCAGCAGGTGCTGCAGCGCTACAAGGAACTGCAGGACATCATCGCCATCCTCGGCATCGACGAACTGGCGGACGACGACAAGCTGGTCGTGCACCGCGCCCGCCGCATCCAGAAGTTCCTGTCCCAGCCCTTCTTCGTGGCGCAGGAATTCACCGGCATGGCCGGCAAGTACGTTTCGCTCAAGGACACCATCCGTTCCTTCCAGGGCCTGGTGGAGGGCAAGTACGACGACCTGCCGGAGCAGGCGTTCTACATGGTCGGGTCCATCGAGGAAGCGATTGAAAAAGCTAAGACCTTAAAAAACTAAATCATTCACCACGGAGGGCGCGGAGGACACGGAGTTGCCTGAGTTTGGGCCAACTCCTTTTTTCCCCCGCGCTTCCCGTGTACCCCGTGGTTCAAAAGGTTTCCCATGGCGAAGACATTCAAGCTCAGCATTGTGACGCCGGAGCGGCAGGCCGTTTCGCTCGACGCGGACTCGGTGATCCTGCCGGGCCTGCTAGGGTCTTTCGGGGTGCTGGCCGAGCACGCGCCCATGCTGGCGGCCCTCAAGCCGGGGCTCGTCAAGGTGGAGCACGGCAACGTCTGCGACCTGTACGCCTGCTCCGGGGGATTCGCCGAGGTCACGGGCGACAAGCTGATCGTCTTGGCCGATAGCCTGGAATCCTCCGGCGAGATCGATGCCGATCGGGCCAAGAAGGCCCTGCAACGGGCCGAGGAGCGCTTGACCAAGCGCCCCGCCGGGACCGACGCGGAAAGGGCCCAGAAGGCCCTGGACCGCGCGCGCGCCCGCCTGATCGTGCTGGAAACCCAATTGGCGGCCGCAAAAAAATAAACCCCCTGATTGGCTCAAAACAGAGGGTTTATCCTGAGGTCAAAAAGACCGAAGGATCCGAATTCAAGGATTGCGCCTCTAGGTCTATTGCGTCCCTCCCGGCCCCCCGGATATCCTCCGGGGGGCTTTTTTGTTTCATCCCCGGAGGCTTCCATGAAGATCACCCTGTACCAGAAACCCACCTGCACCACCTGCCGCCAAGTGTTCAAGGCGCTCCAGGAATCCGGGGTGGATTTCGACGCCGTCGACTATTACGTCAAGCCCTTGTCCAAGGCCAAACTGAAGGACCTGCTGAGGAAAATGGACATGTCGGCGGTGTTCCTCCTGCGCTCGAAGGAAGAGATCTACAAGAAACTCAAGTTGGCGGAGAAGAAGGAATTCATGAGCGAGGACCAGATCCTGGCCCTCATGGTCAAGCACCCGGACCTCGTGCAACGGCCCATCGTGGAGAAGGGGGACAAGGCCATCCTGGCCCGCCCCGCGGAACTGCTCAAGGAGATCCTCTAGATGCCCGAACCGGATTTCCGTCCGGTCATGGACGATGCGGCGTTGCCGAACGACAGCGCCGAGGTGGTGGAGGCGGGGGAAAAGAAGATCGCCTTGGCGAGGTGCGGGGGAAAGGTCCACGCATTGGGGAACGCCTGCCCCCATACCGGCGGGCCGTTGGGGCGGGGGACGGTGATGGACGGCAAGATCACCTGCCCGCTCCATCATTGGACCTTCGACCTGGAGACGGGGAAGTGTGTGGAAGGCGTGGCCTGGGAGAAGGTGAAGGTCTATCCCTGCCGGGTCCAGGACGGGATGATTGAAGTTGCGCTATAAAGAAAACCGGATCCTAAGGCACCCCTCACCGGACACCGGTTTCTAGTTCAAAACCTGGTTTCGCCCTCAATTAGGCAGTTGTCTATCATTTTTCTACTGCGCTCTCCTGCATGGGGAGGGGCTTATGTTTTAGAGTCGGGTGAGTTGAGTGATTTCAAGAACTCTTTGAAGTCGCTCGGTAAACGGGTCATAGCCGTAGACGATCTCCCGGTTTGTTTCGATGGCCGCCAGCCGCTGGTCGATGGTGGCCGCCATCCAAAAGGTTTTTTCGTCCCCTTCTTCCCGGAGGGTGACCACCGACAGGTGCTTTCGGTCCAATGGATAGGGTTCGTTTGGGGGCGTCATGATGGAACCATTATAACCCTTTGGTTTAGGGGACGGCGTATGGTGAAATGGAAAAGGTCGGCGGTTTCCCATAGAATCTGATGGCGTTTTTGGGATTGGGACAGTGTGTGTCAACTAGACAGGGCAGGAGCATAACGTGATCGTCGGCATTGGCGTGGATCTCCTCGAAATCGACCGTGTACGGAAGGCCTACCAAAAGCACCCGAAACGGTTCCTCGACCGCTGTTTCACCGAGTTCGAGCAAAAATACTGCCTGCGCAAGAAGGACCCGGCCGAGTCCCTCGCGGGCCGTTTCTGCGTGAAGGAAGCCGTCATCAAGGCCTTCAGCCATGGATTCGGAGGCCGGTGGAAGTGGCGCGACATCGAGGTGCTGCGCGAGCCCTCCGGAAAACCAGTCCTCAAGCTCCACCGCCGCTTCGAGGAACTGAGGGTGGAGCGCGGCATCATCCGGATGCACGTGACCATCGCCCATTCCAAGGGGGACGCCTTCGCCCAGGTGATCCTGGAGAAGGACCCCGCGTGAACCGCCTCAAGGCCCGAAAAGGCCCGGGCGCCTCCCCGAAAACACAAGGCGTGAAACGAAGGGTTTGGACCGATTCGGAGAACCTGGCGGTCCTGCTGGTCACGGGATCCCTCACCCGGCTCCTGATCCTCAATTGGTTCCATGCCGAGATCACCGACGGGGTCTGGTGCCTCACCTATTTCCAGAACCATAACTACGAGATTCCCCGGCTCACGATCTACCCGCTTTACCCCGCCCTCTTGCGGGTCTTCACGGCCTTGGGGCTGGCGGGCGAAACGTCGGGCCGGTTCCTTTCGGCCACTTTCGGCGTCTTGACGGTCTGGCCCCTCTACCGCTTGGCGCGCCGTTGGTCCTCCCCTGAGACGGCCTTCCTGGCCGGTTTGGCGTACCTGTTGTCCCCCCTGGCTTGGATGTGGTCGCTCCGTACCCTGCCGGACACGATGTTCCTCTTTCTCTTTTGGATGGCCCTGGAGCGGTTAGCGGCCGTGGCGTTGGATCCGGATGGGGATTCGTCCCTTTGGAGGACGGCTGGTTTGGCCTTCCTGGCGGCCGGCACCCGACCGGAGGGACTTTTGTTGGCCCTTTGGGTCCTATTATTCCTGTCGCGACGAACCGGTGGGTGGAAATGGGCCGCCGCCTTGACCGCCGCCCTGGTGGGCGCGGCCTTCTGGGCCCCGGTCCGATTCATCCTGATCCACGTCCTCGATGCTTTCCGGGAGGGCTCGGTGGGGTTGGACGATCCTTTTTCCCATCTCCTCTCGAGCCTTTGGGTTTACGTCACCCAACCCGCTTGGGTCTTTTCCCCGCTCCTCACCTTGCTCGCGATCGGCGGGTTATTGGAGGTCATTTCGCGTTCCGATGGGGCGGGACGGGTTTGGCGCCGATGGATTATCCCGATCCTCGCCTTACTCCTGGCGCTCAAGATGATCCCCACCAACTACCAGGACCGCCACCTGCTTCCGTTCCTTCCGGGGGTCTGCATCCTGGCGGCCCTGAAGTTCGAGACCTGGACCCAAACCTGGGAAAACCATCACGGAGCCTGGGGCGGTATGTGGAGGCGCAACACTTTGGCGAGCCTGGTCCTGATGTACCTCATGGTGTTTTCCGTGGCGGTCTTGGTCGTCCAGCGGGACGCCTTTGGGGACTTGAAGCGGAACGCCGAATACCTCCGATTGATGCCGGCCGAAGCCGTGATCTACACGGACGAGCAGTTCAAGACGGAATATTGGTCCGGGCACAATGTCCGGATCTGGAATCCCGGGGGGGAACGCCTCCATCAAGGGGACCTCCTGGTGTTCCACACCCTCTACACGCCCCGGCTGAACCGCTTGGAGGAAGCCCTCTTCCGGAACCACCGGTTGGAAATCATCCGGAGGGACCAGTCCAGCCTGCTTCCGCTTTTGACGGACCTCATGATGGATCCCCAACTCCAGAACCGGGCCGAAGCGGCTTCGCGGCGCGCCGACGCCCAGTATTTCGAGACCGTGACCTACCGGGCGCTCCAAGACGACCCCGCTCCCGGAAACGGGAGGAAGCGTTGAAGATCGCCCTGGCGGAGGACATGAGGCGCATGGACCGGCTGGCCGTGGAGAAACACGGCCTCACCGTGGAACACCTGATGGAGTCCGCCGCGGCGGCCGTCGTGGAGGCCCTCGACGAATTCCCGGGAACTTGGGCGAAACGGACGGTGGGTCTCGTCTGCGGAAAGGGCAACAACGGCGGCGACGGGTTGGCGGCCGCCAGGCTCCTCCGCAAAAAGAAAGCCTCGGTCGTGGTCCTGCTCCGCGCCGATCCGGGCGAATTGGAGGGCGAGACCGCCAAACAGTACGCCAAGGCCAAGGCGGCCAAGGTGCCGGTCATTCCCCTCCGGGACGAGGGATCGCTCAAACAGGTTCCGGGAGTCCTGGGGGAATGCGACCTGGTGGTGGACGCCTTGTTCGGCACGGGCCTCTCCCGGGCGGTGACGGGAATGGACCGCGACCTCATCCGGTTGATGAACGCCTCCGGAAAGCCGATCGTGGCGGTGGACATCCCCTCGGGCCTCGATGCGGATACCGGGGAGGCGCGGGGGGAGGCGGTGAAGGCCCGAAAGACGGTGACCTTCGGCCTCCCGAAGGCCGGGTTTTTCACCGCGGCGGGAAGGCCCTATGTCGGGTCTTGGAGCGTGGCGGAGATCGGCTTCCCCCAGGAGCTTCTTGAAGACCCGGCGATCAAGATGGAACTCCTCGACGCGGAAACCGTCCGGCGTTGCCTCCCCAAGTTCGACGGCCAGACCCATAAGGGGACCCGGGGAAGGGTGGTCCTGGTGGCGGGGGCGACCGGGTTGACGGGCGCCGCGACTCTGTCGGCCTTGGGCGCGCAACGGGTCGGGGCCGGACTGGTGACGGTGGCCTGCGCGGAGAGCCTGAACGCCATCCTCGAGGTCAAACTGACCGAGCCCATGACGGCGCCGGTGCCGGAAGTGCCGGGCGGCTTCCTATCCTCCAAGGCCCTGGGCCGGATCCTGTCCCTGGCCGCCAAGGTGAACGCCGTGGTCCTGGGACCCGGCGTGGGACGGCACCATGAGACCGGAACCTTGATGAAGGAATTGGTCCTCAAATTGACCGCCCCTATGGTGGTGGACGCCGACGCCCTCAACCTGTTGGGGGGCCAAACCGACGTCTTCCGCGCGGCCCGGGCCCCCGTGATCGTGACACCACACCCCGGGGAAGCCGCCGGGTTGCTGAAAACCACCATTCCGGACGTGGAATCACGTCGCCTCGCCGTTGCGAAGCAAATTGCCCGGGAATATAATGTGACGGCCATCTTGAAGGGCCCTTGGACGGTCGTGGCGTCCCCTTCCGGGGAAGTGCGGATCAACCCGACGGGGAACCGGGCCTTGGGCACCGCCGGGACTGGCGACGTCCTGTCCGGCATCCTGGGGGGGTTGTTGGCCCAGCGGTTGTCGCCCTTTGACGCGGCGGCGGTCGGGGTCTATGTCCATGGACTCGCGGGTGAGCGGGCCTCCAAGAAATTGGGCCTGGACGGGGTCCTGGCGGGCGACCTGCTCCCGGAGATCCCCCGGGTCTTGCGGCGGTTGCGGAATGAAGGTCAGGCCTAAATCGCTTTTCAACCGACGTCCTCCGGGGGATTTCCCCGGACGCCTTGTGATCGGTCGAGACCCGAAATCCGGACGGAGACCCCATGGGCACCGAAGCCGATCTTCATAACAAGTGGGAAGCGTTCTTGAACCTGGCCAAGGTCCGGGAGCTTCGGTTTTATAACCACATCAAGCTGGGCCGCCCCAAGGAAATGACCAAGTACAACCTGGTGGTTTTCGCGAAAAACGCCGAAGACCTCAAGGAAATGGAAATAGGCCTCAAGGTCTACCACGATAAGCTTGAGGAGTTCACCTCGACCATTTTCGGGTCCTCGAAGGGCATTAAGACCGAACTGGCCACCGAGGAGGATTGGAACGCCTCGGGGCCCAAAGAGGCTGCGGCGACCCCTGAAATGCTTTCCATCGCCTCGGGGATCCCGCTCAGCGGCGACCAAAACGAGCTCCTCAAGATGCTGGAGACCACGATCCGGCAAAAGGTCGAAACCGAACTTCGGGAAGCCTTGAGGCAGGAACAATCGGACCCGGCCAAGATGACCCAGATCGTCCAACAAGCCCGGGAAGAGCTGCAGGAAGAGGAACAGAACCGCCGGTTGGCCGTGAGGTTGACGATGATCTCCGACGGCGACCAGGCGCTTTCGGCGTTGGTGATGGCCTGGCAACAGGCCAAGCAGTCCGGCGACGGGGGCCAGCCCTGGTCCGAGGTCAAGCAGAGGCTCTTGGAGATGTTCGATACGACGATCCAGTTGATCCAATCGTAGGTTCCCGGGGGTCCGGGATGGTTGGGACGGGAAACGGCTTCGGGTTTCGGCCCGGGACGTTGATGGGACGACCCTGAATCCGGGGCGTCATCCTTTTTGGAATGAGGGTGTGACATGGGCATCGAAGTGACCCAGACCGCGTGGGCTTACCTGACGATTGCGGCCCTGACGTGGTTCGTGACGTTCGTGATCCTGGTGGCCGGGACTTTCCTCAAGCACAAGATCCTGTCCTGGGACCAGAACTGGCGGGAAGCCGCCGAGTCCGGCGGCCGGCCCCTCAAGGAACAGGCCAAGGACTTCGAGGAATCCTTCACCCGAATCCGCGACACTTCGCGCATCCTGGGCGGCATCCTGGTGGTGCTCCTGGTGATCATGGGATTCCTGCTGGTCTTCACCGTGACCCCCAAGCCCGCCTTCCAGATGGCCACGACCGCCAACGCCCTTTGGCTCCTGGCCCTGGTGGCCCTGGCGGTGGTGTTGCCGGCTTATGTGTGCTTCTCGGTGGGGCGCAACCTCTCGGAGACGATGTTCCTGAAGGCCAATGTGTTCCTCCACGCCGATGAGGCCCAGGACATCCGCGAAAAGGTGGCCCGCATCCGAGCCATGGAAGCCGCCAAGAAGTACCACGCGGCGAAAACCGCGGCCGCAGCGGCACCCGCCGCCAAGACGGTTCCGGCCGCTGCGGCGGCGCCCGCCCCGGCCGGCAAGAAGTAGTTTCGTCCAAGAGATCACCCGGTTCACCGGGATTGAGTCGAGTTCCCCTGGCGGGGGATCCTCCGGTCGTCCGACACGAGGGTCCTTCGCCGTTTTTTTAACGAGACCCGGTTAAGGTTCCCCTGAAAGGCCAGTCCATGAGATCCAGGCATCTCGCCCTCTTGTCCCTCCTCCTGCTGGTCGGCTGCGGGGGAGGGCCCATCCTTGATGAGACCATGACGATGGATGTCCAACCCCAACCCTTGGTCCGTGGGCTTCGGGCTGTTGTGACGGTCGACGCCCCCCTGGACGCGGTGGAGGTCATCGGACGGGTCAAGGTGATGGGTTCCCCTGAAGCGATCTTCCGGAAGGACGAGGCCCACAAACGGTGGTATTTCTCCGGGATGATCCCCTTCTCGCCCTGGGTGACCCCCGGGACCTACCGGCTTCGCGTGACGGTGAAATTGCCCGAGGGGAGAAGCCGTTACGTGGAAACCCAAGTGGGCTTGAAATGACGCCTCCACGAGCCCTGTTGTCCCTCGTGATCCCGGCTTACAACGAAGAAGGCGCAGTGGCCGACATCGTGCGTCGGGCCCAAAAGGCCCTCCGGGGAGCCAAGATCGCCCATGAGATCTTGGTGGTGGATGACGGAAGTTCGGACGGGACCGCGCGGGCGGCCCGCGCCGCCGGCGCGAGGGTCCTCTCCCAAGGGGAGAACAGGGGCTATGGGGCCTCCCTGAAGGCCGGTTACCGGGCCGCCCAAGGGAACCTGCTGGCCATGGTGGACGCCGACGGGAGCTACCTTCCGGAGGACCTCCCGAAGCTCGTGAGGGCCATGGGGGAGGCCGATATGGTGGTGGGGGCCCGGACCCGAGCCGACGCCGCGATCCCGGCCCTGAGGAAACCCGCCAAGTGGCTCCTGAAGCGCTGGGCCGAGTACCTTTCCGAGCGGACGATCCCGGACCTCAACTCAGGCCTCCGGGTGTTCCGTCGCGACGCTTATGAGCGGTTCCAGGGCCTGATGCCCAACCGGTTCTCCTTCACCACCACTTTGACCCTGTCCCTGGAATGCCACGGCTTCGTGGTGAAATACCTGCCCGTGGATTACCGGCCGAGGGTCGGCGATTCCAAGATCCGGCCCATCCGGGATACGGCCAATTTCTTCTCGTTGGTCCTCCGGACCGTGATGTACTTCAAGCCCCTGAAATTCTTCATCCCGCTGGGCGGCCTCCTGTTCCTCGTCGGGGTGGGAATCGGAATCGAAAAACTTGTGGTGGAACACGGCATCTCGGACGCCACCACCCTGATGACCGTCGCGGGCCTCCAGGTCGCCGCCTTGGGGCTGTTGGCCGACCTGATGGTGAAACGGAACCGCTAAGGGTCTTTGGGCCGACCTTCGAAGCGCTTTTCATTGGGCCCGCGGAAGGGGCCCCGGACCCAGGCCCCCTGGCATCCCCCGGGACGCTTGATCCATAATGAAGGCGTTCCCCCAACCGACCGCGCGACCCCGAGGCACCGATGAAAGTCCTGCTGATCAACCCCCCCAGCGAGCACATGATCACCACCAACATTCCCGCGGTGGTGGACGAGGAGCGAGGCTACAACCCGCCCCTAGGCCTCTTGTACGTGGCGGGTTACGCCGAAGCCAAGACGAGCCACCAGATCCGGGTCTTGGATTGCCAGGTGGAGGAGTTGGGCCACGCGGGTTTGGAGGCGCGCATCCGCGCTGAGGACCCCGACGTGGTGGGAATCCAGGCCCTCACCTTCACGATCATCGACGCGCGGATGGTCGCCGACGCGGTAAAGCGGGCGAAGCCCTCCTGCCGGGTGGTGATGGGGGGACCCCATGTGCACATCTACGCCCGGGAAACCCTGCGGATCCCCTCGGTCGATTTCGCGGTCAAAGGCGAGGGGGAAGTGGGGTTCGCCCAGCTCCTCTCCGCCCTGGAAGGGCTCCTGCCTTTCAACCAGGTGGCGGGGTTATGCTGGCGGGACGAAGCCACGGGCAAGATCCTGGACAACCCCCCGGCCCCCCCCATCGAGAACCTGGACGCCCTGCCCTTCCCGGCCCGGCACCTGACCCCGGTGGACAAGTACTATTCCATCCTGGCCAAGCGCAACCCCATCACCACCATGTTCACCAGCCGGGGTTGCCCCTACCGTTGCCTGTTCTGCGACCGGCCCACCATGGGCCGCCGCTTCCGGAGCCATTCGGCCCTCACGGTGGTGAACGAAATGGAAACCTGCCTGAAGCTGGGCATCCACGAGTTCTTCCTCTACGACGACACCTTCAACGTGAACCGCAAGCGGGTTTTCGAGATCTGCGATGAGATCAAGAAACGGAAACTCGACCTGTCCTTCGACATCCGGGCCCGGGCGGACCGAATGGACGAGGAAATGCTCATCGCCCTCAAGAGCGCGGGCTGCGACCGAATCCATTACGGCGTGGAATCGGCGGATGAGGCCATCCTCGCCACGCTCCTCAAGGACCTGGACCTGAACCAGGTCCGGAAGATCTTCAAGCTGACGCGGGCCCACGGCATGAAGACCCTGGCCTATTTCATGATCGGCAACCCGGGGGAGGACCGCCCCACGGCGCTCAAGACCATCGAGTTCGCCAAGGAACTGGACCCCGACTTCGTGCACTTCTCGGTGTTGACGCCTTTCCCGGCCACCGCCATCTATTACAAGGCCCTGGAGGAGGGGCGGTACGAGAAGGATTATTGGGCCGAGTTCGCCGCGGACCCCCGGCCCGACTTCATCCCCAGGCTTTGGGAGGAGTACATGACCCGGGACGAGTTGGTGGACCTGCTGAAGTACGCCTACAAGTCCTTCTATCTTCGCCCGAAGGTCTTGATGAAGAACGCCTCGGTCCATTCCCCGCTGGACCTCTTCCGGAAGGCCCGCGCGGGCCTCAAGATGCTCCGGGTCTGACATCCTGGGCGCGTGGTTTGGGTATATAATCCATCCGCCGCCTCCACCACGCCCAGGAGTTTTCTCCGTATGAAACGCTGGCTCCCCGCCATCTTCGGGATCGGCCTTTTCGCGCTGGTCCTTCGCAACGTCAACCTGGCCGAAACCTGGGAAAACCTCAAGCAGACCCAGTGGGGATGGACCTCAGTCGCCTTCGGCCTATTCATCGTCATGGTGTTCCTCAAGGGGATCCGCTGGAGTTTCCTGCTGAAGATGCAGGGCGTGGCGTACCCCGTCTGGGACTGTTTCCTCATCTACCTGGGGAGCCTTTTTTGGGGCACCGTGACCCCTGGACGCGCTGGGGACTTCATGAAGGTTTTGTACCTCAAACGCGACCGCCAGATGGGCTTCGGCTTAGGCATGTCGAGCGTCCTGGTGGACCGGGTTTTTGACCTCTATATCCTCCTGATCCTCGGCTGCCTAGGACTCCTCCTCCACCCGATCCCGGATCACCCGGAGATGGTCCACGGGGTCTGGGCCTTCTTCGGCATCCTACTGCTGGTCACCTTTTTCGCGTTCCACAAGACGACCGGCGAGTGGTTGATGAAGACCCTCTTCCAGCGGGTCCTGGGGGAACGGTTCAAGGGCCACGCGGACCAGGCCTTTCGCGACTTCCACAAGGGGATGGAGGCCTTCTACCGCCCCTCCCTCCTCTGGCCCATTTTCCTCACGGTCCTATCCTATGTGAGCTTTTTCGGGGCCTGTGGTTTCCTGGGGCGGGCGCTCAACATCGACATCGGCGTGCTCTACCTGGCTTTTTGCGTCGCGGTGGTCAACATCTCCTCCCTGGTGACCTTCGCGGGTATGGGAACCCGGGAAGTCACCTTGATCATCCTCTTCGGCCTGGAAAACCACGGACGGACCGAGGCCCTGGCCTTTTCGATGCTGTTGTTCTTCGTCGGGACCCTCCTGGTGAGCGTCGTGGCTTACCTCGCTTTTCTCCTGAAACCGGTGAAGTTCGAGAAATCCGGAGCCCTGCCCAAGGACTGACGGGACGAGGGCGCGCTTTTTAAGCGGGTTTGCGCCGGCAATTTCCCCGTTCTCCTTCTCCTTCCGCAAAAACCCTTTGTGTTATAGTTGGGCCCATGACAGGAACCCGAACATCGATCCTCGTCCTTTGCCTCGCCCTCGCGGCCGGCTGCGGGCCTCGGCATACCCAGCCGGGCGCGGCCCAGGACGCCTATACGGACGGTTGGAAGTTCTACGAGGCGGGTGACCTGCCGGACGCCGAGGCGAAGTTCCAGGAGGCCATCGCGGCCAATCCCGCCCATGTCCAGGCCCATTACGGTTTGGGACAGGTCTACCGGGACCAGGGGAAGAACCAGGACGCCATCCAGGAATTTGAGGGAGTCATCAACCTCGACAGCCGGCATCCCCAGGCCTACGTGGACCTCGCCAAGCTTTACCAAAAGGAAGGCATGTTCGAGCAGGCCCTGGCTTCCGCCCTGGAGGCGGTTCGCCTCAACCCCAACGAGGGCTTCCTTTACAACCTCTTGGGGACGGTCTACGTCGACAAGGGGGAATATGACCAGGCCATCAAGAACTACGAACGCGCCCTGGAGCTGAAACCCGACTCGGCTTGGGTGTACAACAACCTGGGGCTGGCCTACCTTCGGGTGGGGAAGTGGGACGAGGCGGAGGCCCAGCTCCGGAAGGCCCTGGAGGCCGACCCGGACCACGCGGTGGCCCACAACAACCTGGGGGTGGTCCTCCTGCATAAGGGCAAGGACCCGGAAGCCCTGACGCAGTTCCAGAAGGCCTATGAGTTGGACCCGACCTACCAGAAGGCCGCCCAGAACGTGGCCGACACCGAGGCGTTGATCGAACGACAGGCCAAGAAAAAGAAAAGATCCAAGCATTGAGTCGGGGCTAAGCGGAAAGAAGATTCCCTACGACCAGGGGAACCACGGATGCGCACGGATGCATTGGATGAAGAGAAAAATCCAGCGGGTTGGATCGGTGTGAATCGGTGTGCGTCTTTGGTTGCAACCGTTGTGGTTTAAACGGTTTAAAAAAGCGGTGGTGTTCCGTTGGGCAAGATTATCTGCGTGACCAACCAAAAGGGCGGGGTCGGCAAGACCACGACGGCCATCAACCTGGCCTCGTGCCTGGCCGCCATCGAGAAAAAGACCCTGCTGATCGACATGGACCCCCAAGGCAACTCCTCCTCGGGCGTGGGGCTGGACAAGCACGCCGAGGGCCCCAATCTTTACCACGTGCTCCGGGGGGAGGCTTCCCTGTCGGAGGCCCTGAAGAAAACCGCCATGCCGAACCTCGATTGCGTGGCCTCCAACAGCGACCTCATCGGCATCGAAGTGGAACTGGTGGGGGAGACCGACCGGGCGTTCCGACTCAAGAACGTGTTGGAGCCGGTGTTGGGCCATTACGATTACATCCTCATCGATTGCCCACCCTCCTTGGGCCTCCTGACGGTCAACGCCCTGACGGCCGCCCATTCGGTCCTGGTTCCGGTCCAGACCGAGTATTACGCCCTGGAGGGCCTGAGCTCCCTCATGGAAACGGTGGAACGGGTCCGGGAGGGCTTGAACCCCCGCCTCCACCTGGAGGGGGCCGTGCTCACCATGTTCGACTCCCGGACAAGGTTGTCGGTCCAGGTGGCGGAGGAAGTAAGGAAGTTCTTCGGGGATCGGGTGTACGATACGGTCATCCCGAGAAACGTCCAGCTTTCCGAGGCCCCTTCCCACGGCAAGCCGGTGATCCTCTACGACATCCGGTCCACGGGGGCCCAGGCCTACCTCAACTTGACGAAGGAATTGGTGTCCCGCGCTTGACGCCCAACCTCTTTGAAGGAAAGTCTCCCATGAGCTCCAAAAAAGCCCTCGGCCGTGGCCTGGAATCCCTTATTCCCCGCAAGGTGCTCGAGGAACGCCGTGGATCGGCCCAACAGATCCCCTTGGGGAAGATCCGCCCGAACCCCTTCCAGCCCCGCAAGAACTTCCGGAGCGAGGAGCTCCAGGAGCTGGTGGACTCGATCCGGGAGAGGGGAATCCTCCAGCCCATCCTGGTCCGGAAGAAGGGCGACGGTTGGGAATTGATCGCCGGGGAACGGCGTTTCCGGGCCAGCCAAAAGCTCGGCCTCCTGACGATCCCCGCCATGGAAGTCCAAGCCGCCGATGTCGAGTCCCTGGAATTGGCCCTGATCGAGAACCTCCAGCGCAGCGACCTGGATCCCCTCGACGAGGCCGAGGGTTACCAGCGCCTCAAGGCCGAATTCAGCCTGACCCAGGACCAGATCGCCCAGAAGGTCGGGAAGAACCGGGCCACGGTGGCCAACGCCCTCCGGCTGTTGGGACTGGCCCCTGAGGTGCGGGCCCTCCTGTCGTCCGGGAAATTGACCGCTGGGCACGCGAGGGCGATCGCCGCGGTGGCCTCCCCCCAGGAACAAAAACGGCTGGCGGACCGCATCGTCAACATGGAACTTTCCGTCCGGGACGCCGAACGGCTTGGCCAAGGGGCGAAGGGATCCGGCCGCAAGGCCAAGGGTTCCGGCAAGGCCAAGGATCCCAATGTGGTGAAACTTGAGGAGGACCTGCGCCATTGGCTGAAGACCAAGGTGGTGGTTCAGTCGAAGGGAAAACACAAGGGGACCATTTGCTTGGATTATTATTCCTTGGACGATCTGGATCGGATCCTGGGCCTGTTTCGTCGGGCCGGCTTGAAATAGTCCTACTGAAAAGCGTTTTTATCCGTCCCTACTTGTTGAAGGGGACTTGAAATTTTTGTCAAAGTTTTTAAGGATAGTCCCCGCCCTCCCGGCTTTATTGACAACCCTGCGCGATTTGGTAGATTAAAGCCGCCGGATATCGTTTTTTGAGGGAACCCTCCCTGAAGGAGTCACTCGTGCCCATGACCGGAGCTGAACAAGTCGGAAAAAAGATGGAGGCTGAGGTCAAACGCCTGGCCCCCAACGCCGTCGTCCGGATCGACTACACGGCCTACAAGAACGACGGCGTGGACGTTTACGTTTACGCCCCCCGGAAGATCGCCGATATGCTCAAGGGCCGTTTGAAGACCACCCTCGACGCCGAGATCCGCCGGGTGGCCGGCACCCGCGGCCGCCTGCTGATGGAGGACATCGAGAACATGACCACGGAAGCCAAGGCGAAATACGGCATCCCCGCTTAAGCGAGGATTTCCAGAGGCCCGTCCCCCAAAAGGGACGGGCCTTTTTGTTATACATCCAGGAATGAATCGAGGCAAAATACGAGCGGATGGGGTTGCAACGATGCAAACGAACAAACCAAGCAAAAGGCCTTTGAGCCACCGATGAACACGGATGAACTTGGATAAGGGAATCGTCAAAGGACTGAAAAGCACCCTCTTTAGATAAACGTCATGAAGCCTTTGGTGGATTCGGGTGAACCAGGATTAGGTATGGAAAAAGAGCCGGAAAAACAACTCGCTTTGGATGATGTGACCGAAGCCATTATCGGATGTGCTTATGTGGTTTCCAATGTACTTGGCGCGGGTTTTCTTGAGAAGGTTTATGAAAACGCGCTAGCCCATGAAATCCGAAAAATGGGATTTAACGTCCAACAGCAGGCGGGGATCCAGGTGATCTATGACGGGGTTGTGATGGGGGACTATTACGCGGACCTCGTGGTTGAAGGTGCGGTTTTGGTGGAATTGAAGGGGCGAAGGACTTGGACAACGTCCGCTTCGCCCAATGTCTTAACTACTTGAGGGCGACCGGTTTCAAAACATGCCTCCTGTTGAATTTCGGCAAACCTCGGGTCGAAATAAAGCGGATATCACGCAATAAGGATTGGTTGCCTGAGACGCCTGGGCGGGACATTTGATGTTCTGAAATTGGTGGCCATTATCCAAGTTTATCCGCGTTCGCCGGCGGCTAAGGGCCTTGCTTGACTTATGACTCCATATTCGTTTATCGCTGGCGGATAATGGCCTTTCCGTTTGCTTGTCTTCATCCAAGTTCATCCGTGTTCATCGGTGGCGGAAGGCTTGTTTTACGTTTACCCCATGAACATCTGTGGCTTTTGTCGTGGCCTAGCCCTTAAACTCCTGGTACATTCTTGGTTCACATTTCCCTTTCGAGGTTCCCTTGGCGAAGCCCAGGTTGTTCCTTCTCGACGGCGCGGCGGTGGCCTACCGGGCCTATTTCGGCTTCATCAAGAACCCCCTGGTGAATTCCAACGGCCTCAACACCTCCGCGGTGTTCGGATTCTGCAACATCCTTCTTTGGCTTTTGGAGAAGGAAAACCCCGAGTATTTCGCCGTGGTGTTCGACACCAAGGAACCCACCTTCCGGCACAAGCAATACCCCGCCTACAAGGCCACCCGGGAAAAGATGCCCGAGGACATGGCGGAGTCCCTCCCCTACGTGGACCAGTTGGTCGAGGCCCTGGGGCTTCCGAAGCTGGCCCTTCCGGGCTTCGAGGCCGACGACGTCATCGGCACCCTGGTGGACCGCGCCCGGGGGGATAAGCTGGATTCCTACATCGTCTCGGGCGACAAGGACTTCATGCAGTTGATCGGCCCCTCGGTCAAGATGTACAACCCCCGCAAGCCGGACGATTACATGGTGGTGGACGAGTCCGGGGTATTGGCGAAGTTCGGGGTCCGGCCCGACCAAGTGATCGACGTCCTGTCCCTCATGGGGGACGCCTCGGACAACGTGCCCGGCGTGCCGGGGATCGGGGAAAAGACGGCCCAAGCCCTCATCCAAGAATTCGGATCCCTCGCGAACCTCAAGAAAAACATCGGTAAAATCCCCAAGGAAAAGCTCCGGGAAAATCTGGCCGAAAACTGGAAGATGGCCGAGATGTCCCGGGAGCTGGTGACCATCAAGCTGGACTGCCCGGTGAAGGCCCAACCCCGGGACCTCGTCCGACACGCCCCGGACTTCGACCGGGTGAAGGGACTGTTCGCCGAATTGGAGTTCCACCGGATGATGGGCCGGGTGGAATCCTACGCCAAGAAGTTGGGGGGCGCCGAGGCCGTCCCGGTGAACGAGTCACCCAAACAGGGTTGGCACAGCCGGCAGAAACCGGCCCAGAAGGACGAGTCGAAGTTCGAGTTGGAATCCCAAGGGGCTCCCCCCCCGCCGAAACCCAGCGAGGATCCCCAACCGGGGTTGAAACTTCAGGCGCCCGCCGGTATGTACAAGGCCCTGTTGACCGAGGCCGAGATTGAAAAGGCGCTGAAGGAAGCAAAAAAGGCCGGCCTGACGGCGGTCGACACCGAGACCACGGGTTTGGACCCCCTCTCCGCCGAACTCGTGGGGGTTTCCTTGGCTTGGAAGGACCGGGAAGCGGTCTACATCCCCTTCAACCAGGATCTTTCGAAGAAAAAAATCCTGTCGCTCCTCAAACCTTTCCTGGAGGACCCGAAGGTCCTGAAGGGGGGCCAGAACAGCAAATATGACTGGGCGGTCTTCCGCACCCAGGGGATCGAGCCGGAGGGTTTCGCCTTCGACACCATGGTGGAAAGCTACCTGCTGGACGCGTCGTTCCGCCAACACAACCTCGACGCCCTATCCCTCAAGTATTTCCACCACACCAAGATCCCCACGGAGGACCTGATCGGGAAGGGGCAGAAGCAGATCTCCATGGCCGAGGTGCCTATGGAGGCGATCACGAACTACGCCTGCGAGGACGCGGATTTCACCCTCAGGCTCCACACCTTGTTCGCCCCCCGCCTGAAGCGGGAAGGGGTGGAGAAACTTTACGAGGATGTGGAAAGACCCCTGGTGCTGGTGCTGGAGGCCATGGAGCGTAAGGGCATCGCCATCGACGTGGAACTCTTGGGGGACCTGTCCAAATCCGCCGGGAAGGAGCTGGAAAAGCTGACGAAGAGGATCTATGAGGCCGCGGGGGAGGAGTTCAACATCGGGTCGCCCCAACAGCTCGGCAAGATCCTGTTCGACAAGATGCAGGTCCAGAAGATCGGCGGGACCAAGGTCAAGAAGACGAAAACAGGCTATTCCACCGACGTGGACGCCTTGGAACTGCTCAAGGGCGTCCCCATCGCCGACTTCATGCTGGATTACCGCCAGCTCTCCAAACTCAAAAACACCTACCTCGACGTCTTGCCCACCCTGGTGCACCCCACCGACGGACGGGTCCACACGTCCTTCAACCAGGCCGTGGCCGCCACGGGCCGCCTGTCCTCCACGGACCCGAACCTCCAGAACATCCCGATCCGCACCGAGTTCGGCCGGAAGATCCGGGGCGCCTTCGTGCCGGGCGACAACAAGCACCTGCTCCTGTCCGCGGACTATTCCCAGGTGGAACTCCGGGTTTTGGCCCACCTCTCGGGGGACCCGGCCCTGATTGAGACCTTCCGGCGGGACGAGGACGTCCACGCCACCACGGCCAGCCGCATCTTCGGGGTGCCGCTGGACCAAGTGACCAAGACCCAGCGCAACCAGGCCAAGACCATCAACTTCGGGGTGATCTACGGCATGGGCCCCCAGCGCCTGGCCCGGGAGAACGGCGTATCCCTGGCCGAGGCCAAGAAGTTCATCGAGGACTACTTCGCCCAGTACCCCGGCATCCGGGCCTACACCGAGTCCCAAGTCGAGCAGGCGAGGGCCAAAGGCTTCGTCACGACGCTCCTGGGTCGGAAGCGCCCGCTGCCGGAGATGCATTCCGCCAACATGGGGCTCCGCGTGAACGCCGAGCACATGGCGGTCAACACCCCGATCCAGGGCACGGCCGCCGACCTCATCAAGGTGGCCATGGTGCGCCTCCACGAGAAGCTCCCCGCGAAGGGCTTCAAGACGGCCATGCTGCTCCAGGTGCACGACGAACTGGTGTTTGAGGCCCCGAAGGGCGAGTTGGAGGACGTCACGAAGCTGATCCGGAAGGAAATGGAGGGGGCGATGGAGCTGAAGGTGCCTTTGAAGGTTGATGTGGGGGCGGGGAAGAGCTGGCTGGAGGCGCATTAAAGGCGGATCTGAACCCAATTCCACCACAGAGCCACGGAGATTAGGGCTTAAGGAAGAACCGCATGAGTATGAAAAAAGGCAGAAAACAAATCATTTGTATGGGCGGTGGCGGTTTTCTGATGGAGCCTCATAATCCTTTGTTGGATCAATATATTCTGGGACAGTCGCCGAAGAAAAAGCCGAAGATTTGTTTTGTGGGTACTGCAAGCGGCGATCCGTCGTATAACAGCCAAAAATTTTTAAGGCTTTTCGGGAATTTTAAATGTGAACCCTCCTATTTGTCGTTATTCAAGCCTCCTAAAGGCAACTTGGAATCTTTTGTCCTGGAAAAGGACATCATCTATGTTGGCGGGGGCAATACGCGAAACCTCCTTTTGCTTTGGAAGGCGTGGGGCTTGGACAAGATAATGAAAAAAGCGTTGGATGGAGGCGTCGTCCTTTCCGGCGTCAGCGCCGGATCCATTTGCTGGTTTGAGGAAGGCGTGACCGATTCGTATCCGGGGAAGCTTGCGCCATTAAAATGCCTGGGCTTTTTAACGGGAAGCAACTGCCCGCATTACGATGGGGAGAAGGACAGGCGGCCCTCTTACCATAAGCTTTTAAGGGAAAAAAAGATCAAGAGCGGTTATGCGGCCGATGACGGCGTAGCGATCCATTTCATCGACGGATCGATCGCCAAGATCGTTTCATCACGTCCATTGGGCCGGGCATATCAAGTCGGTTGGCAAGGAGGCAAAGTTGTTGAAAAACCGATTGTGCCGGTTTATCTGGGCAAAGCCTGAAACTGTCCAAGACGGGGGCCCGGATCGGATAAAGACAAAGTAACGATTCAGTTGCTTAAACCGTGGACACCTTGAGGGCGAACGATTAAAAATTTAATTTATGTGACTTTAAGTATTATATATTTTGGGCGGTGAAGAGTA
Organism: uncultured bacterium; assembly: GCA_964392085.1. Lineage (GTDB taxonomy): Bacteria > Oederibacteriota > Muellerivitia > Muellerivitales > Muellerivitaceae > CAYMOV01. The sequence goes on from CAYMOV010000015.1 coordinate 33,392, forward strand.
AGGGCGCATTTCATTCTTTGAGCTTTCCCGCGACCGGGAGCCGGAGCGGACAGGGATAGTCGCTCACCTTGGATTATATGGAGAAGCCAGCCTTACCAAGACGGGGCTTTCAACCAGAGGGCCTCCGCCTCGTCGGCCGGGAGGGGCTTTGAGAAAAAATAACCCTGGCCCTGGGAACAGCCCATCCTCCTGAGCAGTTCCAACTCACCCTTCGTCTCGATCCCCTCGGCTACGACCTCCAATTTCAGGTTCCCGGCCAACGACAGGATGGTCCGGACGATCTCGGCCTTTTCGCCGTCCCGATCCATGTTCTGGACGAAGGATTTGTCCACCTTCAGGCAATCCAAGGGGAACTTATGGAGGCGGCTCAGGGAAGAATAGCCCGTCCCGAAGTCGTCGAGCGAGAACCGGCAGCCAAAGGCGCGGAGTTGTTGGAGGTCGCCCAAGAACGAATCGGGATCGTTCATGGCGTCCGATTCGGTGATTTCCAGTGAGACCTGGCCGGGGGAGACGCTTTGGCGGTGGATGGTCTCCATCAACCGGTCCGCCCAACCGGGCTGGGTCATTTGGCGTCCCGAAAGGTTCAGGCTCATGGTGAGGGGGGGCTGTTCCCCTTGGCGGTGGGTCCACCTCCCGAGCTGACGGCAGCCCTCCTCCAGGATCCACTGACCCAAGGGGACGATGAGGCCCGTATCCTCCGCCAGGGGGATGAAATCCAACGGCGGCACCAGACCCCGGACCGGATGGCGCCAACGGACCAGGGCCTCGAACCCGGTGATCCGGCCCTTCCGGAGGGAAACGATCGGTTGGTAATGCAGTTCGAATTCCCCGCGATCGAGGGCGGTATGGAGATCGGTCTCCATTTTCAACCGCTTAGGGCTGTCCCGGCGCATGGTGGGGTCGTAAACCTGGTATTGGTTTCGGCCGAGGGCCTTGGCCCGGTAGAGGGCGTCCCGGCTGTTTTCGTTGAGCCGTTGGGGATCTCCCTGGCCCTTTTCCCAGGCGACGCCCAGGCTGGCGGTCAAGTGGATCTCCTGGTCCTGGTACTTGAAGGGGGCGGAAAGGACCCCGAGGACCCGTTCGGCGGCGTTCACGACCTCCCGATGCTCCGCGAGCCCCTCCAGGAGGAGGGCGAAGTCATCCCCCTCGAAACGGGAGGCGGTATCCCCCGGCCCGGCGCAGTGCTCCAAGCGGCGCGCCACGGCCACCAGCAATTCGTTCCCGGCTTGGGAACCCAGGCCCTCGTTGACCAGGCGGAACCGGTCCAGGTTGAGGTGGATCACCGCCGGGGGGGGCGTTCCGCCCCGTTGGGCACGATCGACCGCGACCTTGAGCCGGTCGAGGAACAGCGCCGGCTTCGGGAGCCCGGTGAGCGTGTCGTAGAGGGAGCTTTTTTGGAGCGTTTCCGCCGCGTCGCGGATTTCGGTGACGTCGGACATGGACCCGGCCATCCGGGTGGCGCGGCCCGACGCATCCCAGAGGGTCTGCCCCTTGAACCGCATCCAACGGTAGTGCCCCTCCTGGTTTTTCATCCGGGACTCATGCGCGAAGGGAAGGGCGTCGAGGTTTTGGTGGGCCGAGATCTTTTCCAAGAGCCAGAATCGGTCTTCCGGGTGGATGTGGCGGAACCACTCGTCGGGGGTCCCCGAAATGTCCTGGCCCGGCAGGCCCAGAAGTTCCCGCCAACGGGCCGATAGGAACAGATTGTTCGTGAGGAGGTCCCAATCCCAAAGCCCGTCGTTGGCCCCCTTCACGGCCAGCATGTACCTCTCCAGTTCGGTTGGAGGTCCCGGGTGGGCCGTGGGTGGATGGCGGTTTTCGGGCGGGGTTTCATTCATAGGGGCCTAGCCTCAAGGGATGGAGGCAGTATATCCCCGGGAGGGGGAAGTTGGCCACGAACATGACAATCCATGTGGATTTTCGGCATGGGTGGGGGCGTCCCGCCGGGCATCGGGGTGGGAAGAGCCGGCTGGAAGCGCACTAAATGCGGCTGTCAGCTCTCAGCGGTCGGCTCTCGGCGAAAGACCACGAATACGAAGCCATCGGGAGTTTTTCGCTGGTCGCCGACAGCTGACCGCAGACCGCTTGTCCCATTGATGGTTCATTTTGAGAGGGGATATTTAACCGCGCAAAAGGATGGGACTGCCTTCAACCGGCCGTGATCAGGCCTTCTTTTGGAACAGCGGTAGGACCACAATGATCGTGGTGCCCTTCCCGGGCTCGGACCTGGCCGACACGGTGCCGCCGTGGCGCTCCAGGATGCGGCGGCACACCAGCAGGCCCATGCCCGCGCCGCCCGGGGTGATCTCCTCGCCCAGGGGGATCGGCTTGAACAACCCCTCCAGGCGCTCCTCGTCCATCCCGACGCCGTTGTCCTCGATCTCCATCTGGCACCAACCAGGCGATTGGCTCTTCTCGGGCGGGCGGATCACCTGCCCCCGGACCTCGATCTCGAGGGGTACACCAGGCCGCGCGTGCTTAAGCGAATTGTCGAAGAGGTGCTTGAACATGATGCGGAGGTAGTCGGGATCGGCCTCCACGACGGGCAGGTCCTCGATCTGGAAGGTGGCCTTGGTCTTCTGCCGCAGCTCGGAGAAGCCCTCGGAGGTCTCGCGGGCCACCAGGGACAGGTCCAGGGCCACGCAATGGAGCTCCCGGGACAGGACCCACTGGTACTCGAACCAGCGCTCCAGACGTACCGTGGCGTTCCGGGCCGAGGAGTCGAGGTGGTCCAGGTGTTCCTGGCCCTCGGGGTTGATGGCCCACCCGGCCCGGTCCTTCAACCCGGCGGCGTGGCGGCGGATCCTCTCAATGTCCTCCATCAGGCGTCCCACCACGGGAGTGGTCGCCGAAAGCACTTCCTTCTGGGATTGCTCCAGCCGGGCCAGGTAGTTCCGGGTGGCCTGTTCCTCCCGGGTGCGGACGGCCAGGTCCCGGATCAACAGGACCAAACCAACGGGCCGACCGGGTTGGCCCAGGGGGGTGAGGCTCGCGAGCAGCTCGATCTCGCCGCCGTCCACGCGGGCGAGGTTGAGGGGCTCATCGATGACGGGCGCCTGGCGGGCCTTCTCCAGGATCGCGCGCCAGGCGTCCCACCAGGCCTCCGGGGCCAGGTCCAGCAGGGTCTTGCCCAGGCATTCCGCGAGGGGTCGGCCCAGCAAAAGCGCCGCCTCGGCGTTCAGTTTCACCACTTGTCCCTCGGGGGTGAGGGACAGCAAACCCGCGGGCGCGGCTTCCGCCACGCCGATCCAGTTCTCGGGGGAAATATCAGGGATCTCGCGGCCTGAGGGCCAGAGGACGGCGAGGAACCCCGGGCCCCCGGGGTCGTCGCGCTTCACCGCCATCAAACGGCCCTTGAAGGATTCCCCGCCGGAGAGCCAGGCCACCGGCGCGCTTCCCAGGTGGGACGACTTTTCGATGGCTTCCTTCCAATCACCGGGCTCCGGCGTGATCTCTTCCAGGCGTTTGCCGAGGGTTTCATGGGGATCCAACCCCAGTCCGGGGAACGCGCCACCGCCCACGAAGGTCACCAGGCCCTCCCGATCCGTCAGGAGGTAAGCCTCCGGGGACGCGTCCAACAGGCCTACGAGGTTCTCGAGGCGTTCCTGGGTTGAGCGGGCGCCCCGTTCGCGCTCGGTCACCTCAATGGCCGACCCGGCGCAACCCGCGGCCTTGCCTTGGGCGTCCTCCAAAGGGGCCAGGTGGATCTCCCACCAAAGCCCGCCGATCTCCTCCCGGGCGTTGAACCGTTCCCCCGCGAGGGCCCGCTTGAGGATCTCGGGGGTCCGGGGGATGCCCCGGGGCGTCTCCGAGGCGTTCTTGCCGACCAGTTCCCCGGGGGCCAGGCCCAGCTTGAGCAATCCCCGGCCCTCCAGGACGCGGTAAACGCCCAGGGCGTCGAGCGCGAAGAGGATGCCGGGAGTGCCGGCGGCGGCGGCCCGGAGGGGTTCGAACAGGTCCTTCTCCTTCTTCGAGGCGTCCCGGAGCCTTTGGTATTCCTCCTTGCGTTTCACCTCCTGGTCGGCGGCCGACGAGACCTCGGCTTGGAGTTTCTGGACGAGTTTGGCGGTCTCGACGGAGGAGTGTTGGAGGGCCTTTTCCCTCGCTCCGGCCGCGCCGAGTTCGGACTCAAGGGTGGTGATGCGCTCATGGAGACGGCGCTCGCCATGGGTGTCCTGGAGAACGGCCAAAAGCAGGTCGGCCTCGCCCAGGACGATCCGCTGCAGCTCCACCCGGAAGTCCACCACGCGGCCATGGGTGTCGGGGGAGGTCCACTCGAAGCTTTGGGGTTCCTGGTTGATGGCCCGCTCGAAATGGGAGAGAAGGGCCTCGCGCGAGAAGGGGGGCGCGCCGGGGGAAAGGGGATCCAGCCCGCCCTCGACCAGGGTCTCGGGGCTGCAGCCGAAGAGGGCACCGGCCGCGGGGGTGGCTTCCACCACGCGGCTGGTGACCGGATCCAACAGGATGCAGGGGGCCGCCGCGGGCCCGAAGAGCGCCTTGAGGCGGTCCCGTTCGGCGGCGGCCGCCAAAAGCTCGGACCGCATCACGCCGACATCGGTGAAGACGCCCAGGACCCTTAGGTCCCCCCCCACTTGGATCCGACGGAAGGATACCCGGACCACGCGCTCACCGCCGGTCCTTTCCTTGATCCGCAGGAGGCTTGAGGAAGCTCCGTCCCTGACGGCTTTTTGCATGAGCCGCGCGGTGTCGCCCGACGGCGCGTCGGCGTCCAGGGGAAGGAGGACCGGGGGGTTCTCGGTGAGCAATTGGCCCCGTGGATAACCCGTCATGTCCAGGAAGCGGTCGTTCACCCCGGTGAGGATCCCCTGGTCGGGGTTGAAGACCGCTAGGCCGTCGTCCACGGCCCGCAGCATCTCCAGGGAATCCGCGGCCAACCCCACTTGGGTCCGGAGGGACCGGCGCATCCCCTCGAAACCCGACCGGGCCGTGAAAAAGGAGGCGCCCACCAGGAGGAAGCACACCCCCAGGCCCGCCCCGAGGATGCGTTCGGTGGCCCGGGTTTCCACTTGGAGGGTGCTGAGGGCCAAGGAGCGGGACTGCGTCTCGTCCCGAACCAGGTCGCGGAGGACCGCGCGCGTCAGGTCGCCCAATTCACGGACCTTGGGGAGGGGCGTCGGGGCCGGCGGCTCAACCGGGATGGGGGGCGTTTTCACCTTGGGGACCCGCCGGCCCTTGGGAAGCTTGGGGGAGGCGGAAACCTTGGGTTCGGGGGTCGCCTGGGCCCTTGGGAACAGCGACCCGGGTTCCCCGGGCAGGCGGAGATCCAAGGCGTCGTGGAGGAGGCCGGTCAGGAGCTCAAGGCGTTGCCGTTGGGCGGCCGAGGACTGGAGATGGGGTGACAGGCGGTCCCGCTCGTCGAGGGCCTGTTGGAGGCTGGCGCGGGCCTCCTTCACGAGTTCCGGGTCGGCGGACTGGCCGAAGGCGAAGCGGGACCGTTCGGCTTCCGCCACCCGCGAGGCGATGGCCTCCACCGAGGACACGGCCTCGGTGGACCGTTGGACCTCCAGGCGCGCCGATTCGAGGGGGGCCCTTTGCTGGTACGCGAGGAAGAAGGTGACCAAGATGCCGACCGCGGCCAGGAAGGTGAAGGTCCAGGCCCGGGCGGCGCCGCCCGGGTCCGGGGAGGCTGGGGCGGGTCTCACCATGTGGGCTTCGCCGTCAGGAGCCCCCAGGCTCCGCTTTCATCCAGGGGCCTGGAGAAGTAAAAGCCTTGGGCGTATTGGCAGCCCCACTCGCGCATCTTTTCCATCTGGGCGCGGTTCTCGATGCCCTCGGCCACCACGGGGATCATCAGGTTGCGCGCCCGGCTCACGTGGGATTTGGCCCGTTCCTCGGACTCCCGGCCCTGGGTGACCCCCGAGACCACCTCGCGGTCGAGCTTCAGGAAGGACACCGGCAGCCGTTGGAGCGTCGAGAGAAAGCCGTCGTCCATGCCGAAGTTGTCCACGGCCCAACGCACGCCGCTCTTGGCGAGGGCGGCCATGGGGCCCGAGACCTTGGCGCCGTGGAGCTTCAGGTCGATCTCCGACGCCTCCAGGATGAGGGAAGGGGCCAGGAAGCCGCTGATCTCCAGGGCCTTGCGGACCGCCTCGGCGAGTTGGGCCGAGACCAGGTGGGGGCCGCCGATGTTGACGCTCAACAGCAGGGGCGGGTTGGGCTTGAAGTGCTTGTTCCAATCCTGGGTCTTGCGGCAGGCCACCGAGAGCACCTGGGCCTCGATGGCCTTCAGGAGCCCGGATTCCTCGGCCACCTTGAGGAACTCGCCGGGCGCGATGACCTGTTCGTCCAGGACCCGTTTCCACCGTACCAGGGCCTCGAACCCGGCCAACTTGCCGTCCTCCAGGGAGACCCAGGGCAGGTATTGGACCCGGAAATCCTCCCGTTGGACGGCCTCCTCCAGCCGGGCGATGAGCTTCTTCTTGCTCTCGGGGTCCAACTCGGAGCTCATCCGTCGGCTGGGAAGGGAGACCGTCCCCGTGGACTTCGTCAGCCGTGACGTCCTCGCCGACTCGAGGATGGAGGGCGCGTCGGGGAACTCCGGGTTTCCCTCGACGGTGCCGGCGTCCACCGAGACGTAGACTTCCTGGCCGTCGAGTTGGTAGCTGTGGGCGGCGGCCAACCGGAGGCGTTCGAGGACCTTCTCGGCGTCCTGGGGATCCCGCACCCGGCCTAAGAGGACCGCGAACTCGCTGCCGCCGATGCGGCCCAGGGTGTCGCAGGCCCGCAGGCCCTTCTCGAGGTTCTGGGAGGCGAGGGCGAGGACGGGTTCGAGGGCCTCCCAGTGGGCGGTCGCGCCGCCCGGCAGCATGGGGCGAAGCTCGATGCTCATCACCGAGAAATGCTCCAGGGGATACCGCTTGTGGTGTTGGAGAACCCGGTCGATCCGGTCGAGGAACAGGGCCCGGTTCGGGAGCCCGGTGAGGGAGTCCCGGAAGGCGTCCTTGAGGATGTGCCGTTCCGCCAGCTTGCGCTCGGTGATGTCGATCTGGAAACCCGAGAGGCGGTGGGGGCGGCCCTGGGAGTCGCGCTGGGCGAGGCCGCGGCAATGCATCCAACGGGTGCTGCCGTCGCGGTGGGTCAGGCGGTACTCGACATCCAGGCGGTTGGAGAGCCCCTCGAGGTGCGCCGCGATCTGGGTGCGGAGGCTGTTCTGGTCCGCGGGATCGATGATCCGGTACCAGGCGTCGGCGGTCCCCTCCATCTCGCCGTTCTCGTAACCCGCCTGGGACTTCCAACGGGGCGAGAAATAGATGTGGTTGTCGGAAAGGTCCCAATCCCAAAGGCCTTCCAGGGCTTGGAGGGCTTGGAACAGGGCTTGGATTTCAGGTTCGGGGGTCATGGAGGTCCCATAGGGCTTGTCGAAGAACGTATCATAACAGAAACGAAGTCCCGTAAAAGGGCGCCTTGCACGTCGGTGGACCGTCCTAAAGCCGCCGAATTGCCCCGGAATTCGGAAAGGCGGGGCCCGCCGGCGGGATCACAACCCATACAGCTTCCCCGCGCGTGGGCGACTCTTCAGGCCTTCCCGCCGATACCCACCATCTTCCGGAAATAGGCGTTTCGCCGGACCACCTCGCGGGGCGTCCCGACGGCCCCCACCCGTCCCTTCTCGATGACGATCACCCGGTCCGCGCCCTGGGCCAGGGCCGGCCGGTGCGTCAAGGCCAGCACCGTGCACCGCCCCCGCATTCCCTTCAACATCCGCAGGACGCGCGCCTCATTGTCCTTGTCGAGGTTGGCGGTGGCCTCATCCAACACCA
>CAYMOV010000015.1:41272-44793 GCA_964392085.1 uncultured bacterium
AGGACGCGCGCCTCATTGTCCTTGTCGAGGTTGGCGGTGGCCTCATCCAACACCAACAGGCGGGGTTTCGCCAACAAGGCCCTGGCGATCTGGAGCCGCTGGCGTTCGCCCAGGGAAAGGGGGCCGTGCCCGTCGACGAGGGGCGTCTCAAGCCCCTGGGGTAAACGCCGGACCACCTGGGTCAACCCCGCGTCCGAAAGCGCCTTCCAGGCGTCACGATCCGAGCTTTGGGGGGCCTGGTAGAGGAGGTTCTGTTTCAACGTCGAGCTGAACAGGATCCCATCGGCGGAAACCAGGGCCGTGGCCTTCCGCAAGTCATCCTCCTTCAGTTCCCGCAGGTCCTGGCCGTCGAGAAAAACGGTTTGATGCGGCGCGGGCCGCAGGCCGAGGATCAGCTCGGCCAAGGTGCTTTTTCCCGATCCCGAGGGCCCGACCAGGGCGTTCACCCTCCCGGGGAGCAGTTCAAACCCAACCCGGTGCAGGACCTTCGAAGCGTGGGGGTACCGGTAGTCCAGCCCCTGGAGACGGACGAGCCCGGGCCCGGGCCGCAGGCGTTCAGTCCCGGACGCGTCCGGCTTGCGGACCGCCAACCGAAGTCCGCGCCTGAAGGAACCGACGTGGTCCTGGATCATGACGCCCATGCTGGAGAGCGAGTCCAGGGGGCCGTACACCTGGTCGATGTAGGCCACCAACATCACCACGTCCCCCGGGGTGAGTTGACGCTCGAAGGCCTTCCACCCGCCCACCAAAAGCACGAGGGCCTTGCTGACCTGCACGAAAAAATCCTGGCCGAAGAGGGCCCAGGACCCCAGGCGGTCCCGTTGGACGGCCGCCTCGTAACCCGCCCGTGTCTCGCGCCCGAGGGCCGCCAACTCGCGGTCGGCCGCCCCGCAGGCCCGGACCGTCTTTAGGCCCGCAAGGCTTTCGTTGATCCTTCCCGTGACGGCCTGGAACAGTTGGTAGTAGGAATCCAAGCCGACCCCGAGGCGCCGCGTGGAGGTGACCGCCACCCAGGCGTAGAAGGGAAGGGGGGCCAGGGCGAGGGCCGCGAGCAGGGGGTTCTGGTAAAGCATGATGACCAGGATGCCCGCGAGCCGGAGCACCTCGGGGCCCGCCTTCAGGGCCAACATGTTCACGACGGGTTCCACCTGGTCGATCTGGTCCACCTGCTTCGCCAGGTGGGTGGCTCGGTCCGCGCCGTCCCGGCTCAGGGGGAGACGGAGGGCCCTGCGGAAAGCCGCCAGGATCACCGCCCGTTCCATCCCGTGACCCGCCCGGCTGGCCACGATTTCCGCCCAGGCCGAGGCGAAGGATGCGATGAGGGAGATCAGGAGGAGGAGGATCACGACGCCCGTCAAGGTGACCATGGCCTGGCGGGGCGTGCGATGGGCCACCGAATGGCGCGTATGGGGCTTCTTGGAGCCCCAATCCTGGAGAATCGAAGTCTCGACCTTCGCCAGGGCGGCCTCGCCCGGGTCGTTCCCGATGAAGACGCCGGCCACGTCGTTGACGGCTTCCCGGTAGAGCAGGGGTTGGGCCAGCATCAGGAGGCTGGAAAAACCCGCCAAGGCCAGGACGGCGAGGAAGAGCCTGCGCCGCCGCAGGGCCAACCGGAAAAGGCTGGTGAGGGGACGGTGGGCGTCGAGGTCGGCCTCGTCGGCCGGACCTTTCCCGAATTCAGGGTTCACGTTGTGAGGGCTCTTTGGGTGGGTATGGTTTAACTTCACACAAACCAAGCCTCAACATTTAAACACAGGGACCACAGGGACGACTTGCAGTTTATAGAAAAGATCCCTTGCCCCTGAAAAACACGTTGAAACGAGTGTTCTGGTTGTCGTAGGGCGATTCGATGGATTGCCCGAGCGGCTTCTCCGGGGTTGTCTTAATGGGCAACCCCATGTAGAACTCAACCGGGTTTCGCTTTTGCCTTGGGGTACATAGGGGCAGAGCCCCTATGAGAGTCAGCGTGTTAAAGTCCGCACAACGGTCGCCCCTATGAAGTTGAAAGCCATCCGCAAAACGCTATCCGCCATCCGCTAAGCTGTACAGCTTCCCGAACTTGTCCTCTAGATATGAAAGGAACGGTTCCGTCGAGAGGGGTTTCCCGGTCACGAGCTTGCAGAGCTCCCCGGCCCGGTGGCGCTTGCCGTGGGTATGGATCTTCTCGTTGAGCCACTTCTTGAGCGGCCCGAACTTTCCCTTCTCGAACATCGCCGGCAGGTCCCCCAGGTCCCTCTTGGCGGCCTCGAAGAATTGGGCCGAGTACAGGTTGCCCAGGGTGTAGGTGGGGAAGTAGCCCAGGCTCCCGTGACTCCAATGGACGTCCTGAAGGCACCCCACCGCGTCGTCGGGCGGCACCACCCCCAGGAATTTCCTCATGGCCTCGTTCCAGGCCCCCGGCACGTCCTTTGGGGCCAGCTTCCCCGTCATCAGGTCCTTCTCGATGCCGTACCTCAGGCCGATATGTAGGTTGTAGGTCACCTCGTCGGACTCCGTTCGGATGAACGAGGGCGCCGACCGGTTGGCCGCGAAAGTGAAGGCTTCCGCCGTCACGTCGTCGAAGACGCCGGGGAAGGCGTGCTGGAGCTTCGGGAAAAAGAATTTCCAGGTGGAGGGGTGGCGGCCCACCAGGTTCTCCCAGAGTCGGGACTGGGACTCATGGATGCCGAGGGACACCGCCGCGCCCCGGGGGGTGCCGTACCGCTCGCCCACCGGTAGGCCCTGGTCGTAGATGCCGTGGCCGGCCTCGTGGAGGGTGGAGAAGAAGGCGTTGGAGAAGTCCCGTTCGTCGAACCGGGTGGTGAGGCGGGTGTCCGCGGGCCCCAGGCCCGTGGAAAAGGGGTGGGCCGAGACGTCCAGGCGGCCTTGGGTGAAGTCGAAACCGATGTGCCCGGCTAAAAGCTTGCAGAACTTCACCTGCTTGTCCACGGGGCAGGGACGCTTCAGGATCGAGGTGTCGGGCTTTTGTTTCGAGGCCTGGATCCGCCGCGAAAGGTCCGCCAACTTTTCCAACAGGGGCGGGAAGAGGGCGTCCAGCTCCTTCACGGTTAAACCGGGTTCGTATTCCTCCAACAAGGCGTCATAAGGGTGGTCGGTGAAACCCAGGTAGTCGGCCTGGCGTTTCGTGAGGCCCACCACTTTTTCGAGCCAGGGCAGGAAAACCTTGAAATCCTTTTTCGCGCGGGCTTCGACCCAAGCCACCTGGGCCTGGCTGGAGACGCGGCTGAATTCCTCCACCAAATCCTGTGGCAGGCGCTTGGCGTGTTCGTAGTCCCTCTTCCACTCCCGCAGGTTGACGGCCTTGTCCCCGTCCGGCTCGGCCCCGAGGGAAGGGTCCGTCAGGGCCTGGTCGATCAGGGCGCCGGTCTCGGGGGCGGTGAACTTCTCGTGGATCATGCCCGAGAGCAGGGCCAACTGGTTGCCCCGGTGCTCGGCGTTGGGCGCCGGCATGCCGGTTTCCTGGTCCCAGCCCAAGAGCCCGGCGGTGGAGCCCAGCAGGTCGATCTCGCGCATGCGGGCCA
>CAYMOV010000016.1:0-43575 GCA_964392085.1 uncultured bacterium
AGGTTCGGGGCATCAACCGTGTCGTGTACGACATCACCAGCAAACCGCCTGGGACCATCGAGTGGGAGTGACCCCCGAAGGGCGTCGTCCCGCTTGTCCGGCAAAGTAACGACGAAGCCGGAAGTGAGGGGCGCGAAGCGGCGCAGCCGAGTGAACTGTTTAGAGCATTCCCCGAAACCTGGCTTGATGATGATGGCTCGGTGGTTCACCGAAAAAACGTTTGTAAGCGCCAACCTCGGTGGAACCTTGACCCCTATAGAAATTTTGCAAGGGAGGGGATGCCCCTCCCCTGCACCTCTTCCCATGCAAGATTCGTAATCGTCATGCAAATTGATGATGGGACCCTTGCGTTGGTCAGTTGAGGTCGCTTAGAAACGGTTCGAATGAATCGAAACGGCGAACTCTTATACCCCGTCCCTTGATTGGGGGCGTCCCTCCCCTCCTCCCCCCACAGGTAGAAGGCCGACAACCCTAAAGCGGCCACTTTATAAGCGCTTTTGGTCGTAACCGACCCGGGCACTTTTTATAATGCCCCCATGAAACGGCCTGAATTCGTCCACCTCCACCTCCACTCCCAATTCAGCCTCCTGGCCAGCACCATCCGTTTCGAGCCCCTGGTCAAGGCCCTCCGGGACCACGGCATGCCCTCGGTGGCCCTCACCGACCGGGGCAACCTCTTCGGCGCCATCCAGTTCTACCAGAGCGCCACCAAACACGGCCTCAAGCCTATCCTGGGGATGGAGGCATTCGTGGCCCCCGAATCCCGGTTCGAGAAGTCCCAGACCCACGGCCTCCCCGAGGCCGCCCACCACCTGGTCCTGCTGGCCGAGAACGAGGTGGGTTACCGCAACCTCATGCGGCTCTCCTCCGCGGGATACCTCCAGGGTTTCTTCCAGGTGCCGCGGGTCGACAAGGAACTGCTGGCCCGCCACTCCAAGGGCTTGATCGCCCTCTCCTCCTGCCTGGAGGGGGAAGTGGCCGGCTTTCTCCTGAAGGCGGAGATGCCCCGGGCGGTGAAGGCCGCGGGCGACCTGTCCGCCATCTTCGGGGCGGACCGGTTCTTCCTGGAGATCCAGGACCACGGGTTGCCGGCTGAAAAGACCCTCCGGCCGGCGCTGGTGGAGTTGGCCAAACGAACGGGGCTGGCCCTGGTGGCCACCAACGACGTCCATTACCTCCGCAAGTCGGAGGCCCAGGTCCATGAGGCCCTGCTTTGTATGGGCAAGGGCGTGACCCTGGACGATCCGAATCGACCGACCTATGGGAGCCCCGAGTTCTACCTGAAAAGCGCGGAGGAAATGGGCGAGCTGTTCCGGGACCTGCCCGACGCGCTCCGAAAAACGGTTGAAATCGCCGAGCGCTGCCACCTGGACCTCGAGTTCAAGAAAATACGCCTCCCCCGCTTCTCGGTGCCGTCCACCGAGGTGGATGAGTCGGGGTACCTGGAAGTGCTCTGCCGTGAGGGTTTAAAGAAGCGTTACGGGAACCCGGCGCCGTCGGAGGCCCTGGAGCGGATGGCCCATGAGCTGGACGTCATCCGGGAGACGGGATTCGCGGGGTATTTCCTCATCGTCTGGGACTTCGTCCGGGAGGCTAAAAAGCTCGGGATCCCCGTGGGCCCGGGCCGGGGTAGCGCGGCAGGCAGCCTCGTGGCGTACCTCCTGGGAATCACCGACGTGGATCCCCTCCGGTGGGGCCTCCTCTTTGAGCGGTTCATCAACCCCGAGCGGGTGTCGGCGCCCGATATCGACGTGGACGTCTGTGACCGGAGGCGTGGGGAGGTTTTGGAGCACTTAACCCGGACCTACGGCACCGAACGGGTGGCCAACATCATCACCTTCGGCACCTTGGCGGCCCGGGCCGTGTTGCGGGATGTGGGACGGGTTTTGGCCATGCCGCTGCCCGAAGTGGACCGCATCGTGAAACTGGTTCCCGCGGAATTGAAGATCACCCTGGAGGAGGCCATTGAACGGGTGCCGGAACTCAAGGCCTTGGCCGGGTCCCCGGGCCCGACCCAGAGGCTCCTGGAGATCTCGAAATCACTTGAGGGCTTGGTGCGGCACGCCTCCACCCACGCCGCGGGAGTCTTGATCGGAAGTGATCCTTTGGTGGAGTCCGTGCCCTTGTGCCTGGGGGCCGGCGGGGAAGTCCTGACCCAGTACGACATGAACGCCCTCAAGGACCTGGGGCTGTTGAAGCTGGACGTTCTGGGGCTCCGGACCCTGACGGTGCTGGACGACACCTGCGCCCTCGTGGAGAAACGGACCGGGAAGCGCCCGGACCTGGAAACCATCCCCCTGGACGACCCGGAAACCTTCCGACTCCTCCGGGAAGCCCACACCTCCGGGGTTTTCCAGCTGGAGTCCCGCGGGATGCGCGATTACCTCCGGAAACTGGAACCGGACAAGTTCGAGGACCTGATCGCCCTTCTCGCCCTTTACCGGCCGGGCCCCTTGGGCAGCGACATGGTGGACGACTTCATGCGCCGGAAGAAGGGCCAGGTCGAGGTGGTTTATCCCCATCCCGCCTGCGAGCCCATCCTGAAGACCACCTATGGGGTCATCCTCTACCAGGAACAGGTCATGCGGCTCGCCAGCGACCTGGGGGGCTTCACCTTGGGACAGGCGGACCTCCTGCGCCGTGCGATGGGAAGCAAGAACCCCGAGGAGATGGAGCGCCAACGCGGCCGGTTCCTGGACGGGGCCAAGGAACGGAAAATCCCAAAGGGCGCCGCCGAGACCCTTTTCGACCTGATGGCCAAGTTCGCCGGCTACGGTTTCAACAAGTCCCATTCCGCCGCCTATGCCCTGGTGGTCTTCCGGGCCGCCTACCTCAAGGCGCACCACGGAGCCGAGTACATGGCGGCCCTCCTGACGAGTGAGTCGGGGGACACGGATAAGATCTCGGATTACATCACGGAATGCAGGCGCCTGGGGATCCCCGTCCTGCCGCCGGACGTCAATACCAGCGGGGAATGGTTCACCCTGGAGCCTCCCACCCATCCCGACGGTCCCTTTGCGGTGCGATACGGCCTGATCGCGATCCGACATGTGGGAACCCCCGCGGTCCGGTCCCTCTTGGAGATCCGGGAATCCGCCGGGCCCTTCAAGGACCTGTTCGAGTTTTGCCGCCGGGTGGACCTGCGGGCCTTCACGCCCAAGATGCTGGAGAACCTGGTGCTGGCCGGCGCCTTCGACTCCACCGGGGCCAAGCGGTCCCAGATGCGCGAGGCGGCGGAACGGGCCTACCGGGGGGCCCATTCGGCCCAATCCGAAAGGGAAACGGGGCAGGGATCCCTCTTCGGCGGGACACCCCTGGAGGTGAAGGAGGGTTTCATCGAGATGCCCGAATTGCACCCGTCCGACCTGCTCCAGGGGGAGAAGGAGGCCCTGGGTTTTTACCTATCCGGCCATCCCTTATCGGAGCACCAATGGGAATTGGAGCATTACGTCACGCCCCTGGACGAGGTGATCGCCCTGAACGACGGCGCGGAGGTGCGGGTGGGGGGACTCATCCTGGGCCTGACCCTTGGGAAGGTGAAAAAGACCCAAGAACCCTATGCCCGGTTCGTGTTGGAGGATCTCCGGACCCACATGGAGATACTGGCCTGGCCCGAGGCCTTCAAAGCCTACGGGAACCTCCTCCAGAAGGACCACCTCGTGGTGCTCAAGGGCCGGGTGGACCGGTCCGGCGACCGGGTCCAGGTCATCGCCCACGAGGTGTTGGACCTGGGGGACATGGCGGCCAAGTGGGCCAAGGTGGTCCACCTGTCCGTGAACGCCGTGGGGTTCGACGATGGGGTCCTCAAAAGGGTCCAGGAGGCGATCCTTCGCCACCCGGGCCCGGCCCAGGTGCGCTTCCACCTCCGCACCAGCCACCAAGGCGAAGTGGTGGTGGAAACGGGGAATGACCGGAAAGTCCAGCCCGGCAAGGAATTCCTTCGGGAGATCGCCGAGATATTGGGTGAGGGCGCGGTCGATATCGAGGTTTAATGAATTGAAGGGGCTTTGAAAGCCCAACAAGGCCCTTTGAACCACCACCCGCCAGCCTACGGCAGGGGGCGTAAACGGATTCACCAAGAATGCCCCAAGGATAATGTCGTTAAATCCAAGGATTTCCTTTGTGACCTTAGCGATCTTCGTGGTGAAAAATGTTTGGTTTGGCCGTCTTTGGCGGAGATATTTAGTGGTTCAATCCGTCCAGGGCCGCCTGCAAACCCGGGAGTTGGGGGTCCAGTTGCCTGGCTTTTTCCAAGCTCAACTTGGCTTCCCGCTTTTTTCCCACCTTATCCTGCAGATATCCCTGGTAGAACCAGGCTCCCGCCGATTTGGGCTGGCGGCGGACAAGTTCCGATAACAGGGTGAAGGCCAGATCCGTATCCCCACCGGTGAAATCATCCAAGGCCATCTGGCCCATGGTCCGGGTCGAGAGGTCCGGGCTCAGGGTGAAGGCCTTTGTCAGGGGAGGGCCCGCTTCCTTCCTTTGCCCCATGCCTAAAAGTACCGCGCCCCATTGGACCTGGAAGAACGGGCTTTCCGGCGCGAGGGCGCAGGCTTGGCGCAGCGCGTCCTCCGCTTGGGCCCAGTACCGGGGATCCTGCCGGGCCATTTCGATGAGTACCCGGGCCCGGTCGTTCTGGTAGTAGGCGTTGGAGGGGCTGAAGGCGACGACCTGGTCGTAGGTGTGGAGGGCCTGTTTCAGGGTGAACTCCCGGCTTTCGGAGGGGACCTCGGCCTCCTGTTCCAGCGCCATCCCGATATAGAGCCGGTATTTCACGTCCAGGGGGAAAAGTTCGGCGGCCCGTCGGGCCTTTTCCAAACCATAATCCGCGTAGAGGCCCGTCTGTTCGGGGGTCAATCGCCCGGCGCGGTCCCTCAGGAAATCCAAGGCCGCCATTCCCCGGGCGAAGGATAGGTCGGCCACCAGCCTTAGACCGATGGGGATCGAAACCACGGCCGCCAGGAAAAGGAGGAACCCGGGCCGCGATCGGGGTTCGGGGTCGGAATCCCCGACGGGCCGGACCACCGAGGCCAAATGGAGGTTCCAAAGAAGAAGGAGCGCGGCGACCCCGAAACTGAAGAGGTTCTGGACGAGGTACGCCGCCGCGGAGGCCGCGATCGAGATCCAAAGGAAACCATCCGGGTTGGTTGACTCCCGGAGCCTTTGCCGCAGGGCCCTGATGAAGAGTCCCACGACGAGAAGACCGGCCAAGAGGCCCGGCATTCCCGTGGTGGCGGCGGCCTGGAGCCATTCATTGTGGGCGGTCCGGGAGCTGACGAAGGTCCCGTCGATTTGGTTGAAATCGAACCCGCTGTATTGGGGGAACGCGATCTTGAAGCAGTCCAAGCCCACCCCGGCCCAGGGATGGGCCTTCACCATTTCCAGGGCCGGACGCCAAATGGTGAGGCGGGATTTCCCCAGGCTTTCAAGGGGATGGGCCACGGAGCGGGTCAAGCGGTTGAAAAATGGCGAACCCGCCCAGGCCAATAATCCCAGCAGGAAAAGGACGGAAACCACCCGGGCCCACGACCAGGTTCGTGCTCGCTCCGGGGCTTCCGTCCCGGATCGGTGCCGCCACCCCAATAGGCCGAGGATCCCGATCCCGACCAGGGCGCCCAACCATCCCCCTCGGCTCTCGGTGGCCACCAACCCCGCCCCGATCAGCAGGGAACCGCCCCAAGCGGCCCAAGGGCCCCGGCGGTAGTGGGGATGGGTCAATCCCGCCGCCAAGGCGGCCAGCCCCAGGGCCCGGAGGAGGAAGGGCAGGAAGGTTTGGTCGTAATCCATTCGGTGGGAAACCGCCCCGGTGGAGAGCAGAAGGAAAAAAAGCCCCCCCCAGGGCAGGAGCAGGGCGGTCCAAGGGAGGGGGGGGCGCGGTGGCGTGGAGGGAAAGTCCTGGTGGGTCGGTGCGGAGGGCGGCGTGGAACCTGGGGAACGGCCCAACCCCAGGGCCTCCGTCAAATGGAGGGGAAGGATCATGGCGAGGTAGGCTGAGAGGAAATTGGGGTTCCCCAAGCTGGCGAAAACCCGGGACGCGTTGAAGGTGTCCGGGTTCCAATCGATGAAATCCAAACCATAACGCTGGCCAATGGAATAGAGGGCCGAGAGGAGCCCGGCGGTCACGGCCATAAAATGAAATTTCCGGATTTCAGCCGGGCGGAGTCCCCGGGCCAACCCGAAAAACCACCCGGCGAGGGCCAAGGCGGTGAACCATCCCCCGAAGTTCTCGTAATCGCCCGTCAGGCTGGTCCTCCAGGAAAGGCTGAGCCCGGGTAGGCAGGAAACCCCCTGGAGGACCAGAAGGACCGCGACGGCCGCTTCCAGGGCGGTCCAACGCCTGCGCCGTGGATCCAGGAGCCGGGAACCGACGATCCAGGTCGAGAGCAAACCCAACAAGATCATCTTGGGGAGCTCGAATTGGTCCCTCATTTCCGTGTAAAAGACCAACGGAATGAGGAAAAAACCGGCCAGCGCGGTCAATCGGAAGAAGCGACGGATCGTGGCGGGATGGAACAATGGGACTCCGTCCTGTTGGGTTGGAGCCTCATGATAGCGGGAAACGCCCTGTGGAGCATCTTCGACTTGATGGTCCGACTTGGATCGGCGGACGGGAAAGGCGTTTTTTTGTTTGACACCCTGGGTAAACGTTTTTAAAATTTTTTAAATTCATCCAGGAATGAAAGCCCGACCTTGTTTTTGCCCTGAGGCTGCCTTCCACCCTGTCGAGTTTTTTCGCCAAGGGCGGCCAGCAGTCCAAAGCCCGTCGAAACCGTTCGGGTGATTGTCCCGGCCCGAACCTGGATAGATCCAAGGAGACCATGGACCCCATACATCCTTATTGGCACATTGAATTTTACGCGCCCGATGAAGCCCATATGCGCGGTGTGTCGGAAATTTACGCCTCCGAGCAGACCCCCTTCCAAAAAGTCGAGGTTTTGAGGTCCTCCCATTACGGGAAAGTCCTGATCCTGGACGGTTATACCCAATCGGCCCAAATCGACGAGTTCATCTACCACGAGAACCTCGTCCACCCGGCCATGGTGACCTGCAAGAACCCCAAGAAGGTGGTCATCATCGGGGGGGGCGAAGGCGCCACCCTATACGAGGTCCTGCGGCACAAGACCGTGGAACGGGCCTGGATGATCGACATCGACCAGCGGGTGGTGGAACTCTGCGATAAGCACATGCCCGAATGGCATCGGGGGGCCTTCAAGGACCCCCGGACGACCCTCCTGTTCGAGGATGGCCGGAAGTTCCTGGAAAACGCCAAGGAAAAATTCGACGTCATCATCATCGACATCCCGGAGCCCGTGGAAGAGGGTCCCGCCTACCTGCTCTATACCGAGGAGTTCTACCGGATCGTCTCCGAGAAACTCAACGACGACGGGGTCATCGCGCTCCAGTCCGGTTGTTCCGCGGTCAAGGAACTGCGGTGCCTCGCGGCCATCAACCATACCTTGAAGCGGGTCTTTCCGATGGTGTACTCCTGGCCCGCCAACATCCCCTCCTTCGACATCCCCTGGAGCTTCACGCTGGCCTCCAAGAAGGTCGACCCCAAGTCCATGAAACGCGCCGAGGTGGACCAGGTCCTGAAGGACCGGAACGTCACGGGACTGAGGTATTACGACGGGGAGACGCATGAGGGGCTTTTCTTCCTGCCCAAGTACATCCGGGAAGGCTTCGCCAACGAGAAGAAGCTGATCCGGGACGACCAACCCCTCACCTATAAAATGATCGGCGACGAGAAAAACTCGCGCTGATTTCCGCCCCGGAAGGCCCCCCGCCATGCCGATGGATTTCGACCAACAGAAGGCCCCGCTCTACGACGCGGTGGTCGATTACGCCCTCAAGAACAAGGTCTCCTTCCACACCCCGGGCCACAAGCACGGCCAGGGCATCGCCAAGAATTTCCGCCAGTTGGTGGGGGAAAAGGTCTTCCAGCTCGACTTGTCGGTGATGACCGAGGTGGATTCCCTCCACGAGCCCAGTTCCGTGATCCAGGAAGCCCAGATGCTGGCGGCGAAGGCCTACGGCGCGGATTATTCCTTCTTCCTGGTGAACGGGACCACTGGCGGAAACCACGCCATGATCCTGTCGGTTTGCGATCCCGGGGACAAGATCCTGGTGCCCCGTAACGCCCACAAGTCGGTGATTTCCGGCATCATCCTGGCCGGTGCCGAACCGGTCTACCTCATGCCGAGGATCGATGAGACCCTCGACCTCATCCTGAACCTCACGCCCGAGCAGGTGGAGGAGGGTCTCCGGGCCCACCCGGACGCGAAGGCCGTCCTGGTGACCAGCCCCACCTATTTCGGCTTGACCGCCGACTTGGAGGCCATCGCCGAGGTCGTCCACAAGCACGACAAGATCCTGTTGGTGGACGAGGCCCACGGTCCCCACCTGCATTTCCACCCCTCGCTCCCCAAGTCCGCCATGGACTCGGGGGCGGACCTATGCGTCCAGTCCAGCCATAAGCACCTACCGGCCCTCAGCCAGGGCTCGGTCCTGCACGTGAAGGGCGTCCGGGTCGACATCATGCGGTTGAAGACCACCCTCCAGATGCTCCAGACCACGAGCCCTTCGTACGTGATCCTATCGTCCCTCGATGTGGCGAGGCGCCAAATGGCCCTCGAGGGGGAGAGGCTGTTGGAGTCGACCCTCCGCCTAGTGGAGGACACGAGGAAGAAGATCAACCAGATCCCCGGCCTTAGTTGCGTGACCCGGGACCAGATCAAGGAAAAGTTCCCCGGGTTGGACCTGGACGCCACGAAGCTGGTGATCTCCACCAAGGGCATCCAATACGCCGGTTATGACCTGGCCAAGATCCTCAACTCCGAATACGGCATCCAGGTCGAGTTGGCCGACTTCCGCAACGTCTTGTTGTTCGTCTCGGTGGGCAACACGGCCAAGGACATGAAGAAACTCACCTCGGCCCTCGCGAAGATCGTGGTGGACTACAAGGACCTCTTCCTGAACCAGAAGAAGCGCCGGTCCATCAATTTCCCGTCTTTCGTCCCCCAAAAGGCCATGAATCCCCGGGAAGCGCTGTACCGTTTGACCCGGAAGATGCCCTTCAAGCGGTCGGTGGGGAAGATTTGCGCGGAGATCGTCTGTCCTTATCCCCCCGGCATCCCCGTCCTTTGCCCCGGGGAAGTCGTCACCCAGGAGATCTATGAATACCTGCTCCGGGTCCTGGATTCGGGTTGCCGGGTGAACGGGCAGTCGGACGGTCGGCTGCAGACCATCAAGGTTTTGGAGGACCTGCCCGCCTCCGCCCAAGACCAGAACCGGCTCTTCGCCATCGGTTGACCAGCCGGCTTAGGCCCCGGCTTTAGCCGGGGACCGGCTGAGGTCTTGGCCGCATCCTCCTGCTAAGGTGCCCCGAATGGAAAAGCCCCCCCTGGCCTCGCTCCGAGAGAACAAGCTCGTGCTGATCCGCCATTCCGGGGAGGAGGCCTGGCACAAGAGCCGCCTGGAAGGACGCTTGGGGAGGCACCTGCAGGTCGGGTGGCCGCTTTCGGAGGGGCGGTTGCTCCCGTTCGACGAGGGCGCGCGCGTGGAAGTGGGTTTCTCGCATGAGAGCCATTTTTACGTCTTTTCGGTGCCCATCCTCCAGAGGAGCCGGAAGCCCCTCCCCCTCTTGGTGGTCCCCCGGCCCCTGGAGGAGGAACTCCTCATCTTCAAACGACGGACCTCGTCACGGGTGACGGCCCTGATGCCCCTTTCCTATTCGGTGGAGGGCGCCCCGGGCCGGGACCATTCATTGATTTTGAGCCTGAGCGCCACGGGCATCGCCTTCAATACCCCGCATCCCATCACCCCCAAGAGCCGCCTCCAGATGGAAATCCATTTGCCGGGGGCCACGGCCTCGCTCACGACCGAGGGGGAAGTGGTGGCCTGCGGGAAGGTCCCCCAGACCCAGATGGAACGCTACAAGATCCGCGTGAAATTCCTCCACGCGAACCGGACGGCCCAGGACCGGATCGTCCGATTCGTCCGTGAAAAGAAAAGGGAATTGGAGGAAAAGGGAATGGAATGAGGGACGGCCTTGTGGGGGGGCGGGGGATTAAACCCGCAAGGCCCGCCAAACGCGAATCTTAACAGGGCGCTGATTTATTTCTTGCGCCCTGCCGTCAGGCGGCATAGCCGCCTGAGGACCCAAGCGAAATTTTTTTCGCAAGGCGAGTCAGCCGCCACGTGGGTCGAGCGGATCGTCGTGAATCCCCTGGTTTTTGGGGGATGATTCGCGAGTAAGAAACGACCCCACTTTTGATTATGTTCCCAATGGCAATGAAAAGTGGGACGTCCCCCTAACGCAAGCGGTAGGGGGGAAAAGCATCTTCAGTTCGGCTTTTTCATCATCCTGCTAAGCCAATATTTTCTCGACGGCCTTATAGCAATGGACCCGGCTGCGACCGCCGGCCTTGGCCTCGTACATGGCCTTGTCGGCGCGGTCAATGAGGGTGGCCGAACCGACCCCCTCCTCCCCCTCATAAGTGTCCAACCCGATGGAAACCGAAACCTTGACGCTGCGGCCCCGGACCATCATCTCATAGCCCTTGAGGGCCTGGAGGATCCGGTCGGCTAGGATCAGGGCTCCCTCTGAATTGGTCGTGGGAAGGACCGCCAAGAACTCGTCCCCGGCGTAACGGCCCACCACATCGGTGGTCCTGAAGAGGGAAGAAAGCTTCCCGGCGATCTGCTTCAGCAGGCGGTCGCCCATCGCGTGGCCGCAGGTATCGTTGACTTCCTTGAAATGATCCAGGTCGATAAAGATGACCGAGAGGGGCTGCTTATAGCGCCTGGCGCGGTTGAGCTCGTATTCGAGGATCTGGAGGAGGTACCGACGGTTGTAAAGGCCTGTCAAAGTGTCCCGCAGGGCCATCTCCTCGACCTGGGAGAACAACTTGGCGTTCTCAATGATGTAGGCGGCCTGGCGCGCGAACAGGACGATGATCTCCTGAAGCGCCAGGATTTCGGGACCGGATTCATAGGCCAGGAGGCCGACCAGACGGTCGCGGATCTCCAAGGGAATGAGGTCGACGTTTTTCCAGCCGAAATCAGCGCGGAGCCGGTCGCCGACCCGTTCCCGGGCGGCCCGGGAGTCGTCGGGGGACCGGAAAAGATTCAACTGGAGGAGTTGGTCCTCCTCCCCGTTTTCCAAGGGGAGGACCAAATCGACGACCTTACGCTCGGCGGTACCCATGCCCGCCGCCCCCTTCAGGACTTCACCGGCTTCGTCATAAACGAATACGGCGGTGTGCTGGAGGCCGGTCCCGGCCTTTAACCCGCGCAGGATCGATTTCAGGAGGGTGGAAAGGGGCTTATTGAATTGGAGTTCTTCGGTGGCTTGGTAGAGGGACTGGAGGCCTTGGTTCAAGACCTGCCATTGGTCCGGGGTGCCGGACTGGGATACAAAAGTAGGGGAGGCTCCCCGTTTCACGGGAAGCGTTTTTTTGTTGGCCATTAGATTGGATCCCGTTTGTCAGAACAGGAGATTTACATGAGCGAGAAGGGGAAAAGCGTCGTGGGGGTATTGTGCGGAAACCGTTTGGGGATGAAAAGGACTAAATGGCTTTTAGCTGGATTTTAGGGAAACTGTTTACCTTAAACACCGTGAAACCATTGTTTGAGGCCGTTTATTCCAATTCGAAATGAGGGGTTTGAAGGATAAAACGAGGTAAACGTTAACCTCAACAAGGCCGCTTAGAGGGTCGATTCCAAAATCCCGATCCGTATTTGACCTGGGACCGAAGGGAGAGTGTTAGGGCGCCCAGAACCCAGCTTGTTATCATGTTCGCTTTCAACCCAAGGAGGGTCCGCTTGTCCAGCAAACCGGTGTTGTTGATCTCGGGGGGGGCCGGATATATCGGCTCGCATGCGGTCTTGGCGGCCGCGCGCCATGGATTCAGGCCGGTGGTCTACGACAATTTGACCGCGGGACACCGCTGGGCGGTTCGAAAAGCCACCCTCGTGGTGGGGGATTTGGCCGATCGGGCCAAACTTCAGCGGACTTTCCGGAAATTCCGTCCCGCCGCGGTGATGCATTTCGCCTCCCATATCGCGGTTGGTGAATCGGTCCAAAACCCCCGGAAGTACTACCAGGAAAACCTGACGAACGCCCTCGTGCTGTTGGAGACCCTTCTCCGGAACCAGACCCGGTATTTCATCCTGTCCTCCACGGCGGCGGTATATGGGGACCCTCTCCGGGTTCCGATCCCCGAGGACCATCCCAAGGAGCCGGTGAACCCCTATGGGGACGCGAAATGGATGTTGGAGAGGATCCTGGGTTGGTACGACCGGGGCCACGGGCTCAAAACCACCTGCCTTCGGTACTTCAACGCGGCGGGCGCCGACGCCTCGGGTTTGATCGGGGAGGCCCATGATCCCGAAACCCACCTGATCCCCCTGGTCCTGGACGCGGCCGCGGGGCTCCGGAAGGACATCCAGGTCTTCGGGACCGATTACCCGACCCCCGACGGCACCTGTATCCGCGATTACATCCACGTCACCGACCTGGCCGAGGCCCATTACCTGGCCCTGAAGCGGATGATGAGGACCGGTCAAAGCGATGTCTTCAACTTGGGGACCGGGAAGGGTTATTCGGTCGAGCAGGTGATTCGGGTGACCGAGAAGGTGACGGGTCGCTCCGTGCCGGTGGTCTATGGGAAGCGGCGCCCCGGGGACCCTCCCCGGCTGGTCGCCAAGGCCGTCAAGGCCCAAAAGACACTCCGGTGGAAACCCAAGCACTCCAGCCTGGAGAATATCCTGGCGACGGCGTGGAACTGGCACCAGAAAAAGCAGCGGATGGCGGTTGGCGGTCGGCGGATGGCCACAACCCAAAAGGCCAAACCATGAATTGGGGAATCCTTTCCACGGGCGGGATCGCCCAAAAATTCGCCCGGGCGCTCCCGGCCTCCCATTCGGGGCGGGCGGTGGCGGTGGGAAGCCGCCGGCTGGAATCCGCGCAGGCCTTCTCCCGGGAGTTTGGGATCCATAAGGCCTACGGCCAT
The DNA here is from genome assembly GCA_964392085.1 of uncultured bacterium. Classification (GTDB taxonomy): domain Bacteria; phylum Oederibacteriota; class Muellerivitia; order Muellerivitales; family Muellerivitaceae; genus CAYMOV01. The sequence goes on from CAYMOV010000016.1 coordinate 13,014, forward strand.
TACGGAGACCTCCTGCGGGACCCGAACGTGGAGGCCGTTTATATCGCCACACCCCACCCCTTCCACCTCGAATGGACCCTGGAGGCCGCGCGGGCCAAGAAGCATATCCTCTGCGAGAAACCCATGGGGATGAACCTGGCCGAGGTCGAGAGGATGGTGGCCGCGGCCCAGGACAACGGCGTGGTTCTTATGGAAGCCTTCATGTACCGGTGCCATCCCCAAACGACCAAGCTCCTTGAGTTGATCCGGGAGGGAGTCATCGGGGAGATCCGGATGATCCGGGCCTCCTTCTGTTTCGACCGGGACCTGGGCCTCCAGCACCGGTTGTTCAACAAGTCCTTGGGCGGCGGGGCCATCCTGGACCTGGGGTGTTACCCCGCCTCGATTTCCCGCTTGTTGGCGGGAGTGGCCAGGGGCCAAGCGTTCGCCGTGCCCCTGGAAGTGAAGGGCGTCATCCACCGGGGAGCGGAGAGCGGCGTGGACGAGTGGGCCTCGGCGGTCCTGAAATTCCCGGGGGATATCCTGGCGGAGCTGTCCTGCGCGGTTCGGTTGGACCGGGAGCCGGGTTTCGTCCGGATCTATGGGTCGAAGGGCCAGATCACCGTGCCGTCCCCTTGGCACGCCTCGCAGGAGGCGGGGGATTCGAAAATACTCATCCAGCCGCAGGGCCAAGATTGGCACCGGGAGGCCGTCGTCACGGGCCATAAGAACATCTACGCCTATGAGGCGGACGCCTTCGCCGAGTCCGTGAAGAAGGGGAAGGTCGAACCGCCGTTCATGACCCCCGAGGACAGCCTGGGCAACGCCCGATTATTGGATTTGTGGCTCAATTCCTGAGTTTTCCCGGCCTGGTCCGGCGACTGGGTTCAGGTTCGATGGAATCATCCGTTAGGACAGTTAGGGGAAGAGCCTATCGGAGGTGAGGTATGTCCATCCAACCCGTCACGGGCGCGCAAGGAACCAGGGCGGTCAATCTCGCGCCAACCGTTTCCACGGCCGATATCAAGCTCAAGACGATCCAGGATATTTTCGACTGGCTCCGGGGCCTCGCCTCCAGCCCTCAGGAGCGACTCCAGCTCGACGCGGAGGAGTCGGCGTTCATGAAGCGTTCCGGGTTGGACGGCCTGATCCCCCAGGACGGCCTGACGGCGAAAAGCCTGGTAAATTGGGCCCTCAATGACGTTTCGCCATTTGACCTGAACCCGCCCAGCCCCGAGACTGTTGAAACCATCGACGCCCTGAAGTCCCTTTTGGCCCACCACCTGAAACACAAGTCCAAGCCCGACTTCGACCGGGTCCTCTACCTGCTTCGGTCAATCGACCACGACAAGGTGGACATGAACGGGAAACCCAAGCCCCAGGCGGAACCCGCGGTCCGCGACATCCAAAACGCCCACGGCAGTTACAACGACCGGACGGCCTACCTCGAGAAGCACCACAAACTGCGTCGGGACTGACGGACCAAAAGTTTGTTCGAAACCAACCAGGAGAGCGTTGGAATATTAATGAAAACAGCTACGCCGCTGAGCGCTCCAAAGAGCAAAACGAAGAGAATTACGGGTGCTGTGCTGGTATGTACGGCTGTTGTTGTTCCGTCATGGTTGCTTAGGATCACGTTGATCGGATTTGTTCTTCAATCGACGATAATGTTTTTTTGTTGATGTTAGTTGTGCATGCCATCATCAGAGGACCTAAAAACAGGAATCGGAAAATGTTTGATCGGGATTGACTGCCCCATAGCTGGTTTGTAATGGGTCTTGATGGGTCATGAGCCGGACAGGTGTTTTTGGTTCGGGGTGGGAGCCAGTGTTTTTCGGCTGATTCCTCGAACCTGAGGCGCTGAAACAATTTAAACACGTTCTTCCGGTAGAAACCCAACTCCTCCACCGACTCCAGGATGTCGTCCGGGGCCTGGTGCTTTTCCTTCTTCCTGGGGATAGCCTCGGGACCCTGTTAATGGAGTTAACCCAAGTCGATGGATCCCAATCCCTTCCCCGGATCGTTTGAATAGGCCGATCAGGGGTTCGGTCTCGCTGTTTGCCCGCCACGGCCGGTTTACTGGTCTGTGAGCCGATAGAGGGAAACGTCGTCCCCGTTGGCTGTCATTAAGAGGCCGTCCGGCGTGAAGGTGATGCCGCTGACGCCCCCGAGAGCGTTTTGAAGGCCCCCCACCGTAAGGGTTCCCAGGTATTTCCCCTCGGGGCTGTAGGCCTTGATGAAGTTGCCCATCATGCTGGAGATGAAGACCCTACCCTTCGGGCTGATCGCGACCCCGGAGGCCTTGCCGTAGGGTTTGATGGACCTGAGGTATTCCCCGGCCGGGCTTAGGACCTGGACCCTGGAATTTTCCTCATCCGCCACGTACATCCGGCCCTTGTCATCGAATGCAATGGTCCGCGGGTTGAAGAACTCGACCTTGCCGTCCCCGGATTTCCCCCAAGCGGTCACGGCCGCTCCGGCCAGGGAGACTTGGACGACCCGCTGGGTCCCCGTGTCCGCGAACCAGAGGTTTTGATCATGCCAGGTGACGCCCCGGGGCCCGTAAAACCCCTGGGGAAGCGGGAAGTCGGCGATGCGGTGGCCGTTTTTTGTATATCCCCGGACGTCTGATTTGGCGGGATCCACCATATAGATGTTTCCCGACGGGTCCGAGGTGATGCCCCCGGGTTCCAAGAAATCCTCGGGCCCTTTGCCCTTCCGACCCACGGTTCGGATCAACCTTCCTGAACGGTCGAACCAAAGAAGCCTTCCGCCGTGATCCGAGACGACGAGGAGGTCCCCGTCCGGCGCAGTCGCTCCCCAGGCGTCAAAGGTTCCGCAGGCCTGCAGCTTGCCGGAAACCCGTGAGACGAGTGTGACTTTGAAGGGCCGGTCGGAAGGTGGGCCCAGGAGAAAGATGAGGGCTCCCAACAAGGCCAGGGCCAGGAGGAAGACCCCGAGGACGACGCGCGATTTGCGGGGGCCCGTGGGAGGGGGCGCGGGTGGAATCGTGACCGCCAGTGGTGCGGTTTTCTTGGATCGAATCGGCTTTTTGCCTATGGACCGAGATGCCACGCCGGACTCCCCATTAAAAAATTAAAGCTGAACGGCCTTCCAAGGATCTTCCCCGCTCATGCGGGTCAAACCGGCTTAAAAAATCCCGACCGATAAACCTTCAACTCCTCCACCGACTCCAGGATGTCGTCCAGGGCCTGGTGTTTTTCCTTCTTCTTGGGGATGGCCTCGGGGCCGTACCAGCGCTTGACCAGCTCCTTCACGGTGGACACGTCCAGGTTCCGGTAATGGAAGAACTTCTCCAGGTCGGGCATGTATTTCGAGATGAACAACCGGTCCATATGCACCGAATTGCCGCAGAGCGGGCTGTCCTTCGGGATCAGGTGCCCCGCCAGGAACTCCAGGGTCTTCACCTCGGCGTCCCGCGCGGTCATCTTCGATTCCCTCACCCTCTGGATGAGTCCCGACTTGCCGTGGTGGGTCTTGTTCCAATCGTCCATGGCCTCCAGCACCGAGTCCGGTTGGTGGATGGCGAAGACCGGACCCTGGGCCAGGATGTTCAGGCCCTTATCCGTGACCACGGTGGCGATCTCGAGGATGACGCAGGAAAGCGGGTCCAGCCCGGTCATTTCCAGGTCGATCCAACCGAGGTTCAGGGGCGCGGGGGGCAAGGGGACTCCTCAGGGATGGGATGGGGTATGGCCGGGGGACCGAAGGGTCTTTCCGCCGCTGAAGTATACGGCAGAACCGCCCAGGAGGCAGAACAGCGCGCCGGCCTGAAGGGCGTGGCCCGAACCGTATCGTTGGGCCAGGAACCCCAGGAGGAGGCTCCCCAGGGGCATTCCGCCCCCGAAGACGAGGGCCCAGAGGCCCATGATTCGGCCCCGAAGGTGGTTGGGGCAATGGGTCTGGAGGTAACTATTGCTGGTGGAGAAGAAAAGGATCAACCCAAAGCCGGCGATAAAAAGGAAAAAGGCCGCGCCCACGGGATGGGTCTGGAAACCTAGGAGCAGGAGGCAGACCGAGAAGATGACGATCCCGAGGTAGGCGGGGAACTGGGTCTTGAGTCGGTCATTCAGGAAGGCCACGAGAAGGGCGCCCATGCAGGCCCCCAGGCCGTTCATGGCCATGATCCAGCCGTAACCCGAGGCCTTTTCGTGGAGGGTTTCGATTACGAAGGGCGCCAGCTGGGACTGGTAGGCCCACCCCCCCAGGCTCATGACCAACAGCAGGCCGAAGGTGCGGGCGAGCAACCGGTCCTTCAACACATATTCCAACCCGATCCGCAGGTGGGCCCATGTTCCCCCGGAGACACTGGGACGGACCTTCTCGGGAAGACGGATGCGCGCGATCCCGAAAAGCACGGCGAAGTAACTCGCCCCATCCACGAAGAAGCACCAAGCCGCCCCGACGGTGGAAAGGAGAAGTCCCGCGATCGGGGGGCCCAGGACCCGGCTGGCGTTGACCATGGCGCTGTTGAGGGCGATGGCGTTCGAAAGGTCCTTGGGCCCCACGAGCTCCACGATAAGGGCCTGGCGGGAGGGCATCTCGAAAGCCATGGCGGTCCCCCACAACCCGGCGAAAAGGAGAAGAAGCGTCGTGGCGTGGTGTCCCGTCAGGATCAGGACCCCGAAAACCAACGAAGAGGTCAAGGCGAACCAACTGGTCAACCGGAATACCGAGAGTTTGGGATGGCGGTCCGCCAAGGACCCGGCGTAGAGGGCGAACAGCAGGATCGGGAGGGTGTTCATGAACGAGACCAACCCCGTCATGAACCTCGATTGGGTCCAGGTGAAGGCCAGCCAGGAGAGCGCGGCTGACCGGGTCCATGAGCCGACGAGGGAGATCCACTGGCCGATGTAGAAATAGCGATAGTTGCGGCTATGGAGGGAGGTGAAGGTGCGACGCCAACCCATAACCGGGGGGGCACCCTCCTGGGAAAACGGCTCATCGAGGGGCCAGGTCCCCTGAGGTCGGGTTGGACTCACCCGGGGAGGAGCTCGGGCTTAATGACCCAGGAGAGGGTGAAGGACGAATGGAAGTCGCCTTCCAAGGCCGCCAGGGTGCCGGTCTGGAAATGGATCGGCAGCCCCTTGCCGTCGGTGGTGAGGCGCCCCACCAATTGGTCGACGAAAGGCAGGTGACCCACGATCAAAAGCCCGTCCTTGGCGTCGTCCTCCAGGTCCCGGAGGAAGTCCTCGACGGAATCATCCGGGTTGAGGCCCGAGTGGGGCTCCGTAGGAAGGTTGTTGCCGAACCCCTGGGAAAAGACCTGGGCGGTTTGGAAGGCGCGTGTCTTGGAGGAATGCCAAACGGCCGTCACGGGAACCTTGGCCCCCTGGAGGAACTTGACGATCCGGGCGACGTCTTGTTTGCCCTTGGGGGTGAGGGCCCGGGTGGTGTCGGGGCCCGCGATGGATGCCTCGCCGTGGCGCATGATGTAGATTTTCATAAAGTCTCCTAGGGCGGATGGGTTTTTGGCATTGGCTTGAGACTACTCCCTGATCGGCGCGGGACCCAAGCCCATTCTTCGCGGGGTTTTATGCGGGACAAACGAACCCACTGGCGGTTAACGCCGGTCCTTGATCCGGCTCCCGGTTTGGCGGTTGAACTCGTCCAAATGAGTCCATTGGGAAAGGTCCGGCAAGCGGTCCATGTAGACCAGCCCGTCCAAATGATCGGTTTCGTGCTGAAGGATCCGGGCCTCGAATCCCCCGGCCTTCCGACGGATCCTCCGGCCGACCGCGTCCTGCGCCTCGAAGACCACGCTGTCCGCGCGGGGCGTCAGTCCCCGGTAGCCCGGGATGCTCAGGCAGCCTTCCCAATCCCAGACCTGTTTTTTGGAACGGGCCAGTATCCGGGGATTGAACCAAACCTGGGCCGGGACGTTCCGTCGGCCCGGGTAGCGGGAACTGGCCATGCTGTCCATCACGAATAACCGATGGGACAAGCCGATTTGGTTGGCCGCCAATCCCACACCCTCCGCGCGGTACATGATCCGGAACATCCTTAGGAGGAGCGCCCGGGTGGAAGGACGCTTGATCCAGGCGAGCGAGACCCGGCGGGCGGGGGTCCGGAGGACGGGGTGACCGATCAGGACGATGGATGCCATGGCGACTCCGGGAAACGAATGGGGCTGTTATAATCCGCCCGGCTCAAAAAAGGAATGGGGTCCGGTGCGGCATGATGAGGTTCGGCGAGGATCTGGGGTTTTGCTCGAAACATACGGAGGTCGTCCTGCTCCGGGACGGCCCCCGGCAAGTCGCGCTGGCCGCGTCCTACCAGGCCCGGGTCCTGACCAGCACCCTGGCGGGTCCCGGGGGTTTCAGCCATGGTTGGATCAACCAGAATTACATCGCCCAGGGCACCCTCCATCCCAAGTTCAACCCCTACGGCGGGGAAGACCGGCTTTGGCTGTCACCCGAGGCGGGCCAGTTCGGCTTCCACTTCGATCCCGGGGTGCCGTTCGAACTGCCCAACGCCCGGGTCCTGACCGCGGTGGATCGGGAACCCTTCGACCTTTTGGAACGGGGGGACCGGGAAGCCCTTTTCGGCAAAACGGCGGAACTGGTCAATTGGAGCGGAACCAGGTTCCAACTCCGCATCAGGCGAAAAATCGCGTTGATCAACCTGGAGCGCATCTGGAAGACCCTCGACGTATCGGACGACGGGCTCCAGGCGGTGGCCTTCGAGTCGGAAAATGAGTTGGAGAACGCCGGGCGGGAACCTTGGCGGAAGGAAACGGGATTGTTGGGGGCTTGGGTCCTGGGCATGTACCCCGCCTCGCCGCGCTCGACCGTGGTGATCCCCACCCATCCGGGGCCACCTGGCTCGGGTGCCTCCCGGGCCGCGAGTTACTTCGGGGAAATCCAAGGCGACCGTCTCCATTCGCTTCCTGCCGGGGCCTTCTTCAAGGCCGACGGCCTCTTTCGAAGCAAGATCGGCGTCCATCCCCGGTACGCCGGCGAGTGGCTCGGCTGTTGGGACGCCCAGGAGTCGGTCTTGACCCTCGTCCGATATTCCCGTCCCCCGGGGGCGGCCCTTTACGCGGACGGCCAATGGAAGATCCAGGAAAGGCCCTACGACGGGGATGTCGTGAGCAGTTACAACGACGGACCCCCGGAGCCCGGCGCGAACTCCTACGGCCCTTACTTTGAGTTGGAGACCATGTCGCCGGTACGGGAATTGGTCCCGGGCGATTCCCTCCGGCACCTGCACCAGACCTTCCACCTGATGGGTGACCGGTCGGCCCTGGACCGCGCCTCCCGAAAAACCTTGGGGGTAGGACTCGCGGACATCGAGGCGGCCTTGCCGGTCGCCTAGGCCGTTCAAAGGCCTCCTCATCCTTTAGAATCATGAACCGCAGGCAAAGGCCGCGGTTTGACTTGAGGGTGACCCATTTGTCCTTGACCCATGGACAGCGGACATGGGGTGGGTGCAGGGAATGGGAAGGCATTCCTCCCAGGCACAACACATTCTTCCACCACAGGGACACAGGGACGCAGTTGAAAAAGACCATATCATTTTAAAATTGAGTGAAACGGCGAGTCACAGTCAAGAAACCGGTTCACCCGCAAGCCCGATTCCTGTGTCCCTCCGTTTGACTCACGTTGTCGGTCTACGCGGTATCCCTGTGACTCCGCCCCGTCCGTTTTCCATGGTATGGAGGCGGTGCTGTCCCGCAGTCATTGAAGTTTGATGTAAACGCGGGACGTGTCACTGTGGTGAAAAGGACTTATCCGTTTGGGTGCCCCCATACTTTTTAATAGGGAACCGTGGATCCTTGTCCACGGCTTGGCCAAAGGGTTACCAATTTGTCGAAAGAACCCTTCGGTCCATTCGGTATTGAAGCGTTGATGAGAAATCCTCCCCTCTCCCCGGTTTATATTTGGCACGATCCTTGATAGGTAAAAGCCATCCTCCATATTTGGGAAGGCCATGGCCTCCACGAAATTGCCCATCACGTCGGCCCTCTTGTTCGGCCCCAAAAGCCGTCGGTTCGGTTTCCCAAAGGCCTTCCTGCCTTGGGGCCAGGGGTCCCTGGCCTCCCACCTGCTCCAAGAAGCCCACAAGGGTTTCCAGGAGGTCCTGGCGGTGGCGAAGGAACCGAAATGGATCCCTCCCGACGCCCAAGGCAAGGCCACCCTCATCCTGGACCGCTGGCCGCTCTGGGGTCCGTTGGTGGGCTTGGCCTCGGCCCTGCCCTTGGCGCGGTATGAGGCGGTCTACCTGACGGCCTGTCTCCGTCCCCATTTGGGATGGGAATTGGCGAAGGGGATGTGGACCGTCTTCCAACGGGAAGGTCCCTTCGACGCCGTGGTGCCCTACCTGGGCGGCCAATGGAAACCCCTGAACGCCCTCTGGCACCGAACCTCCCTGCCGACCCTCCAACCGGATAAATGGGCCAGCCTCGACCAGCTCCTGGAGGAGGGGGGCCTCCATATCCGAAGGGTGAGTTCCAGCGAGATGGAAAAATGGGATCCGGGGTTCACGTCCCAACAGGACTTGGAAAGCCTCCAGGATTGGGCGGCCTTGATGGCCCCACAAGTTTGAACCCTTCGACGTAACAGAATTGTCGGCTTGGATTCCCAAAATGGGAATCCGGGGGCCTGGTAGGGTCGTCCGGCGTGAGTTTATTGCAGGCAATGGTTCTGGGCCAAGTTTGAAGCCCCATTCATTGCGGGGATGTCATGGACCGAACCGGGCTGGTGGTATGACTCTTGCTTTAAAGGATATAAACCCGGGGGCCGCCCATGTTTCGAAAATTCAAATTCGAGGAAATCCATTATTCGGACCTCCTGACGATTCCCCTTTCGACGCGCCATAAGTTCGAGACGATCGGCTTCCTCGTGGAGGAGGCCCATTGGCGGAAACTTCCCCTCGAGGAACGCCGGGTGTTCTGCCACCTCGCCATCCGGAGCCAAGGGGAACGGGATACCTATAAGGAATTCATGGTCTCGGCCTTCCACCGGCTCGGGGTCACGCTCCGCCTCCTGGAGCCCGGCGCGCTCCTGAACCAGAAGACGGAATGGGAGAACCCCGGTAAAATCCCCCCCCAGGTCCTGGAGACCTCCTTCCGGACGGGGACCCCCTTGCGGCCCGAGGATTGGCTGGGGATGGACGATATGGAACGATACGCCCTCTATAAGCTCGCGGCCTCCGAGGAAAAGCTTTTTCTGGAGGCCCTCCGGGAGTTCCTCAAGGCGGACGCCACCGCCCCGTCCCATCCGGCTCCCCTCCGCCGCTCCGCCCAAGGCCGCTGAACCGTTAATTCCCCATAACCACGGGGGACACGGAGGCCTATCTTTTTGGGTGTTAATGATCCCTTTTAGTGCTTCCTCCGTGAAACTCCGCCTTCCCCGTGGTGAAAATGCATTTTGATTTTTGTTATTTCAAAGATCATCAATTGAAAGAGCCCGTTCCAAGCCCTATTTTGGGTCGGAAAGGAACGGTGCCGCCGCTATGGATTTTGAATCCCTGACCCTCAACTCCCAAAAAGCCCTCCAGGACGCCCAAAGGTCCGCCTCCGAGTCCGGACATGGACAGGTCGAGGCGGAACACCTTTTGGGGGCGCTCCTTCGCCAAGAGGAAGGGATCGTCCCCCCCATCCTGAAAAAGGTGGGCGCGGACCCGGACTTGCTCCTCCAGGAACTGGACCGGGACCTGGCCGGCCTTCCCAAGGTCCAGGGGGCCTCCCAACTATCCCTGACGCCCCGGCTGGTCCAAGTGCTGGAGTCGGCCCGCCGGGAAGCCGACAAGATGAAGGATGATTACGTCTCCACTGAGCACCTCCTGCTGGCGCTCTTGGAGGCCCCCCCGGCCCAGGGCCGGGACGCCTCCTGGGGCATCCCCCGGCTGGTCCGGTCCCAGGGACTGTCACGGGACAAGATCCTCTCGGCCCTCACCGAAGTGCGGGGCAGCGCCCGCGTCTCGGACCAGGAACCCGAGGCCAAATACCAGGCCCTCACCAAATACGGCCGCGACCTGACCGACCTGGCCCGCCGGGGCAAACTGGACCCCGTGATCGGCCGCGACGACGAAATCCGCCGCGCCATCCAGGTCCTGTCCCGCCGCACCAAGAACAACCCGGTCTTGATCGGCGAGCCCGGCGTGGGAAAGACCGCCATCGCCGAGGGACTCGCCGCCCGAATCGTGTCGGGCGACGTGCCGGAGGGCCTCAAGGGCAAGCGGGTGGTCGCGCTGGACCTGGGGGCCATGCTGGCCGGCGCCAAGTTCCGGGGTGAATTCGAGGACCGCTTGAAGGCCTTCCTCAAGGAAGTCACGGGGGCCGAGGGCAAGATCATCCTGTTCATCGACGAGCTCCACACCCTCGTGGGGGCCGGCAAGGCCGACGGGGCCCTGGACGCCTCCAACATGCTCAAACCCGCCCTCGCGCGGGGCGAACTGAAGTGCGTGGGCGCCACCACCCTGGATGAGTACCGGAAATACATCGAGAAGGACCCGGCGTTGGAGCGCAGGTTCCAGCAGGTCTACGTGGGCGAGCCCTCCGTGGCCGACACGGTGTCGATCCTGCGGGGCCTCAAGGAACGCTACGAGATCCACCACGGGGTTCGCATCCAGGATGCCGCCCTGGTGGCGGCCGCGGTCCTGTCCAACCGTTACATCACCTCCCGGTTCCTGCCCGACAAGGCCATCGACCTGGTCGATGAGGCGGCCTCCAAGCTCCGCATGGAGATCGATTCCATGCCCGTGGAACTCGACGAGGTGGAACGCAAGGTGCGCCAGCTTGAGATCGAGCGCCAGGCCCTCCAGAAGGAAAAGGACGAGGGCTCCAAGTCCCGTTTGGCCCGTTTGGAGAAGGAAATGGCCGACCTCAAGGAAAAGGCGGGGCCCCTCAAGGCCCGTTGGCAGTCCGAAAAGTCCGCCATCGCCGAACTCCGCACCCTTAAGGAGGAGATCGACCGGCTCCGCATCGAGGAGACCAAGTTCGAGCGGCACGGGGACCTGAACCGGGTCGCCGAGATCCGTTACAGCCTCCTCCCCAAGCTCCAGGAGAAGCAAAAAACCCTGGAGGATCGTTTGGCCGACCTCCAGAAGAACGGCGCGCTCCTGCCGGAGGAAGTCACCGAGTCCGAGATCGCGGGGGTCGTGGCCAAGTGGACCGGTATCCCGGTGGCCAAAATGATGGAGGGCGAGACGCAGAAGCTCGTCCACATGGACGAGAAACTCAAGGCGCGGGTGGTGGGCCAGGACGAGGCCGTGGACGCCGTGTCCAACGCCATCCGCCGCAGCCGTTCGGGCCTCTCCGACCCGAGGCGCCCCATGGGGAGCTTCCTCTTCGTGGGCCCGACGGGCGTCGGTAAGACCGAGCTCACTAAGGCCTTGGCGGGCTACCTGTTCGACGACGACAAGATGCTGGTCCGGATCGACATGAGCGAGTACATGGAGAAGCACTCCGTGTCCCGCCTCATCGGCGCGCCCCCGGGCTATGTGGGCTACGACGAGGGCGGGCAATTGACCGAGGCGGTGCGCCGCCGGCCCTACTCCGTCCTGCTGTTCGATGAGGTGGAAAAGGCCCATCCCGACGTGTTCAACGTGCTCCTCCAGGTGTTGGATGACGGGCGCCTGACGGACGGCCAAGGCCGGGTGGTGGACTTCAAGAACACCGTTCTGGTGATGACCTCCAACATCGGTAGCCAGATGCTGGCCGAGCGGGGGAAATCCGAAGCCGACTCCAAGGACGCGGTGATGAAGGAACTGCGCCAGTTCTTCCGTCCTGAGTTCCTCAACCGGGTGGACGAGATCGTGGTGTTCCACCGCCTCACCGAGGGGCACCTGAAGGACATCGTGACGATCCAGCTGGAGGACGTGAAAAAGCGTTTGGAGGACCGCAAGCTTGGGCTTGCGGTCACGCCCAAGGCCCTGGCCTGGTTCGCCGAGCGGGGTTTCGACCCCATTTACGGCGCCCGGCCCCTCAAGCGGTTGATCCAGAAGGAACTCGTGGACAAGCTGGCCATGAAACTGTTGGAAGGGAAATTGCCGGAGGGCACCACCATTAAGGTGGACGTCAAGGACGGGGAACTGGTCTTGGTTTAAACCCCCTGGCTATTGGGGCCTGTGCTTGGGAATAGATCGCCGGGAACCGGGCCCCAGGGATGGTTGGTTTCCGGGTGAAGGCCGCCTTCCCTAGGGTTTGAAAGGTGGGGCTTGCCTGTCGCGTGGTTTTTATGGTCTAGTCAATCATGGATAAGTCAATGAATTCCAAAATCCACCGCCAGACACTCGACCGGTTCAAGCAGTTACGGGTCGTGTGGACCGCTTTCGCGACCCACCGGCTGAAACCATTGGGGGTGGTCCCCAACCAGTCCCTTTTCCTCCGGACGCTCCGTCTCATGGAACCCTGTTCCCTGGCCGACATCTCCGCGAGCACCCACATCGACCCGGCCGCCGTGGTCCGGTTGGCCGACTCCCTGACGGTAAAGGGCTGGATTGTCCGCCAGGAACACCCGACCGACCGCCGCCGTTGGCGGGTCTGCCTGAGCCCCGGCGGCCGGAAAATGGCGCTTAAGTTCAACGCGATCCATGACGACATCCTCGGGGAACTCCTGTCGCCCCTGACCGGGGACGAGTTGGCCCGCTTCAACGACATCCTGGAAAAGCTTTGGGTACCCCACAACCCGGTTAAAACGGGTGAGCCGAAAAAACAACCAAAAAGGAAGAAGCCATGACGCAGATCCTCCCGAATCCAGAATCCCAGGCGCCCGATGCGGCCCAACCCTGGTGGCGCCATCCAAGGGCCCGGATGGCTTTCCGAATCGCGGGGGTCTTGGCCTTGGCCGGGATCGCCGTCTGGTTCTTCCTTTTCCGTCCTTATGTCTCCACGGACGACGCCCGGATCGCGGGAACCCTCGTGCGGCTTGCCCCGGAGGGGGTGTCCGGCCGGGTCGTAAAAGTGAACGTCGTCGAGGGAGCCAAGGTCACCCGGGACCAGGTGCTGGTCGAACTGGACCACCGGGTGCCCGAGGCCCAACTGCTCCGCTCCCAGGCCAAGTCCCACCTCGCGGACCTGGAGCAGAAGCGGCTCCTCCGCCTGGTGGCCCAGCGGGCCGCGCCCCAGCGGGACCTCGACCAGGCCCAGGCCAACCTGGACAACGCCGACGCCGACCTGAAGCTGGCGGAGGTCACCCTGGACAACACCTACCTGAAAAGCCCGATCAACGGGGTGGTGGTGCAGAAGACCGTCGAGGAGGGCAACATCCTCGACCCGGGCCAGACCGCCCTGTCGGTCCTGGACCAGGACGGGGTGTGGGTCTCGGCCAACCTGGAGGAGACTGAGGTGGGCCGGGTGAAGCCCGGCCAGGACGTGACCATCAAGGTGGACGAGGGCGGCAAGCTCACCGGCAAGGTGCTGGAGGTCCGGCAGGCCGCGGCCTCGACCTTCGCCCTGATCCCCGCGGAGAACAGCTCGGGCAACTTCACCAAACTGGTCCAGCGCATCCCCCTCAAGGTCGCCCTGGACCCGCATCCCGGCCGTGAACTGCGGCTGGGCCAATCCGTCGTGATCCGGATCCGCGTCCGGTGAGCCGGGACGCCCACCTCCTCGAGTCCCAGCGGGACCCTTCCTACAAGTGGAAGGTCCTGGGCGTGGTCATGCTCGGCACCCTGATGGCGGCGCTGGACACCAGCATCGTCAACATCTCCCTGCCGGACATCATGGCGGACTTCGGCGCGTCGCTCGACGAGATCGAATGGGTGATCACGGGGTACATGATCAGCTTCGCCACCCTCATGCCCCTCACGACCTGGTTGCGCGACCGGGTGGGGCACAAGCAGCTCTATATCTGGAGCCTGGCCCTCTTCACGGTGGGTTCCCTCCTCTGCGGCGCGGCCTGGAGCCTGCCCATGCTGATCGTGGCCCGGGTCATCCAGGCCCTGGGCGGGGGCGCCATGACGCCGATCAGCATGAGCATGATCAATGAGGTCTTCGAGCCCCACGAAAAGGGGAAGGCCTTGGGGTACTTCGGCATGGGCGTGATCGTGGGACCGGCCCTGGGGCCCACCATCGGGGGGTTCTTGACCCACGTCTTCGGGTGGCGGTCCATCTTTTTGGTGAACTTGCCCATCGGGTTGTTGGCGATGGTCCTCAGCGCGGCCTTCCTCCTGAAGGACAAACCCCACGAGGACACCCACAAGGCCTTCGATACCTGGGGATTCCTCTTCTGCAGCCTCTTCCTGGTGGCGTTCCTTTTGGGCGTCTCCAAGGGGGAACACGAGGGCTGGAGCTCCACCTATGTCCTGACCTGCTGGGTCCTCTCCATCGTGGGGTTCGCCGGCTTCCTCCTGGTGGAGAGCCTGGTGAAGGACCGCGTGGTGGAACTCGACCTCTTCAAGTTCCCCGTCTTCACCGTCTGTTTCATCGTCTCCTGCGTCCGTTCGGTGGCGCTCTTCGGCGGCATGTTCCTCCTGCCCCTTTTCCTCCAGAACTTCATGGGCCTCGATGAGATCCAAAGCGGCCTGGTGCTTTTACCCGGGTCGCTCCTGATGGCGGCGCTCATGCCCATCGCGGGGAAGATGGGGGACAAGATGGGCCCCCGGTTGTTGTCCCTCGGCGGGGTGTTGCTCCTATGCCTTTTCATGTGGATGTACCGGACGCTGGACGTGAACAGCACCACCTGGGACGTGATCCTGCCCACCTACGTGCGCGCCTTCGGCCTGGCGATGTTGATGATGCCCGTGATGGCGACCGCCCTGAACGCCGTGCCCAGGCGGCTGTCGGGGCAGGCTTCCTCCCTGCTGAGCCTGGCCCAGCAAGTGGCGGGGTCCATCGGCATCGCGGTGTTGGCCACGGTCCTGACCCATCGGTCGCTCTACCACCTCAACGTGGTGGGTTCGAGCCTGAACCCCGCCACGGCGTCCATGGCGAACAGCATCACGCTCCTGAGGCAGCACGCCCTGGAGATCGGCTATGGCCGCCGGGCCGCGGCCCAGGTGGCCCAGGGCCTCCTGATGCAGTCCACGTCGAAGTCGGCCATGGTGGCGGGGTTCGACGATGCCTTCATCGCGGGTACGGCCATCGTGGCCCTGGCCTTCATTCCCAGCCTTTTCCTGCCGGGCAAGCCGGTGCACAAAGCCGACCTGGACCCCGCCGAGTTGGTGGCCGCCGAATGAATTTTAAAGCCTTTTCAAACCGCTAAACCCTCCCCCCCAAGGGAGAGGGAGATGTGATCCGAAGTGAGATTTGAGATGAGTTTTCGCCCTCAATCCATTTTGGGAACCTGACGAGGAGATAACGATGAACCGCATGAAAGCGCTTTGGATCCTCTGGATGGTTCTGGGGACCGCCCCGGCTTGGGGGGCGGGGACTTTGACCCTGCCTCAGGCCGTCACCGAAGGTCTGGCCCGGAACCCCACGATGAAAAAGCTGGCCGCGGCCGAGGAAGGGGCCTCCTGGAAGCGCGACGAAAGCGTCGCGGGTTTCCTGCCCCATGTCACCGTGGACGGCGCCCACTACTTGGACGCCAAGTATTCCTACCTGGGCCTGGAGTTCGGGGGCGCGGAGCTGAGCATGCCTTCGGCGTTCCCAGGGACGGACCTTGCCCTGACCGCCAGCGTGAACCTGTTCGACGGCTTCCGTGGCCTCAAGGGGGTCCAGGCGGGTAACCTCGGCAAGCGGGCGGCCTCCCTGGACCGGGAGGATGGGGCCTTCAAACTCGTACGCCAGATCCAGGTCCTGTTCGACCAGGCCCTGGGGGCCCAGGCCCTGCTCGACGTGGCGCAACGGCGCATCGACTCCCTGGAGGAGTTGCGGAAAATCACCCAAGCCCGCGAGGATGGCGGGGCGGGCACCCGGTACGACCGACTGAGGGTGGAAACGCTCCTGGAGGAAGCCCAGGCCAACCGGACCGTGGCCCAGGACAACGTCTATTTGGCGAGGAAGCGGTTGGCCCGGACGATGGGGTTGGAGAGCGACGTCCGGGTGTTGGAGGGAACGCTCCCGGTGCCGGACCCGAAGCGAATTCCGGCGGCCTTGGCGACTGACGACTCGGGGAGGTCCGACCTGCGGGCGCTGGAACTCCGGGGCCAGGCCCTCGACAAGCAGTCTGGAATGGCCCTCGCGGGCTATTGGCCCCGAGTCGATTTTTTAGGTCAGAAGATGTTCTACAAATACGGGAGCTTCGATCCGTTGGTGTTGACCACCCCCCAGTTCCAGGGGGCCTATTCAGTGTGGATCAACGTGCATTGGGACCTGTTCGACGGGGGGGCCGACCTGGCCAAGAGCAAGGAGGCGGGCGCGGCGGCGGAGCAGGCCCGCCAAACCCTTCAAGAAGGGAAACTCCAGGCTTCTGAGGACCGCGAGACTTGGTCGCGCCGGTACTTGGACAACGCCCTTCTTTACCACGCGAGGGTGCGGAACATCGAGCGGGCCGCGGAAAGCCTCCGGTTGGCCCAGCTGGGGTTAAGGCAGGGCACCCAAACCAACTTGAACGTGTTGGAGGCCGAGAGCGACCTCTATAACTCGCGGGCCGGGGCCATCCAGGCCCAACTGGACGCGGTGGAAGCCTGGGTCCGTTTGGAGATCGCGCTCGGCCGGGGGCTCCAATAGTCTTTCCCGGCGCGACCATGACTCCTCCCCCCCCACCCTCCCGCCCGTCCGGACGCTGGAAGTTCGCGTTCTTCCTGTTGGCGCTCTTCACCTTCAGGTTCCTGTTCGGCCTCGTTTGTCCCCCCATCCTCACCGGGGAGGACGAGGTCCAAACCTACGTGATCGGGTTGAAGTGCTATACCACCCACACGTGGCCCTATTTCGGCCCCGATGTCCAGGGTCTGGACACGACGTTTAAAACCCAGATCCCCGGCGCGCTGGAAGGTTTGCTCATCGCGCTCCCGCTCAAGGTCCTGGCGATCCCCGAATCCCCCATCCTGTTCCTGAACCTGCTGAGCCTCCTGGCCTTCAGTTTCTTGGCTTGGTATTGTTGCCGGCGCCTTCCCGGCCTTTCCCCATGGTTCGTCTACTCCTGGGTCCTGATCGCCCCCTGGTCCCTCCACTACTCCACCCAGGTCATCAACCCCTCCTATGCGGTGCTGGGTTCCATCGTGTTCTTCATCGGCTTCCTGGAGACCCTCGAGGGGATGGGCTCCCGGGTCCTCAGGCCGGAGTGGGCCAACGCCCTGATGGGGTTCGGATTCCTTTGGGTGTACCAGCTCCACATGTCCTGGGTCCTGTTGGGACCTTACCTGGCCTACTCCCTGTGGACCCAGGGACGACGGGGGTCTTGGGTCCTTCCGGCCATCGCGATGGGCGGGGGAGCGCTGCCGATGGTGATGTTGCTGGTCCCCACCCTCCTCAGGTACGGGTTCACGTCGGGCCATGACGTCCATGGCGTCCTCACCGGGATCAATTGGAGGAATGTCCGGATGTTCCCGGATGTCGCGGGCAGGTTCCTTTCCTTCGCGAGTTTCGAGGTGCCGAGGTTCATCGGTTTGGGGATGGCGGAACGGAAGGCTTTTCTGCTCCGGCACTGGGTCCTAGGGGTCCCCGGGATGATCCTTTGGGCCGCCGGGATCCTCCAGCCCCTGGGAATGATAGGGATCGCCCTCATCCGGGTGAGATCGGGGGGTGAACGATGGAAGACAATCACTGGGGTGGCCTTGGGGACCCTCCTGTTGGTCTGGGCCAGCTTCTGGTTCACGGTGAAGGATTGTCGGGCCCATACCTTCTACATCACCATGCCCATCGCGATGGTCTTCTCGTTCTATTGTTGGGATTATTTGGCGTCCTCAAAGGGTTGGCGGCTGGTGGCCAAAGTGTTCCTGGCGACGGCCCTCTTTTTTCAGGTGGGGTATGGGATCGCGGCCTATCGGGACCGGCAAGGCGTTTACCAACAGGAACGGGAAAACATCCGCCGGGCGATCCAAGCCGACGATTACCGGCTCCTCGCGGAGCGCAGGCCCCAAACGTTTTATTGAGGACAGTTGGGGGGGGCCGGCATTCCAACCCCTCCGTCAGTTCGTCGTCCATTGGATGTTGTTGAGGTACAACACCGCCTGGTTGGACCCGTTGGGGGCTTCCCGGTAGGTGATGGCGAAGGCGTTGCTCACCTGGGTGGTGATGTTGGAGGGGGGGTACACCGAGGCGATCGGGACGGAAACGTGCGCGAAGTTCGTTTGGTTGTAATCGGTCGGGTTCAGGGTGAAGACCACGGTTTGGCTGGCGGCGGTCCCCTGGACGGCGAGGTAGGTGATCCCGCCCGCGCCGGGGGGCAGCCCCAGCTTCAGGTCGAATTGGAGGTGGCCCGACGCGTAATAGCCGTTCATGTCCTGGTTGGCGGGGTTGCTGGAGGTGTCGACGGCGTAGAGCCCGAAGGTGCTGGTGACGGGCCCCCCGGTGTTGTTGGTCTGGACCAACTCCAACGCGTTCGAGTCGCCGGTCAATCCGTCCCCCATGGGCACCGAGAGGGTGGAAGTGCCCCCGGCGGTGGAAGGGGTCTGGAAAAAGCCGTTCCCCCAAGGGTAAAGGTTCCCGTTCTTGTAGATGAGGTCCGCGCCGGGGGAAGTTTGGGGTGACGAGGGGTTCTTCAGCTTGCAGGCGCTGAGGCCCAGGACGAGCCCTACCAGGAGCGCGCCGTAAGCCAGTTTCCGTGGACCCATGGTTTCCCTCTATCGGTTTGGACTCGGACAGGGCGTGATCGGTTCCGCCCTTGCCGCGGTGTCCATTTCCATTATCTTTCCCCAGGACCGCTTGTTCAGGGGAAGGGTCTTAGGGGTGACCCTCTTGGTCAAGTCGTGGACAATGATCCACGGTTATCAATCCAATAGGATGGGGGGACCCACCTTCATTTCTCCCGAAGTCCTATGATACGATTCTTGCGTGACATTCCAAGGATCCCTTTTACCGCTCCTCCTCGTGGTTTTCGGGGCCGTTAGCCTAAAGGCCGCGGAATCGCCCGCCCAAACCGCCCCCCACGCCCAGGTCGATTGCGTCCCGGAGGGCGCCTTCTATCGACCGGATCGCCCGATTCAGGTCGCGTTGACCTTCAAGATCCAACCGGGATGGCATACCTATTGGACCAACCCGGGGACAGCGGGCGAGGCCGCCCGGGTGGATTGGGACTTGCCGAAGGGTTGGAAGGATCTGGGCCTCCGTTTCCCGGTCCCGGGGAGGTACCCGGACGGTGATGGGGTGGTGTTCGGTTATGAGAATTCCGTGACATTGATCGACACCCTCCTGCCCCCACCGGAGGCGGGAACCGGTCCCGTCCGGTTGACGGCCCACGTGAGTTGGCTCGCCTGCTCCAACGTCTGCGTGGGGGAACAAAAGAACCTCGCCTTGTCCCTGCGGCCCGGACCTGCCGGACCCGTCCCGGAATTGTTCCTGGAAGCCGGGAAGGACATCCCGGTGACCGAAACCGGCTTGGGCCCCACACTCCGGCGGTCCGGATGGGGGGGCTGGGTTTTGGAGTCGCCGCTGCCCCACGGCTTCGAGGGGACCGGGACGTACCGATTCATCCCGGCGACTCCCCTGGGGGTGGATTTTTCCAAGGACCTATTGGGCGAAATCCACGGGAAAAAGGTCCGTTTCACCTTGGCGATCCGCCGGAACCTATTGGAGCGGGGACGGGTCGAAGGAATCATCCAGCCCATCACCGGCCGGGGCGGTTGGCAGGTCTCCGCCAAGCCTGAGGATTCCACCCGTTGGCGGTGGGTCCTCCCGATCCTCCTGCTGTTGGGGTGGGGAACGAAGATCATCCTGAAAGGACGGAAGAAATGAAAAACTCAATCCGTTGGTTCCTGGGAATCCTGCTGGCGGCCGTTTGGGGCCTCGCGCTGGCCGGGGTGGACCCGGGCCAAACGGCCCCGGATTTCAGCCTGAAGGACGCCGCCGGCAAGGTTTGGTCGCTTTCCGACTTGAAGGGGAAGATCGTGGTGTTGGAATGGACCAATCCCGGCTGTCCCTTCGTCCATAAGCACTACGATACGGGCAACATGCAGAAGATCCAGAAGGAAGCCAAGGGCGAGGGCGTGGTCTGGATCTCGATCAACTCCTCGGCCGACGGAAAGCAGGGGGCCATGGCGCCCAAGGAAGTGGCCGCCTACGTCAAGAAGGTGGGTTCCCAGGCGGCGGCCTACCTGTTGGACCCGGACGGCAAGGTGGGGCAACTGTACGGCGCCACCAACACGCCCCAATTGTTCGTGATCGACCAAGTCGGCAAGCTGGCCTACGAGGGCGCCATCGACGATCAACCGACCTTCCGGAAGGAATCGGTGAAGGGCGCGGACAATTATGTGCGCGACGCCATCGCGTCCCTCCTGGCCGGCCAGAAGCCGAACCCCTCCCAGACCAAGCCCTACGGGTGTTCGGTTAAGTATTAGGCTTTTGTTTTGACCCTCCCCCTTGGGGGCGAGGGTCAGGGTAAAGGGTGTTTGTTTCGGCCTTTTTCGGCTCCACCACCACCAGTTCCGTCGTTCGGCTGGGAGGTTCGGTTTTTTCGCCTGGGCCACCGCGCAGTTGAAAGTATCGAGGACACTTGGGTCCGTTGTGTGGACCTCCGATACGCCGTCCTTGTAACGGATGGATGGGGTCTTGTGAACCGGCCGTTGGCAGGCCCAAGGGCCTGCGAGGGGCCCTGCCCCTACGCACCCTGAGGCAGGCTACGGCCGGTTTGCGTTGGGTCGGTTCAGCTTTATGAAGAACATCATCCCGTCCTGCTTCGCCAATTGCTCAACGGATGTTATCCCCGACTTCCCGAAATCCCGAAACATCGCCGGCCCGATTCCGTCGAGATCCTGGAGCCGACGGTCCCCCTATTTATCGGCGCGTTTGGATTTTTTCACGGTTGGCCCACCCCGGGGCGGCCAGTGGTGGGATCGTACCAATTGATCTTACGGGTCAGGTACATCACCAACCCGGTGATCACGAATAGTCCGACGGAACCCAACAACAAGGCGTAGTCCTCCAATTGGAGGAGGACATAAAGGTAACCGTACAGGACCGTCAACACCAACCCAATCAACAAGCCGCGACGCAAGTTGGCCAAGATGACGGCGCTATAGGCGGTGATCAGCCCGATCATGGCGGAGGAGGCGGCCAGGTAGGACCAACCGAATCCCCACCGCTCCGAGAGGGCGAGGGTCAACAGGTAGAAAACCAGCAAGGCGGCCCCGACGAGGAGGTATTGGAAAGGATGGACCCGGAGCCGTGACATGACCTCGAAAAGGAAGAATGACAGGAAGGTCAACAGGATGAAGAGTACGGCGTACTTGGCCGTCCGGGTCGTTTTTTGGTAGGCGTCCGCCGTCAGGGGAAGGCCGACACCGAAGGCGGAAGACTCGAGGTCCGACGGGGGGACATCGGCTTTTTTCCAGGACTGCGGGAAGTTCCGGGCCAACTCCAGCACCCTCCAATCGGCTTGGAAACCCTTGTCGCCGACGGACCGTTGTGTGGGCAGGTAGTTCCCGTTGAAGCTCGGGGAGGGCCAGGAAGAGGACAGGTGGACCGTGGTTTCCCGCCCGCAAGGGATGACCTTCAACCCTTCGCTTCCATTGAGGGCCAGTCTTAGTGAAAATGGGATCCGGGATCCGTTTGCCTTGAGGGGGACCTGGACGTGGATGCCCGTGTGGAACAGCGCGACGGCGCCGGATCCCGGGCCGAAGGCGAGTTTCCTTCCATCGAAATCCAGGGCCACGTTTTCCTGGAGTCCCCGGTTGTCGGAAACGCCGAGTGAAAGCACCGCGTCGACCCAACGGATGTCCGATGACGGGATCTTGAGGGCCCCAAAGTCAGGGTGGAGGAAATTCCCCTCCACTTGAAGGTCGGCCCGGTAGAGGACCGCCTCGAAGATCCCCCGATAGCGGATTTCAGGCCATAAGGAACCGCGTACCTCCAATCGGTCCGGGAGGAATTGGGCGGTTTCCGTGGAGGTGAAGACGCGGCCCTTCTCGTCCTTGGTGTGGACCAGGTAGGGGACCGTCAAGATAGGACCGGTGAGGACCTGCTCGGCGCCCCATTTCCCCGAGATGTCCCGGACCGCGGCGTCCCGGCTGTTTTCGCGGTCCGAAATGACCCCGAAAATCAAGGCAATGGGGATACCCAGGACCAGGATCAGGATGAAGATGACGAACAACTTGGTCAGGATAGAATCCCTGAACGAGCGGTAAAGGTCCGATACCACGTTGGACATGTCGACCTCCGGTGTAATGCGTCCAGCCTCGACGAGCTAAACATACAGCATTAAAAAGTACTTTACAATACAAAGCTTAAGGGGTATCCTTCCGACATGGAACTCGAAAAGGCCAAGGACCAACTCGCGGAGATCCACCGGCACCTCGTCCGCACCGAGGTTTACCGGGGATACCGCTCGCGTTTCGTCGCGGCCTCGGGCGCCTTGGCGTTCCTGGGCGCCTGGCTGCAACCGGCCCCGCCCGAGGCGGGGCCCTTCAAGACTTTCGTCCTTTACTGGTGCGCCTTGGCGGCCGTCAGCGTGGCCCTGGTGGGCGCCAACATCACCTGGGATTTCCTCCGAAGCGGCAACTCCGACCGGCGGAAGACCCTGGGGGCGGTCGGGCAATTCCTGCCATGCCTGGTCGCGGGTTTCCTGGTGACTTGGGTGGCCTACTTCCGCTCACCGGAATTGATGCCTTACCTGCCGGGATTGTGGGCGGTGTTGTTCAGCTTGGGGATCTTCTCCTCGGCGCCCCACCTGCCGGCTTCGACGCCCTACATGGGGGGCTTTTATCTCGCGGCGGGTTTGGTACTCCTATCCCTGGCTCCGGACGGGGAAAGCCTGGGGCGTTGGGGGATGGGGCTGACCTTCGGGTTGGGACAGTTGTTGGGGGCCTGGATCTTGTTGGAGCCTGGGGAAGGGGGGAGCCATGGGACGAAAGGCCACTGACCCGGGTTCGGGACGATTCGCCTATGAGGGGCTCGACCGACTCCTGCACGAGAAGGCCCGCCTGGGCATCCTGACCTCGCTCCTGACCCACGCCGATGGGTTGGGGTTCAACGACCTCAAGGCCCTTTGCGCCTTGACCGATGGGAACCTAAGCCGCCACCTACAGGTCCTTGAGGAAGAAGGCCTACTCAAAGTTGAGAAGGGGTACGAGGGCCGGAAACCCAAGACCCATTGCCGGATGACGGCTTCGGGCCGCGAGCGGTTCCTGGCCTATGTCACGGTGTTGGAGCAGGTGATCCGCGACGCCTCCGCCGCGGGGAAGGAACGGGCGGGATCCAAGGTCCGCAAGGCAGGCGAGGGCCTATCGCCGGCCTAAAGGAAATTTGAACCACGGGGAAAGCGGAGTTCACGGAGGAATGCAATGTGTTTGGCTTCGTGGAATATCCAACTCCGTGACCCCCGTGTCCTCTGTGGTTAAATCGTCGGGCTTCAATGTTTCTTTTTTTTTAGTCTAACGCTTTGTAATGCAAAGTTGTTTACGAAAGGAAATGGGCATGAGAATCCTCAGGGCGTCGGCGATGGGCATGTGTTTCGGGGTGCGGGAAGCCTTGGAAAAGGTTTGGGCCTTGGGCCACGTCGGGGATACGGCGCTTTACGGCGAACTGGTCCACAACGGCGAGGTGAACCGCAAATTGGCCGCCCGGGGCTTCGCGCCCACGGCCGAAAAGGACCGGACGTCTGGGATCCACGCGCCCCGGGTGGTCATCACGGCCCACGGGATCAGCGACCATGAGAAGGGTGAGCTTGAATCGCGCGGGAAGGAACTCGTGGACACCACCTGCCCCTTGGTGAAACGGGCCCACCGGACAGCCCTGGCTTTGGCCCATGCCGGGTATTTCGTGGTGGTGGTGGGGAAGCCGGGACACGTGGAGGTGAAGGGCCTGACCGGGGACCTGGACCGGTTCGCGGTGGTGGAGAAACCCGAGGACGTCGAACGTTGGGACGCGGACAAGATCGGGGTGATCGTCCAGACCACGACACCGCCGAGAACCCTGGAGGCGGTTTGGGTGCGGATCGTCCGGGCGAATTTCGGTAAGACCCTGCGCCTAGTCGACACCATCTGTCGACCCACCCGGGACCGGCAACGGTCCGTCGAGGACCTTTTGAGGGAGGACCTCCAGGCTTTAGTGGTGGTGGGGGGGCGTAACTCGAACAACACGGCCCAACTGGCGGCCCTTGCGGAGTCTCGCGGCATCAAAGCCTACCGGGTGGAATCGGCGGAGGGTCTCGACCCGGCCTGGTTCGAGGGGATCGATCTCGTGGGCCTTACGGCCGGCACCTCCACGCTGGATATCACTGTGGACGCCGTGGAACGGGCCCTCTGGACGATGGGGTCCGAGGGCGGCCTCAGGAGGGTCTCATGAAAGTCAAAATGATCCTGCCGGCACTCATTGAGGCGAGGGGTTTGCCGGTCCGTCCCATCAAGTATTCCCTGTTTCCGCCCCTGGGGTTGGCCACATTGGCCGGTTACCTCGACTCCTCGGACGAGGTGCTGCTTCAGGACGAACACGTTGAAAAGTTGGACTTGAATGACCGGCCGGACATTGTCGTGATCCAGGTTTATATCACTTCGGCCAAGCGGGCTTACGCGATCGCCGATACGTACCGGGCCAAAGGGGTTTATGTCTGCCTGGGAGGGCTTCATGTGACCACCTGCCCCCAGGAAGCGGCACCCCACGCCGACAGTATGTTCCTGGGACCCGGGGAGGACACTTGGCCTGGGTTCCTGCGGGATTTCCGACAGGGATACCCAAAGCCCATTTACCGGTCCCTAAACCGCAGCTTATCAGGACTGCCAATGCCGAGACGGGACCTCATCCGGAGGGGGAGCTATTTGGTCCCCAATTCCTTGGTGGTGTCCAGGGGGTGTCCACATCACTGTGATTTTTGCTACAAGGATTCCTTCTTCAAGGACGGCAAATCCTTTTATACCCTCGAGGCGGACCGGGCGCTTCGGGAGATCTCGTCCCTCCCGGGGCGGCACCTCTATTTCCTTGATGACCACCTGTTCGGAAAGAACGCCTTCATCCATTCGTTGTTCCGGGGGATGAAGGGAATGGGCCGGGTCTGGCAGGCGGCCGGGACCGTCAAGTCCATCCTGGAAAACCCCGGCCTTTATGAGGAGGCGGCGACATCCGGTCTTCGCAGCCTGTTCGTCGGTTTCGAGACCCTGACCCAGGGGAACCTCGCGGCCATGCATAAGACCCATAACCTGGGCCGTGATTACGAGGAGGCCATCCGGCGGCTCCATTCCATGGGGGTGATGGTAAACGCCAGTTTTGTTTATGGGATGGACGACGACGGCCCGGATGTTTTCGACCGGACGGTGGATTGGGCCGTGGCGCAGGGCTTGGAGACGGCGACCTTCCATATCCTGACGCCCTACCCAGGGACCGTCTTGAGGGCCCGATTGGAGGGGGAAGGACGGATCCTCACCAACGACTGGGACCTCTACGATACGCGGCACCAGGTTTTCCAACCGGCGAGGCTGAAAACCGGGGAGTTGGAGGCGGGCTATTGGCGTTCCTACGAGCGATTTTATTCCTGGAAGAACATCCTCCGGGCGGCCAGTACCAAGGCGGACATGGCGGGTCAATTCCGACACCTGGCCTACACAGGCGGTTGGAAGAAGATGGAACCCATGTGGAATTTGCTGATCCGGTCCGGGTGGGTGGGCAGGATGAGGCCGGTTCTTGAAACCGTTCTGGGGATTGGTCCGGTAAGAAATCCCGGGACCATTCCGAGGGGAGTTCCTGAAATTGTGAATGACCCGGTCGAGCCGCCGGGTGAGTTGTTTGCCGCTTGAAAAAGCCCGCGCTAATTTCCGATTAAGATTCCCTCGTTGAAAAGTCAATCGATCGATTTCGGGGAAATCATCGGGTACTAATCTTTTAACTGCCCCTCTTCGATGCGGGAAAAGACCGACAAGGCGATGAGGGATAGACCGATCAGGAAAGCCGTGGTTCGAATTGACCAATAGGCCAGTCCAACACCGACCACCAGGTTGGTGGCGGTGATGCCGAAGGTCCGGACCATGGAGGAGGTCGAAAGGACGGTCGCCCGCATGCCCGAGGGGATGTACTTGTTCATGTAGGAACTGAAGAGCGGCATCCGGGAAAGGCCGAAGGTGAAGGCCAGGATAATGGCCGGGATGACGACGAAGAGGGGCTTCGCCCAACCCAAAACCAGGAACGCCAGGCCGGTCACAATGCCGCCGCCCGTCAGGAGGCCCCGCTTGGATCCGAATAGCTTTTCGAGCTTCTCCACGTTGGAAAGCACCCAGATCTGCCCCACGATCGAGAGGGCCTGTACGACCCCGTAATAGCGCAGGGGTAGGCCGCTTTGCTCCAGGAAGGGCTGGTAGAGCCAGATGATGGCCCAAACCAGCGCGTTCACCAGGGCGGCTTCCAGGGTTAGGATCCAAAGGACCCGATGCCCCATTAAAAAGCGGACGCCATCCTTCAGCACCTTGAGGTAGGGAACACGGGTCCTGGGTTTTCGCGACTTGGGTTCACGGATCAGCAACACGAAGAGGAGTGAAATGAAGATCGCGATGCCCGTCGCCCTGAGGGTGGACGGCAACCCGAACTTCGCCGCGATGAACCCTCCGGTGAGGGACCCGAAAAGGATCCCCCCCAACCTGAAAGAACCCATGCGGGCCAGGACCTTCTTGGAGGAATTCTCCATCCCGAAGGCCTTGAGGCTGTCGTAGGCCAGGGCCTCGTCGGCGCCGGAGTAGAAGGTATAGGCCAGGGCGAAGATCGCCTCCGCGACCAGGAACACGCCCAACGCGGGATGACTGGTGTAGAGGAACGCCGCGAACCCGCCCAGGAGCGAACCGAGTACCAGCGAGGTCTTTCGTCCCAAGTGGTCCGCGGCGGCGCCCGTGGGGACCTCGAACAGGAAATTACAGAAGAAGAACCAGGAGTTCAGGAAGAAGACCTGGGAGAGGGTCAGGCCGCCCCATTGGGTGAAGAAGGGCACCAGGACCGGCCCGAAGAAATGCATCGAGAAGAACACCCGGGTGGCGTTCAGCTTCCAGAGGTTGCTCTCATATGCGGCAGTTTTGGGGGTGGGCATGGCGGTAAGTTATGGCATTCGGAATTTGTTCGCAACGGAAATAGGAAACCTTAAAAGCCCAGACGGGGAATAGGGGTGAAACGAAGTCAGGTTTCGCCGAACTTTTCCAGAAATAATTGCTGGATCGCGACCAGGGCGGCCTTGGAGCCTTGCCCTTCGACCGTCAACGTGACCTCCGATCCCCCGGAGGCGGCCAAGGCCAGCAGGCTCATGAGGCTCTTGCCGTCGGCGTTCCCGTTGTGGTTTTGGACGAGGATCCGGCACTTGTATTTGGACGCCAAGTTGACGAGCTGAGCGGCGGGCCTTAGGTGGATCCCGAGGCGGTTGGCGATGGGGAGCTTCTTGGTGACCATTCGTCGCTCCTAGGTGTTGGGGCGTGTGGAGCATCGAACTGACGACGGCTTCAATTGTATCACCCCCCATTATAAAGTCCTAAATTATGCATATCAGGGTGAAGGCTCCGCGGCCATCCCTGGATTTATAGCCGGGATTCCCTCAACCCGTTTGGGCCCCGGGTTGGACCCTTGGATTGGAAAGCCCGTTTGTTTAAATGACTTTAAAGGGTGGGTTTTCGGATGGACTCGGGGCATGCGATCCATTCATGTCCGTTTGGTTTCGCCCATTTTTTGAATTGATGGTTTAAACCTTCGGTAAGGTGAAATAGAAGGTCGCCCCTTCATCCACCTTCGCCTCCACCCAAACCTTGCCGCCATGCCGTTCAACGCCGCGCTTGATGATCGCCAGGCCGACGCCGTTCCCCTCAAATTCCGCCGTGGAATGCAAACGCTGAAAGACGCCAAAGAGCTTATCGATGTATTTCATGTCGAAACCGGTGCCGTTGTCCTTGATGTAATAGGTGGTGAAATGATCGTCGCTTGAGCCGCCGACTTCGATCACCGCGTTTTCCTTGTTTCCGGTGAATTTGATCGCGTTGGAGAGGAGATTCGTCCAAACCGCGCGCATCACGTCGAGATCGGCTTTAACGACAGGAAGCGTCCCGATGTTGAATTCGACGTTCCTCCCCGGTGGAATGGACCCCTTCAATTCCTTGAGGATCGCGTCCACCAGGATGTCCATGGCGACCGGGCTCTTGACGATCTCTTTGCGTCCCAAGCGGGAGAAGGACAGGAGGTCGTCGATGAGCTTTCCCATCTGTACGGAGTTTCCCCGGATGGCCGCGGCGATCCTTTTTCCCTCGGCGTCGAATTTGCTTCCATAGTCTTCCTCGAGGATTTTCGTATATCCGTTGATCGCGCGGAGCGGCGCCCGAAGGTCGTGGGCCACTGAATAACTGAACGCCTCCATCTCGTTGTTCGCCCGCAAGGCCTCCGCCAAGGCCCTCTGTTCCCTTTCAAGAAGGGGCTTTTGCACAATTTCGCCGATCACAAACCGGTTGATGACGAAATTCACCAAGAGATAGAACAAGAACCCCATCAGGCATCCCCAGAGGATGATCGATTCCGTCGTGGAGTTTATTTGTTCGAGGTCCTTCGACCTTAAAGCTAGTAACCTTGATTCCTCGGCCTGCATATCCTTCACGATAGTCCGTATGGAGTCCATGATCCGCTTGCCATTGATCGTCAGCACATCCGTTTTCGCCGCGTTGAAACCGGCGTTTTTCCGAAGTGAAATGTTGTTTTTCAGGTCCGCGATTTTCGCGTCAATCAGCGGTTTTACCTGTGACAAGCTTTGCTGTTGCGCTGGATTATCCTTCGTCATTTCCTTCAATTTTTGGAAGGTCACATTAACATCTGGAAGATAGGTGTTGTACGGGCCAAGAAAGCGCTCTTGCCCGGTGATGACATATCCCCGCTGGCTTGTCTCAATATTTTCAAGGTCGGAAATCAAGACATCGAGGCTCGCGGAAACCTGGTACGAATGGATCTCCCAGAATTCATCCGTGTCGATTACGAGGAGCGATCTGTAACAAGTGAGGAAGATCACGAGAAATGTCGCCACGATCAGAAAGATCAATAGGGCGTTGATGGTTTTGGGGGATGATTTTTCAAATGGGTTCACACCCTTACTGTAGGCCTTTATATAACCGCTGTCTGAATAAACCCGGTTTGGTCTCCAGGGCCTCTCAATATGATCGCATCAGGAGAGATTTCCCGGTTTTCCTGGGTAAATCCTTGTGCTTTGGCGGGAGAGGACTCGTTTCCTCCTGTGGCTGCGACTCGCCCGGGAGTGAAGTCCAAGGGTGTGGCCCCTTCTGCGGGTAGTTTCTCCATGTCACTCGTCCGCCGTGACAAAGTCGACGGGCGGAGCCGCTGTCGGGATGTCGTTTTGCCAGACCTATCGCGTTCCCTCTCGGATCCCGTCCGGACGGCTATTTATGCCGTGCCCTCCTCAAACGATCCGGTCCCGGCGTCAACCCCGGCGGCGCCCACAGTTGGTGAGTGGGCGCCGGAGCGCGGTTCTGGATAAAAGGGGACCGTCATGGATATTGATTTGAGGAATCGGGCCCCAAGCCTGATGAACTTTTACCTGACCGCGAGACCCTACAGGATATCTCCCAAATCGACGGCCTCAATGGCGACTTCGGGCGACAGGGAGGTTAAGTCAGGGCAATCGCGAAAAACGATCAATTTGATTTGCCTAAGAAGAGTTACGTAGTAATGACATCGTTATCAATGGCTTTCTTGGATTGAGGGCGTACAATCATATTGATGTACGGCCACGGTGAATGTCCGGACTGAATTCGAACCAGGCGTGCCCTTTCCGCCTGCTTCAACCAACTCGGCCTCCTTTTGTTTCCTTCTTCTCCCCGTCAACTATCCGCGACGCCCTAGACGGCGGTACGCCCGCTCTTTCACCCGGAGAATAACGTCAATCGTCCAACTGGGGCTGGCTATGCGCGTTAAAGACCTCGACATGAAGGAGCTTTTGGAATACGACCCCGCCGGGGGCATGATTCATTTCGCCGGCCAGCGGGCCCTGATCTTCGACGCGGTCTCCCTCGGGCTTTTGCGCAAGGACCTCATCGACCACTTCGGGGAACGGACCGCCCGGGGCATCCTCAGCCGTTACGGCTATGTCCAAGGACGGCGGCTGGCCGAGGACCTGAAGAACAATTTCAAATGGGAAAGCGACGAGGAATGGAAGCAGGCGGGCGCCAAGATCTATGCCCTCCTGGGTCTCATTCATTTGAACCCCAAGGGCCCCCGCGCCTTCAGTCCCGAGGGCGGCTCCTGGCTTGGGTCCTACGAGGCCGAACAGCATATCGCGCTCAAGGGTCGGTCGGAAAAACCCGTCTGCTGGACCTTGAGCGGGCTCATCAGCGGCTACCTGAGTTACGTCACCAACCAGGAAATGTACGCCCTGGAGGATAAATGTGTGGGAAGGGGCGACACCGCCTGCCATGTGGTCATCCGGTCCGAGGCGGAATGGGAGAAATCGGTCGGGGGCGAGCTCGCCGTCTTCAAACGGGTGGGCATCGATGACGCCTTGCGGGAGGTCACCAACGCCCTGAAGAACACCGAATCCATATTGAAGGAGAAGGTCCGGAAACTGTCCACCATCGCCAAGATCGAGGAGGACCCGCTGGAACTCCTGGCGAGGAGCCCGGAGATGCGGAA
>CAYMOV010000017.1:0-28277 GCA_964392085.1 uncultured bacterium
CCGAGATGTTGCCCTCGGTGGAGGCCACGATGATGGTCTTGCCGGACGCGGAGGGACCGTATTCCTTCGACAGGTCCACCTTGATGGTGAGGATGTTGCCTTCGACCTTCAGTTCGACGTTTTTCATCTCATCCCACCTTCACAGGATTATTCTGGTCTGGGTTGATGCCCTCTAAGGAGGCAGCCACCTCAGACAAAACCGATGCGTTTGCCGCCCTTTTCAGGAGCCGCCATCAACCGTTTGATCTCCGCGAAGACCATCTCGAATTGGGCGTCGTGTGTCCCAGATTTTCGTTCCAAGGATTCCAAGCGGCGAGCCAATTCCTTGTGGGTCGACAAGACCTCACGCAAACGGACGAAAGCGCGCATTATTTCGATGTTCACGCGGATCGCTTTTCGGCTCCTTAACACGGACGAGAGCATCGCGACGCCCTGTTCAGAAAAAGCGTAAGGTGCCGCCCTACGGGAACCGCCCCATCTTGAAATCACAGTTTGTGATTTCAAGATTTTAAGCTCTGATGGGTCCAATTGAAACATGAAGTCGGGCGGAAACCTGCTGAAATTACGTTTGACCGCCTGGACCAAGGCCCTGTTTTCAACCCCGTAAAGGTCGGCAAGGTCCGGACTCAACATGACCTTCATGCCCCTGAGAGTCCTGATCTTTCCTTCCAGGTGATGGGACAATACAGGAACCGCCATGAACCCCCCCATGAGTAAACCGGTTCCCTCTTCCGGTTGTTGGATCTATTTACTTCCGCGTCCCCACCAAGGATACCGCTATGCCCATGGTGCGGTTCTCGATTCCCACATCCTTAAAGGCGCACTTTTCCATGAGGGCCTTGAATTCCTGCACGCTGAGGAAGTTCTTGGCGGAGGTCGGCAGGTACTCGTAGGCCGCCGGGTCCTTGGAGATGGCCCCGCCCACCCGGGTCACCACATACTTCATGTAAAGGCCGTAAAACAGGTTGAGGAACCCGCCCTGGGGCTTGAAGAACTCCAGCACCACCAGCTTGCCGCCGGGTTTCAGGATCCGGGCGATTTCCTTGAGGCCCGCCTCGGTATTGTCCAGGTTCCTCACCCCGAATCCGCACATCACGGCATCGAAGGACATGTCGAGGAAGGGCATCTTGAGGGCGTCGGCTTCCACGAAGGTCACCCGTGCCGGGTTACCCCGGGTCTTGCCCTTGGCCAGCTTCAGCATCTCGGAGGAGAAGTCCACCATCACCACCTTGCAGTCCATGTCGTCGGTGACCATGGCCAGGGTGAAGTCCCCGGTGCCCGCGCAGAGGTCCAGGACCTGCTTGGGTTTGAACCCGTCCCGCAGGAGCTGTTTCACCGAATCCTTGCGCCACTGCTTGTCCTTGCCCATGGAAAGCTTCTGGTTCACCTGGTCGTACGTCCCCGCGATGCGGGAGAACATCTTCTTGATCTGTTCGCTCACGAAAATTCCCTTCGTTCGAAGTGTTGAAGCGAGGCATTTTGAACCACGGGGAAAACGTCCCGCGCTCAATCAACCTTCTAATGCCTGCGGGACAGTCCCGCCTTCCATATCATGGAAAGCGGGCGGGACGGATTTCACGGGGACGACAAAGCTTTGATTAAAGCTTACTTTTCCGTGCCCTCCGTGACCTCCGTGGTGAAACGGTTTAAATCAGTTTGAACTTCTTTAGGATCTGCTCGGCCTTTTGCTCGGCTTCAGGGGTCATGAACAGCTCGTCGGGCCACTCCCGGTCGAAACCCTCTTCCTTCCACTTGCGGGTGGCGTCGAGGCCCATCTTGCCGCCCCAGCCCCAGGCCACGGAGGCGTGGTCCAGCACGTCCACCGGGCCGTCCACGATCACCACGTCCCGCTTCGGGTCGAGGCAGTTCCCCACCCGCCAGAGCACCTGGCGGTAGTCGTGCACGTCGGTGTCCTTGTCCACGATGATGATCATCTTGGACAACATCATCTGGCCCAGGCCCCAGAGGGCGTACATCACCTTACGGGCGTGGTGCGGGTACTGCTTGTCGATCGACACCAGGGCGAGGTTGTGGAAGATGCCGTCCACCGGCAGGTCCATGTCCACCACCTCGGGCAGGACCTTACGGAGGATCGGGAGGAACAGCCTCTCCGTGGCCTTGCCCAGGTAGCCGTCCTCCTGGGGGGGCTTGCCCACAATGGTGGCGGGATAGATGGGGTTCTTGCGGCGCGTCACGCAGGTCACGTGGAAGACCGGGTATAGGTCCGCCAGGCTGTAGTAACCCGTATGGTCCCCAAAGGGCCCCTCGAGCCGGCGCTCGCCCGGCTCCACATAACCCTCGATCACGAAATCCGCGTCGGCGTTGACCGATAGGCCGATCGTCTTGCATTTCACCAATTCCACCGGCTTCTTGCGGAGAAAACCCGTGAAGAGGAGTTCGTCCACCCCATCGGGCAAGGGCGCGGTGGCGGCGTAGGTGAGGGCGGGGTCGCCCCCGAGGACCACGGCGACTTCCAGCCGCTTCCCCGCCTTTTCCGCCTTACGGTGGTGGGCGGCGCCGTGGTGGTGCACCTGCCAATGCATCCCAGTGGTCTTTTTGTCGAAGACCTGGACCCGGTACATTCCGATATTGCGGTCGCCGTTTTCGGGGTCATGGGTGTAGACGAGCGGCAGGGTGATGAAAGGGCCTCCATCCTGGGGCCAGCAGGTGAGGACCGGAAGCTTGGTGAGGTCCGGCTCGGTCTCCACCACTTCCTGGCAGGCGCCCCTGGACACCTCCACCGGGGGGAACTTCGCGATATCCGCGAGTTTGGGCAGCATCTTGAGCTTATCAAGCAGCCCTCCCGTAGGGGGCTTCATCTCCAGGAGCTCACCGATTTCCTTGGCGCGTTCCTCCAGGTCCTCGACCCCGAGGGCCAGGCTCATGCGCTTGTAGGATCCGAAGGCGTTGATGAGGACCGGGAACTCGGACCCCTTGGGCTTCTCGAAAAGGAGTGCCTTGCCCCCGCCGGGCGACTTGGAGACCCGGTCGGTGATGGCGGTGATCTCGAGCTTAGGGTCCACCTCGTCCTTGATCCGGACCAGTTCCCCCCGTTTCTCGAGGAGTTTGACGAAATCGGCGAGCGAGTCGAAGGCCATGGGAATCCCTGGGAAGAAATCGGCCGGAGCCGGAAAGAGGCCGTATTTTACGATAACCGGGGGGAAAAGGCAGGGGATAACGACAGCCGTTGGCCGCTAGCCGCTGGCCGTTTGCTCTTAAAACCAAAGGATATACAGCGCTTGTGGATGATTCATCCACTTACCCGTTTTTTATCGCTTAAAAGCCAACGGCTAGCGGCTAGCGGCCAACGGCAGTTTTTTGCATTCTCCAACTCGCCACTACCCACAACAACCCGCCCAGGGATCCCACCGGCAAGAGCGTCACTCCCGGCTCCACGAAGGCCCATTGGACGAACAGCGCGTAGGCGCAGGCCCACCCCACGGCCACCAGGAATTGCTGGGTCCGGGCCGCGCCGGTTTGCCGGAAAGCCAGGACCGTCCCCGCCATGGTGAACCCCACCCCGAAGAGGTGGAGGTACGCCATGTGCTTGACCATCATCTCGGCGTCGCCGCCGCCCCGGGTCAGGAGCGCCAGCCAAACGAAACACCAGACGAGCAGCCAAAGGTTCGCCAAGAAAGCCAGGGTCCTCGCGAGAAAGGACGACCAGGGTTTGGGTGAGGTCGGGGAATACCCATAGAAGATCTCAGACCAGGCCGCCAGGAAGGGGAACCCGTAAAGGGGCAGGAGCACCGCGAGGCTCGCGGGCGAGGCGAACCAAGCGGACCTCAAGGGTTCCTGGGACAGGGAGCCGAGTGACGCCAGGAGCAGGAGGGTGCCGACCCGCCTGGTCCATTCCCAGGGGTTCATTCGACGGGCTCCCCGCGGGGCTTGTTCTTGACCGGGGGGAACGCGGCGGGGTAATCCACCCGCACCAGGAAAAGCCCCGTCGGGGGCAGGGTCGGCCCCGCCAGTTTCCGGTCGCGCGCCCCCAGGATGCCGGGAATCGCCCCGGGGTCGACCTTCCCCAGCCCGACGTAAACCAGCGTGCCCGTCAGGATGCGGATCATCTGGTGGAGGAATGAGACGCCGTAATACTCCAACAGGACGTTCGGGCCCTTTTTCGAGATCCGGATCCGTTTCAAGTCGCGGACCGGGTTCCGGTCACGGCCCGAGATGCCGCAGAACGAGGTGAAGTCGTGCCGGCCGACCAGATGCCGGGCGGCCTTCCGCATCTTCCCGAGGTCCAAAGGCCGCCGAAGGTGGTACACCCAATCCCGGTCGAAGACCGCGTAATCGTTCCGGTTGCGGATGACGTACCGGTAGAGTTTGGCCTTGGCGTGGTAGGTGGCGTGGAAATTCTTCGGGACGACCTGGGCCCGCGTCACCCGCAGTGCATGGGGCAGGACCTGGTTCAGGACCAGGCCCAACCGGGCGGGACCGAGTCGGGAGGTCGTGTTGAAATTGCAGGTCTGGCCCAGGGCATGGACCCCGGCGTCGGTGCGGCCCGCCACCAAAAGGGACACGGGATGCCCGCAGACCGCCGAAAGCTTTTCTTCCAGGACACCCTGGACCGTGGGCTTCCCGGGTTGGCGCTGCCAACCCTTGAACGGCGTCCCGTCATAAGCGACCGTGAGCCGGAAATTCCGCTCGGGCCGGTTATTTGCGGGTGCCAAACGTTCCACCCTTGGACAAGGCGTCGACCAGGCTCAGGCCCTGTTGGGCGTCGGGGAGCTGGGGCGCGATTTGCTGCGCGGTCTGGAAGGCTTGGCGCGCGCCTTCCAGGTTGCCCCCCCCGAGCATGGCCTGGCCCATCCGGACATAGCCGTAGGGGTTGTTGGGTTCAATCTCCAGGGCCTTCTGGGAAGCCGCCAAGGCCGCCGGGGCGTTTTGGAGGGCCAGGTAGGCGTCCGCCATCATGATGTAGATCCGGCCCCAGGTCTGGGGTTGGCGGTATTTGAGCGCGTTCTCAAAGCACCAAAGCGCCAAGACCGGCATGCGGTTGGAGTGGAAGAAATAGCCCGAGAAGTCCAGGCCGATCCCATAGGAATCCTTCATCACGTCCGTGTACTCGTCCCAATAGCCCCGGTCGGGCGGATCCAGGCTGCGGAGCCGGTACGAACCCCAGAGCAGGTTCATGCGTTCGGTGGTCAGGGGATAGCCCATCCCCTTAGTGTTGGTGATGCGCCACATGAACCCCTCGGGCATGGCGGGGTTTTGGTCCCGCATCCAGGGGGCCGTGAAGATGTTGGTGAAGTAGAAGGACTTCTCCTGGGCGTGGAACTTGATCATGTCCTGGACCACGGTTTGGGGCCGGACATCCGGGCCCACGGGCACTTCCAGGAAAGGGTATTTCTCGAAGAGGGGATTCCGGTACCAGTCATAGGGGATCAACTGCATGGTCAGGCTGGCCACCTCGGGCCGCTTGCCCAGGACGTACTGGAAATACCAGAGCGGGAGGATGTCGATATCCCCGTTGCAGAGGATGACCCCGTTCCGGTCCACGGAACGCAGCATATTCTGGCCGTAATCGTAGGCGCTGACGTACCGGCTTTGGTCGGTCCGTTGCCAATTGAGGGAAAGGGTGACCGAACCCATCGACAGGAGGACCGCCGCCACCACGGGCCGGGCCAAGGGCCCCGTGAAGGCCACCGTCAAGAATTCGCCCAGGGCCGCCAACCCCGCCGCCGCGAAGAAGGCGAAGCTCATGTAGATCGGGGTGAAGAAGTTGTCCAGGGTCCACTGGTAACCCTCCGCCGGGTTATTGAAGATCATGATGCCGGTGAAGAGCAGGACCGCCACCATGCCGAAACCCAGGGCCAGGGTCCGGCGCCGGTTCCACATCCAGACCACGCCGGCGACGGCCAGGAAAAACACGACATAGCTGAACAAGGACCCAAACTGGTCGTGAAACTCGAGCCAGAAACGCTTCAGGTTCCGGGTCAGGGTGGCCAAGGAACGGGGGTCGCCGATGTTGCTGTACCCCTTCCGGATCACGGTTTCCCACAGGCGGACCAAGTTCTCGGGGTTCCACCAGCTCACCACGGGGTGTTGGTGGGCCCGGATCGCGAGGAAAACGTAGGGGGTCAGTCCCAGGATCATGCCGCTCCCCGCCCGGACCACATCGACCGCCTCGAAGACCTGCAGCAGGAGGAACACCGACACGGGACCCAACCCGATGAGGAATGCCTTCCCGATCATCATGATGAAATGGACGAGGGCGTTGCCTTGGTTGGGATCCACCGGGCCCGTCAGGAAGGCCACCGCGGAGACGAAAAAGAACGCGCCGAACATCAGGAGGGAGGTGGGCTTGAGGGCCTCATCCTTCAACGCGAGGGGTTCCACCCTGTTTTGGACCGTGAACAACAGCCAAAGGTAGGCCGGCACCAGGATGATGAGGTTGGGCCAATGGTTGGAAAGGCTCAAGCCGAGGAGGAAACCCACCATGATGAGGGACTTCGGGGCCCAGCCCCGGTGGGCCATGCGGAGCACGCAGATGAGGATGGCCAGCGTCAGGAAGGTGTTCAGGGTGTAGATGCCGCCCTTGGCGCCCCCCGCCTGGAACCAGTGTTGGTAGGAAAAGGCGAAAAGGAGGGACCCGGCGAAAGCCGCCACGTCCCCCACCCAAAGGGGCGCCACTGTGGGGTCCGCGAGGCCCTTGCCCAGCGTTTCCCGGAGCACCCGCTTCAAAAGGACATAGAACATCGAGACCGAGATGGCGCCCATCCACATGGAGGCCAGGGTCACCCGGAACATCGGCTGGCCGAACGGGAACAGGATGTTGTTGAGCTTGCCCCAAAGGGCGTGGAGCGGGTAACCCGGGGAATGGCTGATGGTCAGTTGGGTGCAGACCAGGATCGTCTCACCCGAGTCGTTGATGTTGAAGGACGCGCAATGGGTCCGGAGATAAAGCTGGAACACCAGCAGGAAGAGGGCGTAGGGGATCCACATAGGTTGACCCAAACCTCCGGTCGTGAGGGCTTCAGGTATTAACGTTCGGCTGATCAGACCCCGGTGGGACCCAAGCCGGGGTCCCCAAGTTCCACGGGGCCCTTTCCGGGCCCCCGGGGAGGGCTATTGAACCACAGGATTCGCCCGGCCCCATCCAAAAAAGAAGGGGGCGGCCGGACAGGCCGCCCCCCAAATCACATTAATTCCAGGCCCTTCCGTCCCTCAGGCGTCGGCCTTCAAGGCCGCCAAGGCGGGGGCGTAATCGGGTTCCAAGGTGATCTCCGGCACGTATTGCACGTGCTTGAGGGTGCCGTCCTTCCCCACCACGAAGAGCGCGCGGGACTCGAGGCGCAGTTCCAGGATATGGGTGCCGAAGGCGTCCCCGAAGGACAGGTCTTTGTGGTCGGAAAGCGTGGTGATCGTCAGGCCCTCCGCGCCGCAAAAGCGGCCTTGGGCGAAAGGCAGGTCCGCCGTGACGGTCACGATGGCCGCCGAGGGGCCCAGGTTCTTCAGTTCCTGGTTGAACTTCTTGGTCTGGATCGCGCAGACCGGGGTGTCCAGCGAGGGCGCCACGGACAGCAGGAGGGTCTTTCCCCGGTAGGCGGCCTGGGTGACCGGTTGGAGTTGGTTGTTGAGCAGGGTGAAGCCGGGGGCCTTGTCCCCGACCTTGAGCCCGGGGCCCAAGAGGGTCAACGGGTTCCCCTGGAATGTGATGACGCCCTTACGTTCTTGCATGCGTTCCCCTTCGAAGTGGATTCAAGCGAGGGGCATGGCTTACCACAAAACCAGCATCGGTTACTAGTGGGGCTCATCCGCCATGAAAATCCAGCATCGGAAAAGCCCGAACTGAACAATGTGACCTTTGGCAACAGGAAATGGAAAATTGACCGCAATGGCCGTTATCAATTCTCTATTTTCGATCGTTCGATTGCTCCAGCCGGAAGTAGTCCGGCTAGATGTGCCCCTTGTGGATCAGGTACTCGGCCACGAGCATCCCGCCCTTGGCGGCGCCCATCTTGGTGTTGTGGCTCACGAGGACGTACTTGATGCCGTTCTTCAGGGCTTGGTCCTTTCGGACCCGGCCGACCGAGGTCACCATC
The DNA here is from genome assembly GCA_964392085.1 of uncultured bacterium. Lineage (GTDB taxonomy): Bacteria > Oederibacteriota > Muellerivitia > Muellerivitales > Muellerivitaceae > CAYMOV01. Next base: position 8,049 of record CAYMOV010000017.1, read on the forward strand.
CCATCCTCCTTGTCGCGGTCCAGCCGCGGCTGGGGCCGGAAAGGATCGTCGGTCACGTCGATGAGCCGAGTGGGGGAGGAAGGCAATTTCAGGGCGATGAAGTCACTTCCATACTCGCGAAGGGCCTTCTTGGCCTCCTCGACCGAGGCGTCCTTCTGGAGGGACACGAAGATGGCCTCCGTGTGGGCCTCCAAAACCGGGACCCGGGTGCAGGTGGCCGACACCGGGAAAAGCGCCGGGGCGATCGTGCCGCCCTCCACCTTCCCGAGGATCTTCTGGGTCTCCGTTTCGACCTTTTCCTCCTCCTTACTGATGTAGGGGATCACGTTATCCACGATATCGAGGGCGATGACCCCCGGGGACCGGCCGGCCCCGGAGCAGGCCTGCATCGAGGTCATGATGACCTGGTTGATGCCGAACCGCTCATAGAGGGGCTTGAGGGTCATGGCGAGCCCCGTGGTGGTGCAGTTGGGGACCGGGGTCACGAACCCCTTCCAGCCCCGCCCCTTCTTTTGCTCCGCGATGAGGCTGTCATGCTCGAGGTTCACGCCCGGGATGAAGATGGGGACGTCCTTCTCGTACCGGAACGCCGAGGCCGTGGACACGACCGGGGTGGTCTTGGCGTACATCGGCTCAAGGGTCTTGGCGGCGTCGGACTCCACCGCGGTGAAGACCAGGTCCACTTGGGACGCGTCCATCTTGGAGGCGTCCTGGACCGTCAGGCCCGCGAAGGCGGGGTCGAGGGGCTCGCGGCAATACCAACGGAAGGCGCCCTGGGCGTCCGTGATCGCGTCGCGGAATTTCTTGCCGGCCGACCGCTCGGAGGCGGCCAATACGGTCACTTCGAACCAAGGATGTCCCGACAGGGAAGCCAGGAATTGCTGGCCGGCCACTCCGGTGGCTCCAACGACGGCGACTTTTTTCTTGATCATGGTGTTCCTCGGGATCTTGTTCGGCCTTACCCCCCGGACGGGCGGGAAAGGGTCGAAAGAATAACATAAGTCGGGGGGGTTTCAAGTCTGGGCGCCGTCAGGTTCGGTTGGATTCGCGGGGAGGCGAAAAGGGCGGTGGTCGATCGGTTAAGGCGCCTGGACCTGGACCTGTCCAGAATAGGAGTTCTTCCCCTTCTTGGCGGTCAGGAAGATGAAATAGGTGCCCGGGATCAGGTCTTTCCGGCGGTCATCCAACCCGTCCCAAACCATGCTCTGGATCCCCGGCTTAAACCGATTGGGTTCCTTGACGGGATCGAAGGAAAAGCCCTTCAACAACCGAAAGCCCGAGGTAAAGACTTTCAGCTGGAGATGGTCCACCGGCATGGTGAAGTTCCATTCGAAGGTGACGGGGCCCGGAAGGGTCTTGGGTTGGACCGTGAACCCGCTCACCCCGGGGGTCGAGGTCGAGGTTTGGGTCGGGGACGGGGTCGAAGTCGCCGTGGAGGTGAAAGTGGGGGTCAGGGTGGGGGTCAGGGTCCAGGTGTCCGAGGGGGTCCAAGTGACGGAGGGGGTCAAGGTGCCCGTGGGGGTATTCGTCGGGGTGGAGGTGATCGTCGGGGACCAGGTCGAAGTGCCGGTCGACGTCGGGGTAGGCGAAACAGTCGCCGTCGCGGTCGGGGTGAAGGCCGCGGTGGCCGACAGGACCGACGGGACGGCCGTCGGCAGGGAAAGCTGAAGCCCGGGGGTCCGGGACTGCGCTTGGCCCCAGGCTCCCGTCGCCGCCGCCAGGAGAAGGACGGTCCCCAGGACGAGGAAGGCCTTCAACCGAGGGCCTGGACGACCGCGTCGCCCATCTCCCGGCAGGACACAGCCTTCGCGCCCTTCCCGGCCAGGTCCGCGGTGCGGACCCCATCGTTGAGGACCTTTTCCACGGCCCGCTCGACGGCCTTCGACTCGTCCAGCAGTTTGAAGCTGTATTGGAGCATCATCCCCGCGGACAGGATGGTGGCGAGTGGGTTGGCCTTCCCGGTGCCCGTGAGGTCGGGCGCCGATCCGTGGGACGGCTCGTAAAGCCCCACTTTCCCCCCGAGGGAGGCCGAGGGCAGCATGCCGAGGGACCCGGTGAGCATGGAGGCCTCGTCGGACAGGATGTCGCCGAACATGTTGGTGGTGACCATCACGTCGAACTGCTTGGGATTTCGGATGAGCTGCATGGCGGCGTTGTCCACGATCTGGTGCTCGAAGGCCACGTCGGGGAAGCCCTTCGAGACCTCCTCGGCCACGTCATGCCACAACCGGGAGGATTCCAGCACGTTGAACTTGTCCACACTGGTGACCTTCTTCCGGCGCAGGCGGGCCAGGTCGAAGGCCAGGCGGACGATCCGGTCCACCTCATGGGTGTGGTACACCTCGGTGTTGAGGCCGTACCGGCCCTTCCCCTGGCCGAAGATCCCCCGGGGTTCGCCGAAATAAATGCCCGAGATGAGCTCCCGGACGATGAGCATGTCCACCCCCTCGATGACTTCCCGCTTGAGGGTGGAGGCGTCCTGGAGGGCGGGAATCAGCTTAACCGGCCGCAGGTTGGCGTAGAGGTCCAAGCCCTTCCGGAGCCCCAGGATGCCGGCTTCGGGGCGCTTGGCGTTCTCGATCTTGTCCCATTGGGGACCCCCCATGGGTCCCTTGAGGACGGCCTGGGCGGCCTGGCAGGCCCGGAGCGTGGCGTCGGGCAGGGGGGAGCCGTGACGGTCGATGGCGATGCCGCCCGCGTCTTGGGGCTCATAATTGAACTGATGGCCGTACTTCCGGCCCACCTGGTTGAGGACCTTCTGGGTCTCGGCCACGATCTCGGGGCCGATCCCGTCGCCCGCCAACACCACGATGTGGAAATCCATGCGAACTCCTTGGCCGTTAGCCGCCGGAAACGGCTTGGCCGTTAGCCGCTAGCTTAAAGCCAACGGCCAACGGCCAAAGCCTTACGGCTGAAGCCAACGGCGATTGTTCAAATTCCCTTGATCGCCTGGAACGCCGCCTTCGCGCTCTTCCGGGCGTGCTTCCGGAGAAGCTTGTTCACGCCGTTCAGGTAGGCCTTGGCCGAGGCCTCGATGATGTCGGTGGAAACCCCCCGGCCGTGCACCTCATCGCCGTCGGTGGACAAGGTCACCGTCACCTCACCTTGGGCGTCCCGGCCCTGGGTGAGGGCCTTGAGGGAGTAATTCTCCACCTTCACCTTGATCCCCGAGATGCGGTCGATGACGTTGAAGACCGCGTCCACGGGTCCGTCCCCGGTGGCGGCTTCCTGCGCCTCGACCTCCCCCTTCCTCAGCTTCAGGGTGGCCGTCGGGAGGGTGGAGGAACCCGCCGAGGTGTGAAGATAGGTGAGGCGCCAAAGGTCCTCGGTCGAGGCGATGCGCTCATCGGCCAGGGACTCAATGTCCTCGTCGTAGACGTATTTCTTCTTGTCCGCCAGTTCCTTGAACCGGTTGAAGAGGTCCTCGACCTGGGCCTCATTGGCCCGGATCCCGAGGTCCTCCAGCCGCTTGGCGAAGGCGTGGCGGCCCGAGTGCTTCCCCATCACCAGCCGGGAGGCTGGGATGCCGATGGACTCGGCGGTCATGATCTCATAGGTCTTGCGGTACTTCAGGATGCCGTCCTGGTGGATCCCCGACTCATGGGCGAAGGCGTTCGACCCCACGATGGCCTTGTTGGGCTGGATCATGAACCCCGTGAGGGTCGAGACCATCCGGCTGGTCTTGTACAGTTGGGGGGTGACGATCCCGGTCCGGAAGGGGAACTTGTCGGGGCGGGTCTTGAGGATCATGACGATCTCCTCCAGGCTTGCGTTGCCCGCCCTTTCCCCGATGCCGTTGATCGTGCATTCCACCTGGCGGGCGCCGTTCTCGATGGCCGCCAGGGAATTGGCCACCGCCAGCCCCAGGTCGTTGTGGCAATGCACCGACAGGACGGCCTTCCCGATGTTGGGCACGTTGTTGCGCAGGTGGCGGATGATTCGCCCGAATTCCTCCGGCACCGAATAGCCCACGGTATCCGGGATGTTGACCGTGCGGGCCCCGTGTCGGATGGCCGCCTCGATCATGGCGCAGAGGTAGTCCAGGTCCGACCGGGAGGCGTCCATCGCCGAGAACTCCACGTCGTCGGTATAGCGCCGGGCCAGCTTCACCGCGTCGACGGCGGCCTGCAGGGCCTCCTCGCGGGTCTTGCGGAACTGGTGCTGCAGGTGGATGTCGGAGGAGGAGATGAAGGTGTGGACCCGTCCCCGCTTCGCCTTCTTCACCGCCCTGCCGCAGGCCTCGACGTCGCGTTTGACCGCGCGGGCCAACCCCGCCACCACGGACTTCTTCACCAGCTTCGCGATGGTCTGGACGGCCTCGAAGTCCCCCGGGGAGGAGGCCGGGAAACCGGCCTCGATGACGTCCACCCCCAGGGTCTCCAGCTGTTGGGCGATCTTGATCTTCTCCTCGGTGTTCAGGCTGGCGCCCGGCGCCTGTTCCCCGTCCCGCAGGGTGGTGTCAAAGATATAAACGCGTTCTTGTTGGGCCTTCGGCGCCTTGGTCTTCTGGGTTTTCATGGGGATCCTCGTTCGGTGAATCAATTAGGGATTGGAAATGAGGAGTTCGGAATGGTCGAGGGACCGTGGAAGCTTTTCCTCATTCGGCATTCCACATCCCACATCGCCTCAAGATGGCCGGGTAGTCCGGTGCTTACGAAGTCGTCCCAGGCTCCCCCGCAACAACGCCGCCAGGAGGTTCCAGAACATGTAGAGGATCAGCAGGATGAAGAAGGTGAACTCGGCGTACTTCACCATCATGAACAGGATCCAGGCCACGACCGCCAGGGTGATGGGTTTGATCTTTTCCCGGTTCATCTTCTTCATGCTGGGGTAGGAGATGTTCGAGACCATGAGGGCGGCCACCAGGAACACCAGGGCCGGGACGAAGATGGACTCCACCATCCCCACGTTCTGGTCGTACCACCCCATGATCCGCCCGACGATGGGGCCCTTGACGCTCCAACCCTCCCAACGGGACACCAGGACGTAACTGGCCAACAGCCCCGCAGCCGCGGGGCTGGGCAGGCCCATGAACCGGTCCTTTTCCTCGACGGCGGCCTGCACGTTGAACCGGGCCAGCCGGACCGCCGCGCACACCACGTAAAACACCGCGATGGAGACGCCCCAAAAGGGGATGAACCTCAGGACGGATAGGTACAACAGGATCGCCGGGGCCATCCCGAAGGACACCAGGTCCGCCATACTGTCGAATTCCATGCCGAACCGGCTGGTGGCTCCCGTGGCCCGGGCCACCCGACCGTCCATCATGTCCATGAAGATCGCGATCAGGATCAAACGACCGGACCAGACGAAGGGGAGGGTATGCATGGGCTCGGTGACGCGCTCGGCCAGGGCGTCGCTGAAGGCCAGCATCATGGCCAGCATCCCCAGGATCAGGTTGGAGGCCGTGAACAGGTTGGGCAGGAGGAAAATGGCCTTGCGGAAGCGCGGCCCCTCGGAAGGGGGCAAGGCCCCCTCCTCCTGCGGTTCCCTGCGGGCTTTCAATCGTTTCACGGCAACTCTCCCAAGGGGGTTTGGCCGGCCAACACCCGGTCCCCCACCTTCACCAGGCTCTTGGAGCCCAGGGGCAAGAACAGGTCCACCCGGGACCCCAACAGGATCCGCCCGATGCGCTGGCCCCGGGCGATCCGGTCCCCGACGGCCTCATCGGTCTTGACCCGGTGGCACAGCATCCCGGCGATCTGCTTGATCACCATCAACCCGGGCGGCTTTCGGGATCCCGCGGGCTTATCCGGCTGGACCACCAAATGGGCCTGTTCGTTGACCAGGTCGGCCTTGTCCGCGTAGGCGGCCAGGTATTCCCCGGGGTAATAGTCCTTGCCCACAACCCGGCCGTCGACGGGCGCCCGCTGGACATGGTTGTCCAAGGGGTTCATGAAGATGGCGATCTGCAGGGCCTTTTTCTTCAGGTGCATCGGTTCCTGGACCTCACGGACGATCGTGATCAGCCCGTCGGCGGGGCTCAAGACCGTCTTGGGCCCCAAACCGCCCGGCGCGGGGCGCTCGAAGTCCCGGAAGAAATTCAGCATCAAGGCCGCGACCACGATCAGGACGGAACCCAAGGCCAGGGCCCAGGTCCGTTGGCTCCGGACGCCCCACAGGACGAGCAGGATCGCCGCCCCCAGGACCGGGAGCACCATCGACCAGGTTTCCTTCATGAAAGGCAGCCGCATTTTCACACCTTCAACTAAAAGGATTTTGAACCACGGAGAACACGGGGGTCACGGAGAATGCGTTTTTCTTTAATCGCGGCAAGAAAACCCCTCCGTGTACTCCGCGTCCCCCGTGGTTCGAATTTTTTTGAGGCTACTTCTTCGTCCAGGAGAACATGCTGCGCACCTGGGTCCCGACCTTCTCGATCAGGTGGTTCGCGTCATGCTTCAGGAGCGAGTTGTACACGGGGCGGTTGGCCTGGTTCTCCAGGACGAATTCCCGGGCGAACATGCCCGACTGGATCTCGCCCAGGATGCGGCCCATCTCCTGGCGGGTGGCGTCGTTGATGATGCGGCGACCCCGGGTGATGTCGCCGTACTTGGCCGTGGTGGAGATGGCGTCCCGCATCCCCGTGATGCCCTTCTCGTAGATCAGGTCCACGATGAGCTTCACCTCGTGCAGGCACTCGAAGTAGGCCACCTCGGGCTGGTAACCGTTGGCCACCAGGGTCTCGAAACCCGAGCGGATCAGCTCCGACAACCCGCCGCAGAGCACCACTTGCTCCCCGAACAGGTCGGTCTCGGTCTCTTCCTTGAAGGTGGTCTCCAAGACACCGGGCTTTGTGCAGCCGATGGCCTTGGCGTAGGCCAGGGCCAACTTCAGGGCGTTGCCTGTGGCGTTCTGGTGGACCGCCACCAGGGCCGGCACGCCCTTTCCGTCCTCGTAGGTCCGGCGCACCATGTGGCCGGGGCTCTTGGGGGCGATCATGAACACGTCGACGTCGGCCGGGGGCACGATCTGGCCGAAGTGGATGTTGAAACCGTGGGAGAACATGAGGGCCTTCCCGGCCTTGAGGCCCGGGAGGACGTCGTTCTTATAGAGGGCGCCTTGCAGGTCGTCCTGGATCAGGATCTGGATGACATCGGCCTTGGCGGAGGCTTCCTTGGCGTCGTAGGCCTCCAGGCCGTCGGCTTTGGCCTGGGCGCGGGTCTTCTCGGACCGGGCCCCGATGATGACCTTGATCCCCGAATCCTTCAGGTTCAGGGCCTGGTTGCGGCCCTGGTTACCGTAGCCGATGACCGCCACGGTCTTCCCCTTCAAGGCGTTCAGGTCGGCGTCCTGCTCGTAGTAGATCTTTGCCATTTCGCGGTCTCCTCCGTATTTTCGTCGAGGGTCCTGGGACCCGTTTTCACTGTTCGCGTTTCCAAAAAAGCCTTCAGCCGCTAGCCGTTGGCTTTTCGTCGAAGCTGACCGCCAGCGGCCAACCGCCAACGGCGCCTTTCATTCGTTTAGAGGTTCGACTGACCCGGCCTACCCGACTTCACCTTCAGGTGTTTTTCCTCTGGTTCCTCCACCCGTTTGCCCCTAAAGATGGCCACTTCGCCCGTCCGGACCATCTCCAGGAGGCCGTAGGGTTTCAGGAGCTCGACCAAGGCGTCCACCTTGGATTCTTTCCCGGTCACTTCCAGGGTCAGGCTCTTGAGGGCAACGTCGACGACCTTCGCGTCGAAGCATTGGGCGATCTCCATGACGTGGCTCCGGTTCGAAGAGTCCACCTTGATCTTCAGGAGGGCCAGGTCCCGCGCGATGAAATCGGTCGCGGTCAGGTCCTCCACCCGGATGACGTCGATCAGCTTGTTGAGCTGCTTCTCGACCTGGTCGATCACCCGTTCCTCGCCCCGGGTGACGATGGTCATCCGGGAAACCTTCGGGTTGTCGGTGACCCCGACCACCAGGCTGTCGATGTTGTAGCCCCGCGCCGCGAAGAGGTTGGACACCCGGGCCAGCACGCCGTGTTGGTTCTTCACCCAAACCGAGATGGTGTGTCGCATTTTATTTCCTCCCCTTGGCGCGGGCCGGAGTCTTGTTGGCGGCCATTTCCTTGCGGGCCAGGGCCTCGTCCTCGGCCTTGGAAAGCACCATGTCCTTGTTGGCCCCGCCGGCGGGGACCATCGGGTAAACGTGCTCTTCCTCGTCGATCAGGATCTCGACCAGGGCGGGCCCTTTTTGGGAGAAGGCCTCCTCGAGCACCGAGGTGGTGTCCTTGGCCGTGTCGGCGCGGAACCCCGCGACGCCGTAGGCGTCCGCCAGCTTCAGGAAGTCCGGCTGGGACGGGATCGAGGTGCTGGCGTAACGCTTGCCGTAGAACAGGTCCTGCCACTGCTTGACCATCCCCAGGAACTTGTTGTTGAGGATCACGACCTTCACGTTCAGGTTGTGTTCCTTCGCGACGGCCAGTTCCTGCAATGTCATCTGGAAGCTCCCATCCCCCGCGATGTCGATGACCAGGGAATTCGGGTGCGCGAAAGCCACCCCGATGGCGGCCGGGAAGCCGAAGCCCATGGTTCCCAGGCCCCCCGAGGTGATCCAGCGCCGGGGCTTGTCGAACCCGTAGAACTGGGCGGCCCACATCTGGTGTTGGCCGACCTCGGTGGTGATGAAGGCGTCGCCCTTGGTGATGCGGTGGATTTCCTTGACCGCGAACTGCGGCTTCACCTTGCCCTTGGGGTCCTGCTGGAATGCCAGGGGATGCTTTTCATGCCACCGGTCCAGGTCCGCGTACCAGGCCTCGTACTCCGAGGTGCCCACGGCCTTGGTCAGGGCGTTCAGGATGGTGGTCATGTCGCCCAGGACGTGGGCGTCCACCGCGACGTTCTTGCCGATGGAGGTCGGGTCGACGTCGATGTGGACCTTCTTGGAGTTCGGCGAGAACTCGGCCAGCTTGCCGGTCACCCGGTCGTCGAACCGCGCCCCGATGGCGATCAAAAGGTCGCAATGGGTGGAGGCCAGGTTGGCCCGGTAGCTCCCGTGCATGCCCAGCATGTCCACGAACTGCCGGTCCTTGGCCGGGTAGGCGCCCAGGCCCATCAAGGTCAGGGTGACGGGGATGTTGGCCCGGCGGGCGAACTTGTAAAGGGCGTCCGAGGCGTTGGCGTTCACGACGCCGCCCCCGGCGTAGATCAGGGGACGCTTGGAGGCCTTGACCAGCTCGGCGATCTTGTCCACCTGCTTCCAGTCGATGGCCGGGACGAACTTCTCCAGGGGGATGGACGAGCCCTTGGGGATGGGGACCGCCGCCGAGGCCGCCGCGATGTTCTTGGGCAGGTCCACCAGGACCGGGCCGGGCCGACCCGTGCGGGCGATGAAAAAGGCGTCCCGGAGGATCTGGGGCAATTCGTCGATGTGCTTCACCAGGAAGTTGTGCTTGGTGCAGGACCGGGTGATGCCGACCACGTCGGCTTCCTGGAAGGCGTCGGTGCCGATGAGGGGCAGGGCGACCTGGCCCGTGATGGCCACCAGGGGAACGGAATCCATGTAGGCGTCGGCCAGGCCCGTGACGATGTTCGTGGCGCCGGGGCCCGAGGTCACCACGGCGACCCCGACCTTGCCGGTGGACTTGGCGTAGCCCTCGGCCATGTGGATCGCGCCCTGCTCGTGGCGGGTGTCGATGAGCTTGATCCGGTGGCGGTTCTGGTAGAGCTCGTCGTAAACCGGCAGGATGGCTCCCCCGGTCAGGCCGAAACAAAGGTCCACGCCCTCATCGACCAGGATGTCGACGAGGATCTGGGCTCCGGTTCTCATTTTGGCGTTCGCCATGACGTCACTTCCTTTTCTTCGCCCTGAGGTGGGGGCGGCTGGACCGAAAGGCCCTGATTTTACACGAATCACTGTGGTTTTCATGCGTTCCCGGCGGCCCTCAAGGCCTTTTTAACCGGGATTTATCGCGAAAAACGTCCTGGAACGGGGGATTTGGCTGGGGGCGGGGGGAAAGCGGCTAAAAAAAAAGCCGCGGGACCCCGCCTTTGGCGGGATCCCGCGGCCACGAGGGTCGCTTAGGCGATCGCCGCCTCCGGACGTACGTCCACTACCCCAAGTACGAGAAGAAGGTTGTGGTTGGGTCCGAAGGTCACGGCTCGCTCCTAAAACTACAGTGGGTGGATTCTAAAGGGCCGCCCGTGGAATGTCAAGCGCCGCCCCCAATACACCTGGCGGATCCGGGGGTTTAAATCCCCAGGAATTGATGGAGGCCCGCCATCAAAAGCGCCAAGACCATCCAAGCGGAAAGCATCCACCGCCAGCCATGGTCCAACCCACCCAACTCCCTTCCCTCGGCTTGGCGGAGGTCGTAGGCCAACCCATAAAGGAGCCCGGTCAGTCCCAAACTGCCGAGCCCCAAGGCCAGCCTCGACCAGGGAAAAAGGGGCAGGTCCGCCACCATCACCGAGGAGAGCCCGAGGAAAAATGCCATCCAGGTGATGAGCCAAGCCCCAGCGAAATGGGAGCGCCAGGTGGGCGGCTGGTAAAGGGGATGGCCGGACGGTCCCGCCCAATCCAGGAGCTTGAAGAAAACCAGCAGGAACAGGACCCCCAAGGCCAGGAGATCGAGCGGTTCCCACCCCCCGGAATTCCGGACCAACGCCGTCACGGTGTCGATCCAGTAAAGCGCGTAGGCCGCGGCCCAAGTCCAGGCCACCCTGCGGGTCGGGAGGGCCGGGGTCCAGCGGACCAGCACCGCGCCCGAGAGGGCGAAGAAACCCACCGACATCGGCACCAGGTCCATGGTCCGGAAGGGGAAGATCTTGTCGCCGTCGAGGAAAACCGCCAATCCGTGTGAGTACCGGAAGATCGGGAAGGCCAACAGGGCCGACAGGTACAACCCCGCCGTCATTACCACCAACAACGCCACCTCGAAGCCGGCGGAAAATTTTTCCCAGGGGGTCATAGGGGCGGGGGTTTCCATTCGGTCAGATTTCCTGTTCCGTGAGCCGCCGCTCCCCCAGGGCCAACGGAAGGATCACGGCCGCGGCCACGACCCCGGCCAAGTACAAGGCTGGGACCCAGGCTTCCCAAGGGGAGGTCCGGAAGACCTCCGGGTGCCGTAGATAATAAACCCGGACCGGGGTGGCTTCCACCAAAAGCACCAGTGAGATGAAGGTCACGGACGCCATGACGTAAACGTACCCGCCCAGGCTCGTGGAGATCTGCGAGGCGTTGTCCGACTTGAAGTAGGTGAAGACCCCGCCCAGGCCCACCCCCAGGGCCGTCAAGCCCAGGGCGAGGATCGCCATGGTCCCCAAGGAAAGGGTCGCCATGAAGAGGTCCACCTTCATGACCTGGATCGAGACCCCCATCACGGCCAGGGATAGGGCGGTCATGGGCAGGAAGGCCAACAGGAACTTGCCCCAGAGGATTCCCCGGATGGTCAGGGGGCTGGAACGGATGATCCAGAAGGACCGGCCTTCCAGGCTGACCGTGGGAAAGATGTAACGGACGCCCACGGCGGACACGATGAAGCCCGAGAAGCCCATGGAAAGGAAGAAAATCAGGTTCCGGTAGTCCGCGTAGGCGTCCAACGGGATCCGGCGGTAGTTATAGAGGTACACGCCGATCAAACTCAGGAGAAGGGACAACTGCGCCCATTGGGTCGGGTCCCGGCTGAACACCAGGAGGTCCTTCACCAGGAGTGCCCTTAAGGGGGGCGGCAGGAAACCGAAAAGCCTGTTGAGCCAAGGCCCCACCCGGCCCCGCCTGGGCGCCGGCAAGCCCACGGACTCCTGGGCGTTATACCACCCCTTCTCGAAAAACCGTGAGGACAGCGCCAGGAACGCCCACCCCAGGGGAAGGCCGATGCCCAGGAGTTTCCCCAAGCCCGCCAGCAAAAGCGATGTCCGCTGGTACAAGGCCCCCAAGACGGCCTGGGCGGCCCAGGCGCCCGGTAGGTACGGCGCCGCGGGGGTTCGGAGTTCCTCCAGGTATTGGGACCAAGTCCCCAGTTGGTCGGAACTTTGGGTGAAGACCTCGGGCCGGGACATCCGCAGGACCACGGAAACGACCGCCAGCCCCAGGACCCCCAGCAGAAGCATGGAATCCCGGATCTGCCGGGCCGGGAAAAACCGCATCAGGAGGGTGGTCACGGAGAAACCCAAGGCGGCCGGAAGGGCGAGGAAAAGCGTGAGGACCCCGAAGGAAACGATCCCGAAGAGCCATCCGCCCCGAAAGACCGCGCCATAGGCCGCGAGGATCGGGAGGAACAGCAAGGCCGGCATCCAGGCCGAGGAAAGCCAGGACTCCAGGAATTTGGCGGTGACCACCGCCGATCGGCGCAGCGGCAGGGCCATCAGGAGGTTCAAGTCCGTGGATAGGAACGCCGTCGAGATGGTCACCACGACGTTGGAGAAAAACACCAGGGCGAAGACCGTGAGGAACAGAAGGGACAGCAGCCTCTCGGCCAGCACCGTTCCCATGAGTTGGATGGACGTGAAATACGTGAGGACCCGCTCGAAGATGAAGTAGATCCAAGCCAGGAAAAAGGCCCCGAAGACCACCCCCGACAGGAGCTTGAGCCAGACGAAGGCCCCGCCCCGCCTGAATCCGTTGGCCGATTGCCGGGTCTGGACCAGCGCCAGGCCCCGGAGGGTCGCGAAATACCCGGCGGAAGGCTGGTCGGTCACGGGATGGCCTCGGGGGCTTCCCGGGCGCTTCCGGTGAGTTCCAGGAAGACCGATTCCAGGTCCACGTCGCCTTGGCCGGTTCGTCCCCGCAGTTCCTCCAGGGTCCCGAGCGCGATGAGTTTCGCCCGGTGGATGATGCCGATGCGGTGGCAGAGCTTTTGGGCCACCTCCAGGGTGTGGGTGGACAACATGATGGTGACCCCTTCTTGGGACAACTTGGAGAAGAGGTCCTTGACCAGTTTGGCGGCGGCCGGGTCCAGGCCCACCATGGGTTCATCCACGATGAGGGCGCGGGGCCGGGGCAGGAGCGCCCCCGCCATCACGACCTTTTGTTTCATCCCGTGGGAAAAGCCCTCGATCAACTCGTCCCTCCAGGGCAGGAGTCCGAACAGTTCCAGGTAGTCCTCGGCCCGCTTCTCAGTTTCAGGGCCCTCCAAACCGTACAAGCCCGCCACGAAACGGAGGTATTCGACCGGGGTGAGTTTTTCATAGAGGTAGGGTCGATCGGGAATCAACGAGGTGAGGCGTTTGGCCTGGGACGATTCCCGGACCACGTCAAAGCCGCCGATGGAAGCCCGCCCGGAAGTAGGCAGGAGGAGCCCAGTCAGGATCTTAAGAGTGGTGGTCTTCCCCGCTCCGTTGGGCCCTAAAAAACCGAATATTTCCCCAGCCCCCACTTCGAGGTTCAAGTCCTCGACCGCCGTCAGGCGCCCATAGCGTTTATAGAGGTGTTCGATCTTGATCAAGGAATAGTCCCGGGTACGTCGTGATGGTGCCCTACCTTTCTACCCTCCCACAGCCGGTTAAAAAAGGGGGATGGATAAAAAGCCTTATAAATCAGGCCATCGTCCACAGCCAAAAAGACCCCAAAATTCATCTCAAATTGAGGTTATAAATTCGGCCAAATAATGATTTTTTGTCAGAAACCATTGTATTTACTGGATTTTTGCCCCATTCATTACGCCAATTTAAGGCAATATATCGAAGCACGTCATAACACGTCATAATTTATCTTAGTTAATGGAATTGACAATACACAAGGTGGATTGTAATATTCGTAAAGGCAAGACAAACCAACCCTGCCGCAAGCCTTATCGTGAGGGTGGTAATTAGCCTGGGAGAAAAGTCATGAAGCAGAAATGGTCGAAACAACGGATCATCGACACCATCAAGGACCTCCATAAACAGGGGGTCGACATCTCCGCCAGCAACATTTCCAAGAACCATATCCCCCTTTTCACGGCCTCCTGTTCCCGCCGCTACTTCGGCAGTTGGGGCAACGCGGTCCGTTCCGCGGGGTTGGACTACGACAAGATCCTTGAGGCCGGCAAGGAACGCCGCCGGAGCAAGCTGACCAAATGGACGAAGGAGACCGTGTTGGTGGAAATCCGCCGGGCCCAGTCCAAGATGCTGCTCACCACCTACCGGGACCGGCTGGCCCTCTATTCGGCGGCCCGCCGCGAGTACGGCAGTTGGAAGCAGGCCTTGGAAGCCGCGGGATACCGCCTCACCAAGGGTTCCCACAAGAACGCCAACCAGATCTTTTCGCAGGAAGAGACCGCCGCCGCGACCGCGGCTCCCGCCGCCGCCCAAACCGCTTAACCCCTATCGTCTCGGCCCATCGCCCCCCGGGGCGGTGGGCTTTTTTATTTCCCCTTCACTGAAGCTCCACGAAACTCCTTCTGCATCTTCTCCAGCGTCCGTTGGGGGTGCTCCACGATCACCCGGGCCTGACCCAGTAAGTCCATGAAACCCACTTCCCGCTTATAGCGGGGCACGACGTGCAGGTGCAGGTGGCGGATCGAAGCCCCGCTATGTTCCCCCAGGTTCCACCCCAAATTGAAACCCGGCGCCCCATAGACCCCCTCCAACACCCGGATGCCCAGTTGGGCGGCGCGGTGGACCGCCAGGGCTTCCCGGTCTTTGAGGTCCCCGTAGGACTCCAAATGCCTCTTCGGGAACACCATCAGGTGCCCCGGGTTATAAGGGTAAAGGTTCAGGCAGATCGCCACCGTGGGGTTCTCCCAGACCAAAAGGGATTTCACTTTGGGGTCCTTCTGCAGGACCGAACAAAGGATGCAGTCCACCTGGGGGCGCAAGCCCCGGCAGTAATCCAATTTGTCCGGGACGAATAACTGGTTTTTCATGGGGCCTCCACGATCCGGGTTGATTAAAGGAAGGGCGAGAACAGTTTACAGGCCGCGTTGCGGATCCGTCCCGGGAGGGGTTCCCGGTTCAGGTGCTCCAGGGTCAGCCGCTTCGATTCGGCCCGGACCCGCTCGAAATGCCCCTCCAGGGTCCCCGCGAAGGCCCGGTCATAGACCTCCAGGACGCACTCGAAATTCAGGCGAAGGCTCCTCGTGTCCAGGTTGCTGGAACCCACCAGGCTATAGGCCCCATCCACGACCAGGGCCTTGGAATGGGCGAAGGGGGCGGGGCGGTCATAAACATGGACTCCCCGTTGGAGCAGTTCCCAAAGGTACGCCCGGGAGGCCCAACCCACGATCGGGAGGTTGTTGCGGAGCGGGAGGAAGATTTCCACCTCCACCCCACGGAGCGCGGCGTTCTGGAGCCCCGCGATGAGGGCGCGGTCCGGGATGAAATAGGGGGTCATCAACCGAACCGACTTCCGGCTCCAGGCCAGGATCCCCAAGAGCAGGTGCTGGACCTTCTCGAGGTCCTCGTTGGGGCCGTCGCTGATCACGCGGGCGGTGGCGCCGCCCGGGTAGGTCCGGTGCGCGGGACCGGACCAGGGCAGGGATTCGCGGGTCGCGAAATACCAGTCCTCCAGGAAAACTTCCTGCATCTCATAGACCGCCGGCCCTTCGACGCGGAAATGGATGTCCTGCACGCGCTTGGGGTCCGGGTTGTCCGCCACCCAATGGGAATCCCTAATGTTCATCCCACCCAGGAAGCCCACCCGGTTGTCGACCACGAGCAGTTTTCGGTGGTTCCGGAGGTTGAAATGAAGCCGGGAAGGCCGCCAACCCACCGGGAGGAACAGCTCGGCCGGGATCCCCAGGTCCCGGAGGACCCGGGTGATGGGGTTCGGGGAGTATTTTTCCCCCATCCCATCCACCAGCACCCGCACTTTCACGCCCCGCGCCTTGGCCGCCGCCAGGGCCTTCACGAAAGTCATCCCGGTGCGGTCCGAGTCGAAGATGTAGGAGGACAGGTAGAGGGTCCGGCGGGCGCCGTCCATCGCCTTGACCATGGCCGGGTAAGCCGCTTCGCCGTTCACGAGGAGTTTGATTTGGTTTCCCGGCAGGAGGGGCCGGCGGGTGATGCCGTTTGAGAGGCCGAGGAGCGGGCCGTACAGCTTCGGGGAGGGAGGGCCTTTCCGCCCCAGCCGGACCCAGCTCTTCCGGTCCGTCGGGGTCCCGTGTTGCCACCGGCCCCGGTGGTGCAGGCGGCGGGCGTGGGTCCGGATGCGGTTGACGCCCAGGAGCCAGTAAAGAAAAGCCCCCAGACCCGGCAATCCCAGGCAAAGGCCCAACCAGATCAAGGCGGCCCGGGGATCCCGTTTGTGGAGGACGGCGTGGACCGCGGCGAAGAGGGAAAGGGCGATGATCGAGAGGAGGAGGATCAGGGTGAGGGATGAGTGGATCGTCATGGCGAACATTCTCCGCGGCGCTTCGGGGCGGCCCGATACCGGTTCCGGGGGATTGAAGTCCCCGTCGATTGGAAAGGGCCCTTCATTGGGGCGGAAAGATAACGGAGGGAATCAGCCAACGGTCGGCCGGTGGGGTACGGCTAGAAACGGTAGGCCAACACCATTTGGGGACGACCCTTTTCGTTGAAGGAGAAGGCCGGTGTCAGGTTGTGCTCGTAGTTGTATTCCTTGGCGGCGGTGGGGGCGTGGGCCATGTCGGCGATCCAGGTGAGGCCGAAGAAAATCGCGCCATACAGGACCATGTCCTTCCCCCGGCGGACGGCGTTGTTACCCAAGAAGGAACCGCTGAAGGAACTGGGGCTGTTCTGGATCGCGGCGCCCAAACCGATGGCGGCCACCGAGAGGACCTCACCGGTCAAAAGGGTGGTCCCCAGGGTCTTGTCCTTGGCGTAAAAGTGGCCGTAGCCGTGGATGAGGAGTCCTGGGAAAAGGGCCAACAAAAAAGCCCGGCTGGGGTCCTTGGCGAAGGCCTGGTTGTGGCTGGTTTCCAGGCTTCCGGATAAACCGGTGGTCTCGGCCCGAAGGGGGGCGGTGGATTGGAACGCGAAGCCCAACGCCAGGGCGAGGGCGAGAATCGTTTTTTTGTGGTTGGGGGTCTTCATAAGTGGGCCTTATTTTAGGGGAACCTGGGCCCCGGGTCAAAAAAAATAAAGCCCCACCCCCCGAAAAGGGGGTGGGGCTTGGGGCTTCTAAGTCAGGCTTTTGGTTCGGTGGCTTTGGCTTTCTTGGCCTTCGGCTTGGTGTCCCCAGCCTCGGGGGCGGCGTCCGTGGCCGGCTTAGCGGCCTTTTCCTTCTTTTCCTCTGGGACCGGCTCGGCCTGGACGGGCCGATCCACCAGCTCCAAGAAGACCATTTCGGCCCCGTCCCCCGCCCGGGTACCCAGCTTCAAGACGCGGGTGTAGCCGCCCTTGCGCTCGGCATAGCGGTAAATGAGGGTCTTGAACAGCTTGTTGACCACGTCGCGCTCCCGGACGAAACCCAGGACCCTGCGCTTGGCCGCCAAATCATCCTTCTTGGCGATGGTGATCATCTTCTCGGCGTACCGGCGCGCTTCCTTGGCCTTCGCCTTGGTGGTGCGGATCCGCTCGTGCTTGAAAAGGCTGGTCACCATGTTTCGAAGCATGGCCCGTCGGTGGCCTGGGTGGATCCCCAATTGGCCTCGATGGTTGGCGTGACGCATGACAAACTCCTCGGGTTTGGATCCGTCGGGGCGGCGAAACCGCCGCCCCTGGAATCACGGGGTTAAAAAGTTAGCAGGATGATGAAAAAGTCGAACTGAAGAGACTTTTTCGTGTCTTACTCACGAATCATCCCCCAAAAACTTGGGGATTCACGACGTTTCGCTCGACCCTCATGGCTGCTGACAGGGCGTAAAAACAGTTTTCAGCACCCTGTTAGATCTTCGCTTCGGGCCGCGGGAAACCGCCCCGGCCGCGGGCCAGGATCGCGTCCACGTCCATGCCGAACGACAGGCCCATGCCCCCCAGGATCTCCTTGATCTCGTTGAGGGATTTGCGGCCGAAGTTCTTGTACTTGAGCATGTCGGCCTCGGTCTTGCGGACCAGGTCGCCGATGGTCTTGATGTTGGCGGTCTTGAGGCAGTTGGCGGACCGGACGGACAGCTCCAGTTCCTCCACGCTCTCGTTGAGGATTTCCTTGAGCCGCTCCTCTTCCTCGCTCATCGAGTCGTCGGCTTGTCCCGGCTCTTCCTCGAAGTTGATGAAGATCTGCAGGGAATCCCGGAGGATCTTGGCGGACTGGGCCAAGGCGTCCTCGGGACGGATGCGGCCGTCGGTCCAGATCTCCAGGATCAACTTGTCGTAATCGGTCATCTGGCCGATGCGGGCCGATTCCACCGTGTACTTCACCTGGGACACCGGCGTGAAGATCGAGTCCATGGGGATGACCCCGATGGATTGTCCTTCGCGCTTGTTCCGGTCCGCCGGCACGTACCCGCGGCCGTCGGAGACTTCCAACTCGGCTTCCAGGGTGGCGTCGGCCTCCGTCAGGGTGGCCAGGTGCAGCTGCGGGTTCAGGATCTCGACGTCCGCGTCGACCTGGATATCCGCCGCCACGACGTTCCGCTCGCCCTTGACCGAGAGGCGCAGGGTCTTGGGCCCGGGGGAATACATCTTGACCTTGAGTTCCTTGAGGTTCAGGAGGATGTCGGTGGCGTCCTCCAGCACGCCCGGCAGGGTGGAGAACTCGTGGGGGACCCCCTCGAATTTCACGCTCGTCACCGCGGCGCCCGGGATGGACGACAGCAGGATCCGGCGAAGCGAGTTGCCGATGGACTGGCCGTACCCGCGCTCAAAGGGCTCGGCAATGAACTTGCCGTAGGTCGACGTCAAGGTTCCCCGCTCGTAGTCCAGGAACTTCGGGATCTGAACTTTTCCGATCTGCATGCGCTCTACCTCCGTGAAGCCCCTCTCGGGGTGCCGGCCGGGGGAACTTCCCCGGCCCGTTCGTACCGCGTTTCACCCCGGGGACACCCGGGGCGACCGACTCCGATTACTTCGAGTACAACTCGACGATCAGCTGTTCCTGGACCGGCAAGGCGATCTCTTCCTTGGTGGGGATCTTCTTCAGGGTGGCCGTGAACGCCACCGGATCCACCTCGAACCAAGTCGGGATGCTTCGCTTCTGCATGGCTTCCACGCAGCGCTTCACCGTGGCCGAGGTCCGGTAGGACTCGTGAAGGGTGATGACGGTTCCGGGCTTCAACTGGAAGGACGGGATGTCGACCTTCTTGCCGTTGATCGTCACCAAGCCGTGCTTGACCACCTGGCGCGCCTGGCGGCGCGACTCCGCGAAACCCGAGCGGTACAAAGCGTTGTCCAAGCGGCGCTCCAGGTTCTGGAGGAGAACCTCACCGGTCCGGCCCTTGACCCGGGACGCCTCGGCAAAGAAGCGGCGGAACTGCTTTTCCCGGATGCCGTAGATCCGCTTGACCTTCTGCTTCTCACGGAGCTGGAGGCCGTATTCGGTGTCCTTCCGGCGGCGTTGGCCGTGCTGGCCGGGGGCGTAACCGCGGCGCTCGAAGGCGCACTTGT
Organism: uncultured bacterium; assembly: GCA_964392085.1. Classification (GTDB taxonomy): domain Bacteria; phylum Oederibacteriota; class Muellerivitia; order Muellerivitales; family Muellerivitaceae; genus CAYMOV01. The sequence continues at coordinate 27,401 of CAYMOV010000017.1, forward strand.
CGGTCTCGCATCGGGTTCCCTTGAGAAACAACTTCATGCCTTCCCGACGGCAGAGTCTGCAGACTGAGTTGGATGAGCCGCTCATGTTTCGGTCTCCTTAAACGCGGCGGCGCTTGGGCGGCCGGCAACCGTTGTGGGGGATGGGTGTGACGTCTTTGATGAGAGTGATCGTCAGGCCGATGGCCTGGATCGCGCGGATGGCGGCTTCCCGCCCCGCGCCCGGGCCCTTGACCCGGATTTCGACGACTTTCACGCCGGCGTCCGCGGCCTTGCGGCCCGCGGCCTCGGCGGCCATCTGGGCCGCGAAGGGAGTCGACTTCCGGCTGCCCTTGAAGTTCAGGGAGCCTGAGCTGGACCAAGCCACCACATTCCCCTTGGGGTCCGTGATGGTGATCAGGGTGTTGTTGAAGGACGCCTTGATGTGCACGACCCCGTTCCGGCCCGCGCGCTTGGCGGCCTTTTTGGAGGCCGGAGCCGCAGCCGTGGATTTCTCCTCGGGGCTCGGGGCCGGTGTTTGAGCTTGTTCCGTCACGTCGTTCTGCCTTTCTAGTTTGAACCACGGGGGGCACGGGGGACACGGAGAGCTTTTAACTCCCCGTCCAAAACTCCGTGATCTCCGTGTTCGCCGTGGTTAAAAGAACCTTGTTGAAGGCTTACTTCTTATCGTCCTTCTTACGTCCGCTCCCGACGGTCTTCTTCGGGCCCTTGCGGGTCCGGGAATTGGTGCGGGTTCGCTGGCCGCGGAGCGGCAACCCCTTCCGGTGGCGGATGCCCCGGTAGGTGCCGATGTCGACCAAGCGCTTGATGTTCATCGAAACTTCCCGGCGAAGGTCGCCCTCCACCTTGACGTTGTCGGTGTTCATGATGTTCACGATGC
>CAYMOV010000017.1:28377-41292 GCA_964392085.1 uncultured bacterium
CGGCGAAGGTCGCCCTCCACCTTGACGTTGTCGGTGTTCATGATGTTCACGATGCGGGCGATTTCGTCGTCCTTCAGGTTCTTCACCCGGACGTCGAAGCTGACCCCGGCCTTGGACAGGATGCGTTTGGCCATCGATTCCCCGATCCCAAAAACATAGGTCAGGGCGACCTCCACGCGCTTGTCCTTCGGCAATTCCACTCCGGCGATACGAGCCATGTCCTCTCCTCATTCATCACGTCCGGCTCCACGGCCGGACGGGCATGCGTTCAGGGCCCAGGGGCCCGGTTGGTTCAGCCTTGGCGCTGTTTGTGTTTGGGATTGGTGCAAACGACCCGCACCACCCCTTTGCGGCGTAGGACCCGGCACTTGGCGCAGATCGGTTTGACCGACGAGCGGACCTTCATGTTCAACCTTCCTTAAACTTTTCTGGGCCCAGGAAGAATCCCCGGACGCCTCACTTGTACCGGTACGTAATCCGTCCACGGTTCAGGTCGTAGGGTGAAAGCTCCAACGTCACCTTGTCGCCCGGCAGGATCCGGATGAAGTTCATCCGCATCTTGCCCGAGACATGGGCCAACACCACATGCTTGTTGGGCAGCTCCACGCGGAACGTCGCGTTGGGGAGCGCCTCGATCACGATCCCCTCAACTTGTATGGCATCGTCTTTAGGCATCGACGGTTCGACCCCTTTACGTTAAACACGCGTCAGGTTGACCGGCCCCTCCGGGGTCACGGCCACCGAATCCTCAAAATGGGCCGAAATCGACCCGTCCCGGGTCACCACGGTCCAACCATCGGGCAGTACCCGAACCTCGGCTTGACCCTGGTTGACCATCGGTTCCAGCGCCAGGCACATGCCCTCGACCAACTTCGGGCCCTGGCGCGGCTTGCCGTAGTTCGGAACCTGCGGATCCTCATGCATGGCCCGGCCGATGCCGTGGCCCACGTAATCCCGCACCACGGTGAACCCCTGGGTAACCACCCAGTTCTCCACCGCATGGCCGATGTCGCCCACCCGTTGCCCCGGGACGCATTGGGCGATGCCCACGTCCAGGGCCCTCCAGGTGGCCTCCAACAGCCGCTTGGCTTCCGCCGACACCTTCCCCACGGGGAAAGTGCGGGCCGAATCCCCGCAGTAACCCTTCCAATAAGCCCCGATGTCGATCCCCACGACATCGCCTTCCACCAACACCCGCGGACCCGGGATTCCGTGGACCACCTGCTCGTTCACCGAGGAGCAGATGGTGGCCGGGTAGCCGTGGTACCCCTTGAAGGCCGGTACGCAATCTCGGCTCGTGAAGTACTCGTAGGCGAAACGGTCCAACTCCCCCGTCGTCACCCCAGGCTTCACCCGCCGTCCCAACTCCGCCAAACACTCCCCGACGATGCGGCCCGCGGTCCGCATCAATTCAAGTTCCGGGGCCGTCTTGACGGTGATCGGCATCAGGCCACCTGGTCCAACTCCGCGTAAAGACGCTTCAAGACCTCTTGGTACTCGCCGCGGCAGTCCAGCCGCTTCAACAGGCCCGTTTTCTCGTAAAAAGCCACGAGGGGCTCGGTATCCTTGCGGTAGACCTCGAGCCGGTGCTCGATGGTCTCCGGCTTGTCATCCGGGCGCTGGAACAGGGCGCCTTGGCACTTATCGCAGACCCCCTCCACCTTCGGGCGGAGGTTGGTGAACAGGTTGAAGGTGGCCCCGCAAACGGTGCAGACCCGCCGACCCGTCAACCTTTGGACCAAAAGTTCCCGGTCCACCTCAATCTTGACGACCCGGCTCAACCGCAGGCTCATCTCCCCCAGCATCATCCCCAACCCCTCGGCCTGGGCCACGGTCCGGGGAAACCCGTCGAGGATGAAACCCTTTTGCGTATCCGCCTGGGCCAACCGCTCGCGGATCAAGCCCAACACTACGGTGTCCGGAACCAGCTCCCCCCGCTTCATGAAGGCCTGGGCCTCCAGGCCCATGGGGGTCCCGGCTTTGACCGCCGCCCGGAGCATGTCCCCGGTGGAGATCTGCGGGATCCCGTACCGTTTCACGAACTCGGCCGAATAGGTGCCCTTGCCCGAACCCGGTTCCCCCAAAAGGATCAATCGCATTAAAATGTGCTCTTCCCGCGAAGCCGCCCCTGTTTCATGAAGCCGTCGTAATGACGCATCAAGAGGTGCGATTCGATCTGTTTCATCGTATCGAGGGCCACGCCCACCACGATCAGCAACGAGGTGCCCCCGAAGTAAATCGGGATGTTCAGGGTCCGGGTCAAAAGGTCCGGAAGGATGGCCACCGCCACCACGGCCAAGCTGCCCCAGACCGTGATGCGGGTCAGGGTGCGATCAATGAATTCCGAAGTCGGTTGGCCCGGACGGATGCCCGGGATGAAGCCGCCGTACTTCTTCATGTTCTCGGCCAGGTCGGTCGGGTTGAAAGCGATGGCCGTGTAGAAGTAGCAGAAGAAGATGATCAAGCTTCCGTAAAGGACGTAATAAATGAAGGCTCCCGGGGACAGGTGGGACTGGATGAACTGCATCATCCCCCAAACCGCGCTGTCCTCAGCCACCGCGCTTTGGACGTACTTGGCGATCTGGCTGGGGAACACCAGGATCGAGGAGGCGAAGATCACTGCGATCACGCCCGAATAATCGACCTTCAAGGGCAGCTGGGTCGATTGGCCCTTGAAAACCTGGCGCCCCACCACCCGGGTGGCGTATTGGACCGGGATCTTCCGGGCCCCTTGCTGGAGGATCACCACAAAGGCCGTGGAGGCCAAGGTGAAAACGGCGAAGAAGATGATGCTGAGAAGGGAAATCTCATCCTGTTGGAAAAGCTTGAAGGTGTTCCCGAACTCCCCCGGCAGGCTGGCCACGATGCCGGCGAAGATGATGATGGAGATGCCGTTCCCGATCCCGTACTCGGTGATCTGCTCGCCGATCCACATGATCAACAGGCTCCCGGCCGTGAGGGTCAGGACCGCGACGGCCTGGAAACCGATGCCCCAGTGGTATACCAGGTTGTCGCCCATGGCCCTCAACATGTAGGTCGTGCCGGTCCCCTGGACCATGCAGAGCGCCACGGTGCCGTAACGCGTGTATTGGTTGATCTTCCGTTGGCCGGTCTGGCCTTCCTTCGACAGCTTCTCCAGGGCCGGGATCACCGCCGTGAGGAGCTGGAGGATGATCGACATGGAAATGTAGGGCATCACGCCGAGGGCGAAGATCGAAAACTGACGGAGGGCGCCCCCGCTGAACAGGTTGAGGTATCCCAAGATCCCCGACTGTTGGTTCGTGAAGAAGCCCTTCAAGGCATCGACGTTGACGCCCGGCGTGGGGATATGGCAGCCCAGGCGGTACACCAAAAGCATCAAGAGGGTGAAGATCACCCGCTTGCGCAGTTCGGGGACCCGGAAAATGTTCGCGAAAGCCTGGAACACTTAAAGAACCTCCGCCTTGCCGCCAGCCTGTTCGATCTTGGCTTTCGCCGAGGCCGAGAAGGCATTGGCCCGCACCGTCAGCTTCACCTTGAGGTCGCCGTTCCCGAGGACCTTGACGGGCTCCGGGCCCTTGACCAGCCCCTGGGATTTCATCTCCACCGGGGTCACCGTGGAACCGGCCGCGAAAACGCCAAGCTTGTCCACATTGACGACGTTGAAGCCCACCATGTCCGTGGTGCCGAAACCGCGCTTGGGGTACATGCGGTTCAAGCGGTTCTGTCCGCCGGTGAAACCCGGTCCCTTGCCGCCGCCGGTCCGGGAACGCTGCCCCTTGTGCCCGCGGGTGGAGGTTTTGCCGTGACCGCTGCCGGGTCCACGGCCCACGATCTTCGGGCGCTTCTTCGAGCCCGGACGCGGCTTCAGTTCAGAGAGCTTCATGTGTTCTTCCTTTGCGAATTCAGGCGGTTTTGACTTCCACCAGGTAATCGATCTTTCGGACCATGCCGCGGATCACCGGCGTATCGGGCTTCACCACGGCCTGGCGGATCCGCTTGAGGCCCAGGGCGGCGGCCACGAGCTTATGCTCCGGCAGGCGTCCGTTCAGGCTTTTGACCAGCTTGATCTCAATTTGGGAACTCATGCCTTCTCCATCCCCAACAGTTCCTCAACCGACTTGCCGCGGGAAGCCGCGACAGCCGCTGGGGTCCGAATCGCCCGAAGCCCCGCCAAGGTGGCCAACACCACGTTGAACACGTTGTCCGAACGGAGCGACTTCGTCAAAACATCGTGGATGCCGGCCAATTCACAGACCGCCCTCACTCCGCCCCCGGCGATGACGCCGGTGCCGGGCGTGGCGGGCTTCAACAGCACGCGGGACGCCTTAAACTCGCCCACGATCTCGTGGTACAGGGTGGTGCCCTTCAGGTTCACTTGGATCAGGTTCTTCTTGGCGTCCTCGACCGCCTTCTTGATGGCGTCGGGGACTTCGCTGGCCTTACCGATGCCGGAACCCACGATGCCGTGGCCATCCCCCACCACGACCAGGACGGAGAAGCTGAACCGCCGGCCGCCCTTGACCACCTTGGCCACGCGGTTGATGAAGACCACCTTTTCCTTCAGGTCCAGCTTGGTTGCGTCAATCCGAGCCATTCGTTCCTCTTTTACTTTGCTTTGTCGTTGGTTTGCGTTTTGGCCATCCGCCATCCGCCAACCGCTATCCGCCGCTGTTAGAACTTGAGCCCTTTTGCCCTCGCGGCATCCGCCAGGGCCTTGACCCGTCCGTGGAAGGCGAACCCGCCCCGGTCAAACACGACTTCGGTGATGGATTTGCCGAGGGCCTTGGTCGCGATGGCTTCCCCGACCGCCTGGGCCGCCTTCACGTTTCCACCCTTCCCCACCTTCGTCCGCAGTTCCTGGTCGTAGGTCGCGGCCGCCACCAGGGTCACGCCCTTGGTGTCGTCGATGACCTGGGCCGTGATGTGGCTGGCGCTCCGATGGACCACCAAGCGGGGGCGCTGGGTCGTTCCCCGCAATTTCTTCCGGAGCCGCGCATGGCGGCGGACACGGGAGCTACGTCTGACTTCGGACTTGGGCTGCATCGAACAATCCTCCGGGTTACTTGGCCTTGCCGGTAGAGGCCGCTTTGCCGACCTTCTGTCGGACCACTTCGTTCAGGTAACGGATCCCCGTGCCCTTGTAGACCTCGGGGGGCCGGACACGGCGGATTTTCGCCGCCATCTCGCCCACCATGCACTTGTTGATCCCCTTAACCGTCAGGTTGACCTGCTTTTCGATGTCGATCGTGATGCCTTGGGGAAGTTCCATCGATACCGGATGGGAGAAGCCCAAGGTCATGTTGAGCCGTCCCTTGTCGACCGCGGCCCGGTAACCGACGCCGCGGATCTCCAGCTTCTTCTCGAACCCCTTGGAAACGCCCAGGATGATGTTTTTCAACAGCGTCCGGGTGAGCCCGTGGAGCGCGGACTGCTTCGGATGGACCTTGTAGTCCTCCGAGTGCAGCACCAAGGCCTTCTCTTGGAGCTCCACCTTCAGGCCCGGGCACATCTTCAACGTCTCCTTGCCCTTGGGGCCCTCGATCAGCACTTGGGAGCCGTCCACCTTGACCTTCACGCCCGCGGGGATTTCCACGGGGTTCTTCGCGATGCGAGCCATGACTTTTTCCTCGAGGATCAGTAGATGAAGCAGAGCACTTCGCCGCCGACGCCCATCTTGCGGGCCTGCTTGTCGGTCACCACACCCTTGGAAGTGGACAAAACGGCCACCCCCATGCCCCCCCGCACCTTCGCGATGGCGGACTTGTCCTTGTAGATTCTTCGGCCCGAGGTCGAAACGCGCTTCAGTCCCAGCAGGATCCGTTCCTTGCGCTCGCCGTACTTCATCGAGAGCCGGATGGCCTGGGGGCGCCCCTTTTCCTCAACGACCTTGTAGTTCCGGACAAAGCCCTCTTCCGAGAGGATGCGGGCGATTTCCAGCTTGAGCTTGGAGTAGGGGATGTCCACCTTCTCCTTGAACGCCTGGTTGGCGTTTCGAATGCGGGTCAACATGTCCGCGATCGGGTCCGTCATTGCCATGCTTACGTCTCCTTGGTCTCTCTTACAACCCTTTTCAAAACCGGCGGCGCCAGCCGCCACCCCTACGTTGCAGAAGCCATTCGGGCTATTGAATCGGCTTCTACCAGCTGGACTTCGTGACTCCCGGAACCTTGCCTTCGCTGGCCAATTGGCGGAAACAGATACGGCACATTCCGAAGCGGCGGAGGAACGCCCGGGGCCTTCCGCACAGGCGGCACCGGTTGTAGGCCCGAACCTTGAACTTGGGCTTCTGCTTCTGCTTGTTGATGAGGCACTTCTTCGCCATTCGGGGTTCTCCTTAATTCTGTCGGAAAGGCAGGCCCAGGAGCCTTAAGAGCTCCCGGCCTTCCTCGTCGGTGCGGGCCGTGGTCGCGAAGGTGATGTCCATTCCGTGCAGGGCCTGGACGTTCTCGAAGTTGATCTCCGGGAAGATGATCTGCTCCTTGAAGCCCACGGTGTAGTTCCCCCGGCCGTCAAACGAGCGGGTCGGTAAACCGCGGAAATCCCGGATCCGGGGCAGCGCCACGGCGAAGAACCGCTCCATGAAATGGTACATGCGCTCACCCCGAAGGGTGACCTTGCACCCGATGGGCTGGCCTTCACGGATCTTGAAGTTGGACACCGACTTCTTGGCGCGGGTCATGTAGGGTTTCTGGCCGCTGATCATGGCCAGGTCCTGCATGGCGGCGTCGAGGAGCTTGATGTTGTTCTCGCTGGCGGCCTTGCCCACACCCATGTTGATGACGATCTTCTCAACCTTGGGCACGCGCATGGGATTCTTGATGCCGAACTTGGCTTTCAGGCTCGGGATCACATCGCTCTTGTATTTGTCCTTCAGGTACGACGCCATCTCACTTGTCCTTATCCAGGATTTCGCCGCACTTTTTGCAGGCGCGGAACTTCTTTCCGTCAGCGAGCTTCTTGTGGCCGACCCGGGTGGGTTTGCCGCACTTACCGCAGATCACCATCAGGTTGGAGACGTGGATCGGCGACTCCTTCTCCACAATCCCACCCTGGGGCACTTCCTGGGACGGCCGGGTATGGCGCTTCACCAGGTTTACCTTCTCCACCAGGACCCTCTCCAATTTCGGGAACACGCGGATCACGCGGCCCGTCTTGCCGCGGTCCTTACCGGCCAGCACCTTCACGTTGTCCTCACGGTGCACGTCCATGGTTACAGGACCTCCGGCGCGAGGCTGATGATCTTCATGAAGTTCTTCTCACGAAGCTCGCGGGTCACGGGCCCGAAGATTCGGGTACCACGGGGGTTCATCTGGTCGTTGATGATGACGGCCGCGTTCTCGTCGAAACGGATGGTGGAACCATCCGAACGGCGGTACACGCTCTTCTGCCGGACCACCACGGCCTTGACCACTTCGCTCTTCTTGACCCCGGCTCCCGGGATGGCTTCCTTCACGGCGGCCACGAACACGTCGCCGATCCGGGCGTAACGGCGGCGGGTGCCGCCCAAGACGTGGATGCACATGATGCGCTGGGCGCCGCTGTTGTCGGCGACGTTCAGCATGGTCTGGGGCATGATCATACCTTCGCCTCCTCCACCTGGACGGCCTTCCGAAGGATCTTCAGGAGGCGCCAGTGCTTCTCCTTGCTGATCGGTCGGGTCTGGGCGATCAACACCAAGTCGCCCTTTTGGGTCTCGTTCTTCTCATCGTGCACCTTGAACTTCGTGGTGCGCCGTACCCGCTTATGATAGAGGGCGTCGTTGAAGAAACGCTCGACCGCCACAACGGCGGTCTTCGACATCTGGCGTTTCACCACCACGCCGACTTTCGTACGGGACTGTTTACGGGCCGTTCCCGCCTGGGGAGTCGCCGAATCCATTTCAGCCTTCCTTCTTCACGGATTCCTTCTCGCGAAGGATGGTCCGGAGCCGAGCCACGCTACGACGGGCTTCCCGGATCTTCATGGGGTTTTCCAACTGCTTCGAATTCAACTGCACCCGGAGGTTGAACAGCTCCTCCTCGGTGGAAATAAGCCGCTTCTTCAGGTCGTCCAACGAGAGGTCTCGGATTTCTTGGGGCTTCATTCCAGGCCTCCGTAATCGGCGCGATTCACGATTTTCGTCTTGAACGGCAACTTATCTTGGGCCAGCGACAAGGATTCCTTCGCCACGGCGCCCGGGCAACCGGACAGCTCGAAGAGGATCCGGCCGCGCTTCACGACGGCCACCCAATGGTCCGGCGCGCCCTTCCCTCCGCCCATTCGGACTTCGGCGGGCTTCCGGGTGATGGGCTTGTCCGGGAACACCCGGATCCAAACCTTCCCCACGCGCTTCATGTGTCGGTTGATGGCCACGCGGGCCGCCTCGATCTGGCGGTCGGTCATGTAACCCCAACCCAGGGCCTTGAGGCCGTAATCCCCGAATGTCAGGTGGTAGCCGTTCTTGGCTTCCCCCCGGATCCGGTTCTTCATCTGCTTGCGGTATTTGACCCGTTTCGGCAAAAGCATGTCATCCGTCCTTTATCGAATCAGTCCGTCAAGAAGCGCTGGGAGCGTCTGAAACAGGGGGCTGCGTCGGCGAAGGGGACGCCACGGTTTGGGCCGGCTTCGGCTCGTTGTGACGATCCCGATGGGGACGGTTCGGCTTCGCGTTCTTCGGGGCCACCGGTTCCATCCGGTCCTTGCCTTCGAAGATCTCCCGCTTGAACACCCAGCACTTCACCCCGATGGTTCCATAGGTGGTCTTGGCGCTGGTCACGCCGAAATCCACGTCGGCCCGCAGGGTATGGAGAGGCACCCGGCCCTCGCGGTACCACTCGGTCCGCGCGATTTCGCTCCCGGCCAACCGGCCGGAGCACATGATCTTGATCCCCTTGGCGCCGGATTGCATGGCGCTCTGCACGGCCTTCTTCATGGCGCGGCGGAAAGCCACGCGCTTCTCGAGTTGGGACGCCACGTTTTCCGCCACCAGCTGGGCGTTGGTCTCGGGGCGCTTTTCCTCGTTGATGTTGATCCGGACTTCCTTCTTGGTCATCCGGTGCAGTTCTTCCTTCAGCTTGTCGACTTCCGCGCCCTTCTTGCCGATCACGATGCCCGGCCGCGAGGCGTAGATATCCACCTCGACCGTCTCGCCCTTTCGCTTCAGGACCACCTGGGCGATGCCGGCGTGCTTCAGGCGCTCCTTCACGAAGCGGCGGAGGAGCACATCCTCCAGCAAGGTCTCGGTATAGGCCCGCTTCTTGGCCTGGAACCAACGGGACTCCCAGTCCCGGATGATCCCGACCCGCAAGCCGATTGGATTAACTTTCTGTCCCACGGTGGCCTCCCAGCCCTCAGTTGACGTTGTCGGTCAGAACGACTTTGATGTGGCTCGTGCGGTGGTGGATCGCGCTGGCGCGCCCCATGGCCCGGGGGATGAAACGCTTGGCCATCTTCAGCATCGGCCCCGGGTCCACCTGGATGGACTGGATCCTCAGCGTCTCCACGTCCACCCGCTTCTTTTGGTTCAAGTTGGCCACGGCCGACTTCACGACCTTGGCGATTTCGCCGGCGGCCCTTTTCTTGGTGAAAGCCAAGATGTCCAGGGCCTCTTCCACGCTCTTCTTGCGGATTAAATCCGCCACTTGACGCGCCTTTCGGGGCGTTAAGCGCATATGTCGGGCGATGGCTTGAGATTCCATTTTCTTCCTCGTCCTTTTCCTTACAACCCGTTTCAAAACTGGCGGCGTCAGCCGCCCACACTACGTTGCAGAAGCCATTTCGGCGTTTTGAAATGGCTTCTAAGTCAGTTGGGCGCCTTTGTCCGTCTTGACCGTCCCGTGTCCCTTAAACAAGCGAGTGGGGGCGAATTCCCCGAGTTTGTGTCCCACCATGTTTTCGGTCACGAACACCGGGATGAACTTCCGGCCGTTATGGACCGAGAAGGTGTGCCCCACCATGGAGGGGTGGACCGTGGAACGGCGGGAATAGGTTTTCACCATCTTCCGGTCGTTGGCCCGGTTCATTTTCTCCACCAACTTCATCAACTTCGGGTCCACGAAAGGGCCCTTTTTCAGCGAACGGGACATGGTGTCTTCCTTTTACTTTCGGCGCTTGACGATGTATTTTTCAGTCCTGCGGTTGGCGCGGGTCTTGTAACCCTTCGTCGGCTTGCCCCAAGGCGTCGTCGGATGACGTCCGCCCGAGGTCTTGCCTTCGCCGCCACCCATCGGGTGTCCGTCCCCGGGACGATGAACGACACCGCGGGATTGGGGACGCTCACCCAACCAACGGACGCGTCCCGCCTTGCCCATCGAGACGTTCTCGTGCTCCAGGTTGCCGATCTGGCCGACCGAGGCCATGCATTCGGCGAAAACTTTCCGCATCTCACCCGAGGGCATCCGGAGGGTGGCGTAGTCCCCCTCGCGGGCCATCAACTGGGCGGCCGCGCCGGCGGAACGGGCCATCTGGCCGCCCTTACCGGGACGAAGCTCGATGTTGTGGACGATCGTCCCGACGGGCAGGTCCTTGAGCTTCATGGTATGACCGGGCTTCACGTCGGACCCCGCGCCGGAGATGACTTCATGCCCCACCTCGAGCCCCAGGGGGCCCAGGATGTACCTGCGTTCCCCGTCCAGGTACTGGACCAGGGCGATTCGGCAGGTGCGGTTCGGGTCATACTCGATGGCCACCACCTTAGCCGCCATGCCCTGCTTATCCCGCTTGAAGTCGATCAAACGGTAGCGCTTCTTGTGTCCGCCGCCACGGTGGCGGCTGGTGATGCGGCCGTACATGCCGCGGCCGCCGGTGGCGAGCTTCTTGGCCAACAGGCGTTTTTCGGGGGCCTTCTTGGTCAGGTCCGAGTTGACCAGCGTCGTCATGGCCCGACGGCCGGCGCTCGTGGGTTTGTAGTTACGAATGGGCATCTCAGGCTCCCTGGAAGAACTCTAGCTTCTGACCAGCCTTCAACGTGACGACGGCTTTCTTGTAACGGCCCGGCTCCGACTCAAAACGGCCGAAACGCCGCTTCTTGCCCGGCAGGCGGGCGGTGTTGACCTTCACCACTTCCACCTTGTCCTTCTTGAACATGGCCTCAATGGCCTCGGCGATCTCGTTCTTCGTGGCGTCCGGCGAAACGAGGAAAAGGTACTTGCCCATTTCTTGGAGTTCGGTTCCCCGTTCGGTCACCAGGGGCTTGTAGATGATCTCTTGGAGCTTTCGCATGGTCAGGCGCCCTCCCCGCTCTTCGGATGGGTCGAGGTGAGCCCGGTCAGGGTCGGTACACCCATCACCAAAGCCTCACAGCGGACCACGTCGTACACGTTCAAATTATCGCGCAGGCGGACGGTCACGCCCCGGAGGTTCCGGAAACTACGCACCGTGGCGTCCTGGCCCTTCTCCAGCACCACCAAAACGGTGCCCTTCACGCCCAAACCCTTGAGGAGGGCGGCCGCGGACTTCGTCTTTGGGGCGTCGAACTTGATGCTGTCCACCACCAGGACCCGGCCCCGTGCCGCCTTATCCGAGAGGGACTCCGCCAAAGCCAGTTTGCGCATCTTCTTCGGGAGAGCCACCGAGAAATCCCGGGGCTTCGGGCCGAAGGCGATACCGCCGCCAACGTACTGGATCGCGCGGCTGGAACCCTGACGGGCTTGGCCCGTGCCCTTCTGCTTGAACGGCTTCTTGCCGCCGCCGGAAACCTCGCCCTTCGTCTTGGTGGACAAGGTGCCCAACCGCTGGTTGGAAAGGTAGGTCACCACCCCGCGGTGGAGGTGAGAGGATTTGACTTTCAGCCCGAAGATGTTCTCGGGAAGATCCACTTGGCCGGAGGTCTGCCCCGCGGCGTTGTACAGGTTGGCTTTGGGCATGGTTTACGCTCCGACCTTATTGGCTGCGGCGGACTTCTTGACGCTGGGGCGGACGGTGACCACACCGTTGTCGGCGCCCGGCACCGCGCCCGCCACGAACAGGAGGTTCTTTTCGGCATCCACCTTCACGACGCGAAGGTTCAACAGGGTCCGCTTCTCGGTCCCCATGTGCCCCGGCATCCGGGATCCCGGGAAGACCCGCGACGGGTCCGAAGAGGCGCCGATCCCGCCGGGTTGCCGGTGGAACATGGAGCCGTGGCTGGCCACACCGCCCTTGAACCCATGTCGGCGGACACCGCCCTGGAAACCCTTGCCCTTGGTGTGGCCCGTGACGTCCACGAACTTGACCTGGCTGTACATCGAGACATCCAACGCCTGGCCCACCTGGTAAGGGGTGCTGTCGGCCACGCGGACCTCACGCAGGAGCTTCTTGGGGGTGGCTCCGGACTTCTTGAAGTGCCCCGCCATCGGCTTGGTGGTGTGCTTTTCCTTGCGTTCCTCGAAACCGATCTGGATGGCTTGGTAGCCCTCCTTTTCGGTGGTCTTCTTTTGGATGACCACGCAGGGCCCCAATTGGATCAGGGTGACGTGGGTGGCGCGACCAGACTCCTCAATGAAGGTGGTCTGGCCCACTTTGCGGCCGATCAGGCTAACAGTTTGGCTCATGACGAAGTTCCTTCTCGAGTCTTCTTAAAGCTTGATTTCAACGTCCACGCCCGCGGGCAGGTCCAGTTTCATCAAGGCGTCCACCGTCTTTTGGTTGGGGTTCACGATGTCCACCAGTCGCTTATGGGTCCGGATCTCAAACTGTTCCCGGGACTTCTTGTCCACATGCGGGCTGCGCAGGACGGTGAACTTGTTGATCTCGGTCGGAAGGGGCACCGGCCCCACCACGACCGCGCCCGTCCGGCGGACGGTCTCGATGATTTCCACCGTCGACCGGTCCAGGAGGCGGTGGTCGTAGGCTTTCAGCTTGATTCGGATCTTCTGCGACGTGGCCGTGGCCATGGGGTTGTCCTTGTCCTTTTCCGCTGGTTACTCGATGATTTCCGTGACGACGCCGGCGCCGACCGTATGCCCGCCCTCGCGG
>CAYMOV010000018.1:0-16029 GCA_964392085.1 uncultured bacterium
GGAAAGCCAGGTCCCAGGCCGCGAACCAGGGATATTCCCAGGCGTCGGGCATGGACAAGACGTCGTCGGCCCGGAAGTGGGTCCAGTCTCCGTTACGGACCTCTCCCCGGCCGGGCGGCGGGGCGACCTGCGAAGGGTCCCCCTCCAGCCATTCCGTGACCCGGTAGCCGTACCACTGTTTGGTCCACAACAATCCGGCCCGGGCCTGGCGCGCCACGGAGCGTTCCTCCCCGGTCCACTCGGGCGGGGATAACCTCGCGTGGAAAGCGTCGGCTTCTCGGATCCGTCCCTCGATGACTCGATCGAAACCGGGGCCGAATTCGCCGTTTCCCGGCCCCAACCGGTACCGCATCACCAACTTTCCCCCCGGCGGCACCGAGAGGATCCTCCAAAAGGCCGCCTTCGTCCCGCCTTCGCCGTTCACCGCCCGGGCCATCCCGCTCACCACGGCCTCGTGGAAACCGTCCTTGGCATAGGGGGAGGCGTTGGGTTGGCCGTAGAGCTTATGGAAGTTCGTCTCGTTTTCCGTGAAGATCGCGCCGCGCGTTTCGCCGGGGTTGGCGGGATCCTCGGAATAAACGAGGGACGGCAAGTCCCGGTGCCGGGACCGAATGACGCCGCCCTCAAGGACCAAGCCCGGCTTCGGGGGATAGGAAGGTCCCGACCGGCCCCAGCTCCAGGTGTTGCGGAACCAGAGGCTGGGCAGGACATGCAGGATCGCCTCTTCGGGCCCGGGGTTCTCCACGCTCAAGCGCAGGAGCAGGTCCTCGGGCCCGGCCTTGGCGTATTCCACGGTCACGTCGAAATACCGCCCGCCGTCGAACACCCCGGTGTCCTCCAGCTCGAATTCCGGCGTCTCCCGGCCCCGTCGGGCGTTCCCGTCACGCAGTTGGGCGTAGGGAAAGGCCGCCTGGGGATATCGGTAAAGGGCCTTCTGGTAGGCATGGCTCGGCACCCCATCGAGGTGCCACCAGCATTCCTTCACGTCCTCGCCGTGGTTACCCTCCTCGCTGGTGAGGCCGAACAAACGCTCCTTCAGGATGGGGTCCCGTCCGTTCCAGAGGACGGGGGCCCAGCCCAACAGGCCCCGGTCGTCCGAATAACCGAGCAGTCCGTCCTCACCCCATCGGTAGGCCCGGGACCGGGCCAGGTCGTGGGTGAACGACCTCCAGACGTTGCCGTCCTCGGAATAATCCTCCCGCACCGTCCCCCATTGGCGCGCGGACAGGTAGGGCCCCCAACGGCGCCAGGGTTCCCGCCCCCCGTCGGCGGCTTCCAGGCGCCCGCGTTCGGCGTCGGCGGATCCGTCGCTCATCCGAGGGCGATCACGTTCTTGATGCCCTCAGCGGGCCCGAGCAGGACGTCACGGAACCTTTCCGGCGCGAAGCGGGCGGTGATCAGGGCCTCCACGGCCCCGGGCCAGCGTTTTTGGAAGGACGTTAGGTCCCGCACGGCGGCCTCATAGGCCCCCTTTCCCGCGTTGACCGTCCCCACCACCACCTGGTTTTTGAGCACCAGGTCCCGCATCAGGAGATCGGTGTCCACGGAGATGGGCGCCTTACGGCCCGGTACGCCGGTGAAAAGAAAGATCCCGTTCGCGCCCAGGAAGGGGAGCATGGCGAAGGAGAGGCCCGAGGCGCCCGTGGCCTCGTACACCAGGTCCACGGGCCCGGCGGCCGAGGCGAGTCCCTCGAGGGAGGTCGTGGAACCCGGGACATAGGCCGCGCCGATCCCCCTCACCCAGGCGGCCTTGGCGCTGTCCGCCGTTTCCTTCGAGAACACGGTCACCGTGAATCCCGCCTGGCACAGGACCATCGCGCCCAGGAGCCCCACGGGCCCCGCGCCCAGCACCACGGCCTTGTGGCGGAACCCGCTGGGACCCTCGGGTCCCGGCCTCGGGTGGCCGTCATGGCGGCAGTTCCAGGGCAACCGGTCCTGGATGTCCCAAACCTGCTCCAGGGCCTTCTCGGCGATGGTGAGGGGCTCGGCCAGGACCCCAAGGCCCCGGAGGCCCGCCGGCACGGGAACGAGGTAAGCCTCCTCCTCCACGATGAATTCCGTCATGAACCCGTCCCGTCCCTTGATGCCGCGCTCCGTGAAGTTTCCAGTCGAGCAGAAATCCGCGCGCTTCTCGGCGCAAGGCACGCAGTCGGGGTCGCCGCAGGGGCGCCTCACCATGGTCACCACCAGGTCGCCCACCTTCACGGCCGTCACGCCGGTCCCGGTCTCCACCACCTCTCCGAGGGACTCGTGGCCCAACACCAGGTGGTCCGACCCGTCCGGGGGGGCGCCGTACTGGAAGGAACAGATCTCCCGGTCGGTCCCGCAGATCCCCACGTCGAGGATCCTCACCTTGGCCTGGGTCGGGGTCAGGAGCTTCGGCTCGGGGATCTCCTCCAGCCGGACTTTCTTCAGGGCGGGATAAACGGTGATGGCTTTCACTTGGGCGCTCCTGGGGATAGGGATGCTGGGGGAGAAAGCAGCTTTCCATAGTTCGGCTGGAATTTCCACGGGGGAAAGGGATGGTCGGACAAGAAAGGGATGCTTCCCTGGTCGGTCCGGGTCCCTCCGGGAGGGAATCAGGGGCGTAGAAACGGTTTAAAAGAGAAGGGGCAACAACCCGCCTAGGCCCAAGCCGAGGACCAGGACCCAATCCCAGACCGGCGCCGATACGGCTTGTGAATCCCCCCCATCAGGAAGGCGGGGCCAGATTTTCCAGACCGTCCAACCCAGGCCCAGCAGGCCCGCCCCGAAAACCCCGGTCGCCCAGCCGTATTGGGCCCACCCGGATAACAGGGGGTGCAGGGCCAGGAAACCCATCGCGGGTGGAAACCCGGCCAAGGTGAGGGCCGTGGCCCAACGGGCCCAACGGGAACGACCACGGGTTCTTCCTCCATATAAGAGCAGAAGCCCAAAGGCCCAGGCCTGGGCGGTCAGGGCCAGGGTAAGGGGGCCCCGGCCGTAACGGGACAATCCCACCAACACCGCGACCGAGGCCAGGTCCAAGAGCCCTGACAGGGACCAGCGTTTTTTGGAGAACCAGGCCGAGAGGGTCGCGGCCAGGAACATCGCGAGGGCGAAAACCTGGATGGCGTCCCAGACCGCGTCGGACAGCTTGAAGACCCGCCAAGCCAGGTCCCCCGCCTGCCAGACGAAAAGCCGCGTGTGCCACGCCTGCTCAGGGGGCGGTCCGCCCGGGGAACCCCAGGCCTCCAGGATCCAACCGCGACCCGGCCAAAGCCCCGCCAAAATCCAGCTCCCGAGCGCCATCAGGGCCAGGCTCGTTCCCGCCGCCAGGATGGGCGGGCCGTCGGAGGATAAACGGGCTTCCCAACCCGCCAAGTGGAAGGTCCCCGTCCGGACGAACAGGATTCCCGCGCCGAACATCCAGAGGGTGGATCCCGCGGAGAAACGCATCAGGAGGTCGAAACCCCGGCGTCGGCCCTCGGCGCCGGACTGCGCCCAGAGGCCCGCCAAGGCGAGGCCGGTGAGTTGGAAGGTGCCGAACCGGGCCAAGGCGTCCTGGAGGGTCAGGGACGCCGCGAAACCCGTGAGGGCCAACAACCGGAAGGCGGTCACCGGGGCGGCCTTGGGGTCCAGCGGGTCGGGTTCCCGCAGGAAATGGTTCGAGCCGAGGGCCAAACACGCGGCCGCGCAGACGGCGGCCTCCAGGGATCCGGCGGTGGCCTCCACGCCCCAGGGCGCGGCCCAACCACCGAGGTTCGCTTGGAGGATTCCCCAGGGCCGGAGGCGGAGGAAAACCTCCAGCGCCACCAGCAGGCCGCCACCGTACCCGAAGCCGGCGGCCATCCGCAGGGGCCAGGGTCCGCGCCCGGGAAACAACCGTGGCAGGGCCAAGGCGAGGATCGCCCCCAGGAGCGGAAGGACCGCGAGGAAAAGCGGAAGGGTGTCCCTCACGGCTTCCTCCTCGTCGGCAGGCGCCGTTCGGGCTCTGGGGGCGCCGCTTCCTCATCGAGTGAAAGGGACCAGACCGCCTCCGCCGCAAAGGTGGATAGGGAATATAGGAGGAGGACTAAAAACGCCGCGAGGGAGGACGGGATAACGCCGTAGGGACCGGGATGCACGGCGGCCCAACCCCATCCCGCGAGGAAAAGGAGAGACAACTTGAGGAGTCCGGACCCGGCGGCGCGGCGCTGGGCGTTCCCCGACCCGAGGGCCAACGAGAGGCCCACGATCAACAGGGCCGTCGCGGCCATGCCCCAGGTCAGGAGTGAAAAATGGCCGTTCACTCGCGGTCCCTCCGGGCGGGCCCGGACTTCCGAAACGCCGCCGCCAAGAAGGCCGCCAAGACCAGGAGCACGAGGACCTGCAGGATCGTCGCGGCGAAGGCCCGCGCGTGGGCCGCTTCCACGGGCAAGGGAAGGGTCTCATAGTCGAGGAAGAAACCGCCCTGCCAGGCCGGGACCACGCCGAGCGCCCAGGCCAAGAAAGCGCAACCGACTAGGACCCATATGGCCATATTTCCGACGGGATAGGCAAATCTTCCTTTTTTGTCGGGATCCGCCGGGCGAATCGTGGTGAAGGTGGCCCAGGCCGCCAGGGCCGTGAAGATCCAGAACCAAAGGTCGAAGGCGCGGTAGTCCCATAAAACGGCGGAAACCGGGTTGGAGCGGCCAGTCTCGAGGGCCGAACGTTCGAGGTAGCGCGGGGACACGTGGACCCGTGGGGGAAAATCGGAGGTGCCGGCGTCCGGCCAGGACAGGACCCCCTTGAGGGTCCCTGCCGCCGCCGCCAGGACCAATAGGATCAGGAGGGCTCGTCGCATGGGGCGACATCATAGCAACCCCGGGGGGACCGTCAACCGAGGCCCAACCATCGTTTCCGGCGAAAACCGCCGATTCTTCCCTGTTCCAGGTGACGCGAGCCCTGGATGGGGTTGGATCCTCCATCCGCTTCGGCCGGGCCCAGCCGAGTCCAAACCAATCCGGGAAACCTGATTCCCATCAGGATTTTAACCCGCCATCCTCCTGGATCCGCCGCCCCGGTTTCGATACGGAAACGAGGATTCTGATTTCTTGTACAATACCGCCCTCATCCAAAAGCATGGGAACCGGCCCCGGATGGGATGGGTCTGACCGGATACCATCCAACAGGAGAATTAAATGAGGCATCCGAATCGATTTTGGGTATTCGCCGCCATCACCTCGTTCCTTTCGGCGTCCCTTCCCTTGGAGGCCAAGGCCCCGGCTCCCCAACCGACGCCCTCCGCG
Organism: uncultured bacterium; assembly: GCA_964392085.1. Taxonomy (GTDB): domain Bacteria; phylum Oederibacteriota; class Muellerivitia; order Muellerivitales; family Muellerivitaceae; genus CAYMOV01. Next base: position 5,232 of record CAYMOV010000018.1, read on the forward strand.
GCCAAGACCGAAACCGGCAAACCCGTGGTGGCCCCCCTGGATTCCCGCCTTTCCATCGACGACCTGGGTTTCTCGGCCTCGGACACCAAGTCGGACCCCCTGCTCCAGGCCAAGCTGGCCAAGCGCTCCCACAAGTTGAAGGCCCACCAGGTGATGGGCCTCTTGACCGCCGTCCCCATGGCGGCCACCGCCATCCTGGCCGGAAACGTGAAGCACAACTCCAACAACCGTAACCTGCACGCGGCCGTCGGGTCCATCACCACGGCCATGTACCTCACCACCGCGTACCTGGCCCTCACGGCGCCCAAGATCCCCGGCTCGAAGCACAGCGGCTCCACCCGCCTTCACCGTTACCTGGCCGTGGTGCACGGCACCATGATGATCGCCACGCCGATCCTGGGAGCCATGGCCAAGCGCCAGCTGGACCAGAACGAGGGCGTGCCGCATTACAAGATCCACGGCATCGCGAACATGCACGGCGCCGCCGCCGCGCTGCTGTTGATCTCCTACGGCGCGGCCATGAGCGTCATGGTCATCAACTTCTAGGGACAGCCAAAAACATCTTCATCAGGGGGAAACCATGAAAAAGATCGGATTGATGCTCGCGTTGTTCGGGACCTTGGCCCTTTCGGCCTCGGCGAGGGGATGGGACGGCGCCTGGGTGCTGACGGCCTCGAAACTCACGTACCACGTGAACCACCCCATGCACCATGTGGAAGCCACCAGCACCGCCGCCAAGGGCAAGGCCATTTGCGACAAGAAGGGCGCCCACATCCTGGTGGCCTGCCCCGTGAAGACCTTCGCCTCCGGTGACGGCAACCGCGACCTTCATATGATGGAAGTGACCCGCGGGGCCACTTATCCGATGGTGACGGTCCGGGCTGAGTGGCCGGCGCCGCTGAAGGCGGGCGAAGTGAAAGCCGACGTGGACGTGGATTTCGCGGGGCACCAGGCCCATTACGCGGGGGTGGTCTTCAAGGCGGAGGAGTTCAAGGACGGGACTTTACACATCACCGGGACCGTGCCGGCCACCATCAAGGACTTCGACATCCAGCCGCCCAGCCTTTTGGCCGTTCCGATCAAGAACGGGATCCCGGTGGACGTGGACCTCACCTGGACCCGCCCCGCGAATTGACCCGGCGGAACTAACGGTCTTTGGGCCCCTCGACGGAAGCGGAGGGGCCCATCAGTGTTTCATAGGGCGCCCAGTCGGCGATATCGGTCTTGGCGGCCTGCCGCCTCATATGGACGAAGGTGTCCCTCGGCCAACTCCCCTGGAACCAGTTGACCAGCCACTTCGGGACGCTCCCCTTCGGGTCACATAGCACCTCGGCGGAGATCTCCGTGCGGGCGCCCCCATCGATGGCGGTCAGGACGTAAACGCAGGATTTCAGTTCCCCCCGGATGTACTTCCGCGCCGGCGGGGCCGCCGGGTCCTCGGCGGGCTCGTAGCGCATCACCAGGGTCTTCTCCCGCGGCTTCGGTTCGATGGTGACCCGCGAGAGGAAATCACGGTCCTTCATGATGATCGGCGGCGTCCCGGCCCGGTCGTACTCCAAAAACTCCAGGTCCGAGATCTTGCGGACGACCCGGCATTCCTTCAGGTCGGCGATCCACTCCGTGGCCCGGGTGGTGTCGAACAACACCTGGAAGACCTTGGCCAGGGGGGCCTCCACCACCCCCTCGCCCTTGAAGGCCAGGAGTTTCGTGCCCGGGACGTTTCGCTTGAAGGTGAGGATCCCGTCCCTGTGGCCCGTGGGGACCCAACCGTACCGGTCGTGCGTCGGGGAAGGCCCGGGGGTCGGTTCCGCGCAAAAAGCGGGGACGCCCAGGGACATGAGTAGGGCCATCCAGAGGCGGCCAGAGGCGCGGGAACGGGTTGGATCGCTCATGGGTGGGCGGGATTATAGGGGACCGGCCGCTGAAATCGTAGGGGAGCTATTGGATCAGCTTTTTCCTCATCAAACGCACCGCGACCTCGCCCATCGAGGCGGGGACCACCAACATATAAAGCACATGGGCCTGCCAAAGGGGGTCCGGGATGCCCGTGGTGAATGAGCGGGCTAGGGCCACCATCGGGTACAGGGGCAACCACATCGCCACCACCCGCACCGCCGTGGGGAGGCTCCCGATCGGGAACATGGTGCCCGAGAACATGATGAGGGGCGACACCACCCCCGAAATGAAGAAATTAAATTGGTTCAGGTTCGATACCACCCTCACGGCGTACAACCCCAGGCTGCCGAAGGCCACCGCCGTGAAGAATCCCATCACCGGGACGCAGACCGCCATCCCCGAATGCACCGTCCCGAAGGCCGTCAGGACCCCCAATACCACCGAGGAAAACAACGCCCCCTTGAAACCCGTGTAGAGCAGTTCCCCCCAGAAGATCTCGCGGACCCCCACGGGGGTGGCCAGCATGGAATCGTAGTTCCGGTCCACGGACAGGCGGAAGTAGGCGCCGTAGGACTCCTCGAAGGCCGAGGTGAAGACCGCGGACATCATCATCTGGCCGGGCGCCAGGAAGGAAAGGTAGGGCACGCCGTCCATGTTCCCCACCAATTTCGAGAGGCCCCACCCGACCGCCATGATGAAAATGAGGGGTTCAATCACCGTCGGGAACGAGTTGGTCCAGAAGTGGTTGCCGTAAACCACGCGGTGGCGGTTGGCGACCGCCAGGATGCGGACCCAAAACCCCGGAACGAACCTGGGCGACGCGTTCAAAACCCACCCCCCCCACATAAGCCTAACGGCAACCAAATTCTCAACACAGGGACACAAAGACACAGAACAAACCGTGTCCAAATCCTTCGGATTGACTCCAGTTTAAAAGATATTTTCATTTCTCCGTGACTCTGTGTCCCTGTGGCGGATGGTTGTTTTCGCCTATTCGGATTCATGCAGATCCCTCCCGGTGAGCTTCAGGAAAAGATCCTCGAGGCTGCTGGACCGGATGCGGAAGTTTCCCCCCACGGCGCGGGCCAGGGCCTCCAGGTCGGACGTCGAGGGGGAATATAGGAACGTCATGTCCCCGTGGGTTTCCCGGGTCACGGAGCCCGGGATCGCCGAGGGGGCCAGGCCCGCCGGGAGCTCCAGGACATAGGCCGGGATCCGGCTCGCCACCAACTCGCCCGGGACGCCCTCCGCCAGGATCTTCCCTTGGTCCATCACCAAGAGCCGGTCGCAGAGCTGGTGGGCCTCCTCCATATAGTGGGTGGTCAACAGGAGCGTCACGCCCTTGGCCTTCAGTTCCCTCAGTTTGGCCCAGATGAGGTGCCGCACCTGGGGGTCCAGGCCCGTCGTGGGCTCGTCCAGGACCACCAGGTCCGGGTCGTTCAAGAGGGCGCGGGCGATCACCAGGCGGCGCTTCAGGCCCCCGGACAGCTCACGGATCTTGGCGTCCGCCTTGGATTCGAGGGACATGAACTCCAGGAGGGATTGGATCTTGGTACTCATCTTCTTGCGGGAGAACCCGAAATAGCCCGAGTAAACCTCGAGGTTCTGCCTCACCGAAATGTCCTCGTCGAGGTTGTCGGTCTGGGGCACCACGCCGAGGCGGTTCTTGATGGCGGCGGGTTCCCGGTCCGGGTCGAGGCCGAAGACCGAGAGGTCCCCACCGTCCCGGGGCGAGAAGCAGTAGATCATCTTGAGGAGGGTGGTCTTGCCGGCGCCGTTGGGGCCCAACAGGCCGAAGCATTCCCCCGGCGTCACGCCGAAGGAAACGCCCTTCACGGCTTGGAAGCCGTCGAAGGACTTCAGGATGTTTTCAGCCCGGATCACCGGCTCCACTGGACGCCCCCACCGTAAAGTCCCCGCATCATAGGGGCCTGAAGGCCGCCACTCAACCGCCCCGACCCCGACCCTGGAATAAAAAAAGCCCGGACCCTATCGGGCCCGGGCTTGGGGAAGCTCGGCGGATCAGGGCGAGAACCAGACCGAATTCAGCGGCCCCCCGTTGGAGCCCCCGGTCAGCCACATGCGGTTGTTGAACACCGCTCCGGCCGCGTCGTACCGGATGGGAAAGGCCGCCGCAGCCGTCGCCGGAAACCAAATCTGCCCGTCGGCGGATGACCACACGTCGTTCAGGTAATTTGTCCCGTCAAAACCGCTGAGAATCCACAAACGGTTTTGGTAGGCCAATACCACCGCTCCGGAGCGCGGGGTGAATTCCGCGAATCCCGTCACTTGGGTCCAATGCGCGCCGTCCGTCGAGGTCCAGACATCGTTCAAGAGATCGGGCCCACCCGCGTTGGTGTGGCCCCCGATCAGCCACAGGGCCCCGTTGAAGGCCGTCAAACCGCAATAGTTCCTCTTCAGGAAGCCCCCGTCGGCGGTCACCCGGGTCCAACTCACCCCGTCGGCGGAGGACCAAACATCGCTCAGGTCGTCGCAACAATCCTGTCCTCCGACCACCCAAATCTTCCCATTGTAAACGGCGCTCCCGAACCCCGACCTTCCCGTGAAGGTCGCGGCACCGCCGGTGGATGGGGTCCAAGTCGCGCCGTCCGGGGAGGACCAAGTGTCGCCCATCGCGTTGGCGCTGTCACCGGTGCCCCCCATCACCCACAACTTTCCGTTGAACGACACGGCGCCGGATCCGGTTCGGTCGGTGAAGGTGACGCCGGCGGCGGCCTGCGTCCATTGGACCCCGTTCAGGGAGGACCACACGTCGTTACGGGGTCCTCCGTTATATCCCCCGAGAACCCATAACTTGTCGTTGTAGGCCACACAGCCGTGGCTGGACCTCGCCGTGAAGGGGCTTGTGCCCAAGGCCTGGTACCAATCACGCCCGATGGCAGGATCCAAAGCGGTAACCGGCGCCGGGTTGGTGTAGTAGTTGTTCGTCACCGGACCGCTTGGGTTGTTTTTCTTGCATGCCGTCAGGCCGCCCAACACCAGACCCAAAAGGGCGATGGTTAGGATTTTCCGCATGGTTCCCCCGTGTTTTTTCCGTGGTTTGATTGAAGTCGGAAGTATGGGACAAGGGCATCGGCATTGAAAGACAGGGCCGAGAAATATCCTTCGAGGCTCAAGACGTGATCCATAGCGTTAAACGGATACCCTGTGAAACACGCCGAAAAATTAACGGCTTTTTCCTGTTTTTAATGTCGATTGGGATGAACACCGCGCCGGAGATACTAAGAGTCCCCAACAAAATCGGACAATGAAAATCATTTCACCACAAAGGTCACTCAGGTCACAAAGGTAAGCCGTGGGATTAAAAGCTTTATCCCACACATGTCTTAGTGAACTTGGTGAACTTTGTGGTTCAAAAAGGTTTTGTTAGCCGTTCTAAATTAGAACCGCCCCAACTGATGATCCATTATTTAAACATTTTCAAGATCCCGGCGACCAGGAAACCAACAGACAGAATGGCGAGCACCATGGACAAACCCCGGTAGACGCGGCGCATGGTCCTGTCGCTGAAGAAATGACGGGTGCGCCGCAACACCGACGCCAGGACGACTTGATAACTGAAAAGTCCCGACCCACCCGCCACGATAAATGCCGCCCGAAGCGGGGGCGTGAACGAACCCGTCAGGCCCATCCCCTTCACCAGCGCGACCGCCAAAAGCCAGGAAAGCATGATCGGGGGATAGGTGATGCCCAGCACGAACCCCGTCAGGTAGGACGCCCCGTCGCCCGTCCATTGGGCCTTGGCGTTCGGCGCCTGGACCTTATCCGCCTGGCGCCAGGTCAAGGCCGCGAGGACCGCCAGGACCCCGGCGCCCGCCCACCCGAAGACCGCCAGGACAGCCGGTTTTTCGAGGAACGGCGCGATCCCGAACAGGGCCAACGCGCCGTACATCATGTCGGAGGTGGTGGTTCCCGCCGCCGTTAGGAGGGCGGCTCCCATGCGTCGCGCCAACACGCGTTTGGCCACTTCGACCTGGGTGGCGCCGATGGGAATGGCGGAAAGGAAACCGAGGAGATAGGCCACTACGACCAGCCCGATGTCCCGGATCAAGTCGGGTCCCCCGAAGTGGCGTCCGAGGGGCTCGCGCCGGTACGGTTTTTCATCTCGGCGGGAAGGGCGTCCGGGTCCATCCCGAAGACCGACGGGTGCCCGCCGTCCCTGGGGGAGAGGCGGTAATTGATATTGGGCAGGGTGGCCTTGCCGGAACCGTTGGGCTCCAATAGGCCGAAGCATTTCCCGGGCGTCACGCCGAAGGAAACGCCCTTCACGGCTTGGAAGCCGTCGAAGGACTTCAGGATGTTCTCCACCCGGATCACCGGCTCCACAGGACGCCCCCGCCAGAAAGTTTACGCATCATAAGGATGGTGTTCGAAAGCCTCAAGGCCAATGGCTGTCACCCCATGTGGAAAAATCTTAGGAGTCCCACAAACAGCGAGAACCCCAGGCAATACCCGCCGAACCATTTCCACCGGCCCTTCTCGAGCCAGTCCGAGAGCCAAACCAGGGCCAGCCAGGCCGCCGCGAAACTGAAGGCCATCCCCGCCGCGCCCAACAGCAGGTCCGACTTCAGGCCTAGGGCCCCCACGGCCTCCCTCGCCTTCCAGAGCCGGTGGATCTCCCTCGCCAAGACCGGAGGCGTCAACACCACCGCCAGGGCGAAGCTGAAACGTTCCGTCTTGAGTCTAGGTACGCCCGCCACTAGTCCCGCCGAGATGGTGGCACCGGACCGGGAGAAGCCCCGAAAGGGCAGGCAAAGGCCCTGCAGGAGGCCGATGAAGATGGATTCCCTCGCGCCTAGAGGGCCGTCGTCCCGGACCCGGTCCTCCCTCGAGGCCGCGTAGAGGATCCAGAGTCCCGAGGCGGCCAGGGCGACCGCCATGAGCCCCAGGTTGCCGAAGAGGCTCTCGACCTCGGCGTGGGGTTCACCCCGCAGGATCACTTTCTCGACGAGGATCAACAGGGCCAGGCCCACGACCCCCGTGGCGCCCGTGGCCAGGACGATTTGTCCGATGAAGGACTTGGTCCGGGCCGGGCCGCTGAAGTAGTCCTTCTTCCAACCGTTCCAGAAATAGGCCAACACCGCCAACATGGTGCCGGTGTGGAGGAGGACCAAGAGGAGGGTCATTTCAGGCGCCGTAGGGTCGAGGCCCAGCAGTTTTTCCGCCACGATCACGTGGGCCGAGCTGGAAACCGGGAGGAGTTCGGCGAAGCCCTGCACGACGGCCAGGATCGCGGTTTGGAGGAAGGTCACAGGGTTCTCCGGGTGGGGGCGCCGGGGCGCCCGGAAGTTGGGGGCAGGATAGTGGGTGCGGCGGACGGGGGAAACATCATTTTTTCCGTTTCAACCGTTCAGGACGGCCGTCCCTCAAGCCAGGGCGCGGTCCTGGAAGGCCGACGGCGCCTGGGTTTGAATGTTTTCCGAAAGGATCCACTCGGCCACCTCCGCCGGTTCGAGTCCATCGAAGCACCGGGGGATCGCGCAAGTCTTATAGACCTTGTTCATACAGCTGAGGTTTCGGCAGGTCGGTTCCGAAATAAAGGTCCGGGACTCGGCGTCCTGCCAAGCGGGGAGGAAGCCGGGGCGATGGTGGTCATAGCCCGACATGCGCGCCGCCGTGGCCCCGAATAGCGAGACGATCTTGGTCCGGTTTCGGTAAAAGCCCTTTCCCGACCGGGAGAACTTCCTCGCGGCGGCCCAATGGAGGGGTCCGGTGTCGCCCGAGATGAAGGTCTCCACGCGGTCCGTGAGGGCCGCGTAAGCCGTCGCGCGAAGGGACGCCGGGACCAAGGCCGTCCGCTCCCGCCTGGAAACCGCCAGCCCTTCCCGAAGTCGAATCCCCACTCCCCGGTCCGTGAGGCCTTCCCCCACCAGCACCCTGGCACCGCCATCCACCAGACGCTCCAACAAGGAGGCTAAGAACGCTTCCGGGGGGCGGGTGAAAGGCGAAGCCGCGTCGGGGTTCAACAGGACCCAGGGTCCCCCACCCGGGATCCGGACGTGATCGAGGAAACTGTCGGCCTGATCCAGGGCTTCATCCGCCAACAAAATTCGGGCTCCCCAGGTGTTTCGGATCCTGACGGCTTGGCGCCTCAGCGCGAAAAGCTCCGCGAGAAAAAGGTAAGCTTGGGCGATGAAGTGGTTGGGTTCCCGGGGGTTCGATTCGTTGCGGATCAGCCGGGGAGCGCGGGTTGTGAAATCCAGGACCGGCTGCCCATGGACAAAGGGGTTTCCCGGCCCGAAAAACGGGCAGGCGTTTACCACGAGGTCAAAGGTCCCTTCCCCCAGGATCCGCCCCGCGGCTTCGAGGTCCCCCGCCGAGGGAAGGGTCCCGCCGGAGAATACGGCGTGGATCCGGTCGAACTCAGGATGGCCCTCGAGGAAGGGCCCGGCGGCCCGCGCGATGGCGTAATGGACCTCGGCCTCCGGGAAGTAATCCTTCACCGCGGTCCCCATGGTCTGCATCATGACCGCGTCGCCCAAATGGATGTCCGAGAGGATCAGGACCCGGCGGAGCGTCCCGGCGTTCTTCAGGCCCCTCAGGTTCCTGCGCCGGACCAAGGATTCGACCATGGACCCGGACAGCCCCGCCTGGATGACGGCATCCAACACCCGGGCGCCGCCACGGGGAAACCGATCCGTCAGGCGGCTGGACATCCCAAAGATCCATTTTTGAAGTCGCAAGTTCAAGTGCCCTACCCCGATCGAAACCCTTTGATTTGTCCCAATCATCTCGCCCACGTTAGGCCGGACGTCACCACTTTAGACCCACGACAACGGCGGAAAGAAGCGGTTGAGACGAAAAAAAGCCTTAAAAAAAGCCGCTAAATCGGGTGATCGAGCCGACATTCCTCCCGGAGGCCAACGGACCGTCCCCCAATGGATTAGACACCCGCCGTTTCAATTTCGGGTGATTCCCTCAGGCTCAACCGGTTCTTCCCGACTCTCTTGACTTCATACATGGCCCGGTCCGCCAACCGGAGGGCCGGCTCAATCTCCGCGAGGGGGTGGGTAAAGGTCACGGCGCCGATGCTGAAGGTGGCCTTCCAACCCCCGGCCACCATCTTTCGCCCCAACCTTTCCTGGAAATCATGGAGCCTTGGCCCGGCCTCCTCTCGGGAAAGCCCCGGCAGGAAAACCGCGAACTCGTCCCCGCCCACCCTCGCGCAGAGGTCCCGGTCCCGAAAGCATTCGTTCATCACCGCCCCGACGGTTTTCAGCACATCATCCCCCACGGCGTGGCCCTGTCGGTCGTTGATCAGTTTGAAGTCGTCCACATCGATGTAAGCCACCGTCACGGACCGGGTCCCACCCGTCGGGTTTTGGAGATCCCGGTTCGCGCGTTGGGTGAATGCGCCCGCGTTGAGGAGGCGGGTCAATCCATCCTTCTCCGCCATCTCGGTCACTTGTGTCAGCCGATGGTTAAGGCGGTCCAAGACCAGGGCGAACACCGTGAAAAAGACCAGGTTGGCGAAGGCGTCGTAATAATAGGCCCGCGTAAAGGCCCCCTTGTCGAGGTGGAAGTCCACCCCAAAGATGAAGGCCGTGCAAAAGAGGCTGTAGATCGCCCCCGGCGCGAACCCCGCGTACCAAACCACGATCCCCAGGGGGACGAGGTGGAAAAAGGAGATGTTGAGGTCCGGCCCGCCGACCAAGTCGAGGTACTCATCAAGGGCCATCAACGAGACCGCCAGGAGGATGATGGCGTACTTGGGTTGCCGCTTGATCCAAACGCCGAGTCCCATGGAACATCCCTTCACGACATTTGGCGGCTGGGTTCTCACGGCGAATCCCCGGGCCGAACCTGGCGCCGCTTTTGGATTATACTCTCCCCATGTCCCCGCCCCTGATCCCCCGACGGCCCCGGTGGGCCCTCCTGGCCTTCCTCGCCTTGGGACTCGCCCTGGCCTTCCAGGGTTCCCGGGGGATCTGGCGCCCTGACGAGGGTTATTACCTCACCGTGGCGTCCCAGATGGCCCGCACAGGCGATTGGCTGGTCCCCCGCCTCAACGTCAACATCTTCCTGGAAAAACCCCCCCTCACCTATTGGGGGGCCCTGGCGGGCTTCAAGCTTTTGGGCGTCAACGGGTGGGGCGGCCGCCTATTCAACGGCCTTTGTTTCTTCCTCACCGTGCTTCTCGTCGCGCTCCTGGGCCGGAGGCTTTGGGGCCGCCGGGTCGGCTTCACGGCGGGCGCGGTCTACCTGACCCTCTCCCTTCCCTTTTTCGCTTCCAACATCATCACGCCCGACACGCCCCTTACGCTTTGCGTTGCGGCCATGTGGGCCTTCTTTTATATCGGCCTCCGGGACAAGGACCGAACCTGGGCCCTGGCCCTGTCGGGCGCGGCGGTCGGTTTCGGGATCCTCGCCAAGGGCCCGGCCATCCTCATCTTCGGGGCGCCCCTTGTTCTTTATCTTTTCCGGCGGGGCCAGGTGATCCGGACGCTCAAGTCCCCCGGCCTCTACCTCGGCGCGTCTCTCGCCCTAGGGATCGGAGGGTCCTGGTACGGCTGGCTCGGAACCCATGTCCCCGGGTCCTGGGATTACATCCTGAAGGATCAGGTGACGGGACGACTCCTGACCGCGCAGTACCGCCGCAACCCCGGTTGGTTCGGGTGGACGATCTATCCGGCGGTCCTCCTGGCGGGCGGCCTGCCCTGGTCCCCGGCCTGGCTCTGGGGTCGTCAAGGCCTGAAGGGCCTACCGGTCCGGGCCTGGCGGCGGAATCCCCGGCTATGGTTCCTCGCGCTCCTGATCCTCGTGCCCCTCACCGTGCTTTGCTTGGCCCAATCCCGCCTTCCCCTCTATGTGCTTCCACTCTTCATTCCCTTGGCGCTCTTGAGCGGCCGCCAAATGGTCGGATGGCACCGAATGGGGTTGT
>CAYMOV010000018.1:16129-39586 GCA_964392085.1 uncultured bacterium
CCCTTGGCGCTCTTGAGCGGCCGCCAAATGGTCGGATGGCACCGAATGGGGTTGTTCCCGAAGCTGTTCCTGAATTGGAAACCGATCCTCGGAGGGTGGGTGGTTTTTCTCTTGGTGCTCAAGTTGGGCGCCGCCTGGGTGCCTACCGCCCAGGACTTGCGGTCGCTTTGGGGGGAGATCAACGAAAATCCCGAATCAACCCGAACGCTCGTCTTGACGGACCAACGGGACGAGGGCCTGGGGTACTACGTGAAACGGGAACTTGAAACCGTGATGTTTGACACAATACCCTACCCGACCTTCCAGCCGCCCGATTTCCAGGATTTGGGATTGGCCAAGTTGTTCGTGGGCGGGAACCCCCGGAGCTACCTCATCTCGAAGGATCGCCTCCCTTACTTCTTGGCCTTGTTGAGCCGCTATGGGGTCGTCTGGACCAGGGACTTGTCCTTCAATCGGTGCCTCGTCACCTGCACTCCCCCCAATAACTCAGATCGGGCACCGGCGGGTCGAACTGAAAACCCAAAGTAAAGATCGGAGGAGTTCCTTGGAAGAATTGGCGGGTCGGGGGGATCGGTTGAAGGCGGCTTTGTTCGATGGGCTGGTCTTGGTGGGGTTACCGGGAGTCCTGGCGGCCATCCTGGTCCCGAGGTTGTCGCAAGGCGGGTTTCACCCGGGCCAGCTTGGACCCATTGGACTGATGCTGGTGGGCCTCTGGTGCGTTTACATCTTCGTCCTGCTGGTCGTCCAAGTCCTCCTGCTCCATCGCCATGGCCAGACCCTCGGCAAGAAACTGGTGAGGGTGCGGATCGTCAAAATCGCCGACGGGACCAACGGCGGGGTGGCGACCAACGTGGTGATGCGGGTAATCGTTCCCGGCCTATTGGCGTTCATCCCCGGGATCAACGTCCTGTTCAAGCTGACCGACATCCTCTTCATCTTTCGGGACGACCGACGCTGCCTCCACGACCTCATCGCGGGCACGAGGGTCGTGAAGGTTGAATAAGGTTTCTGTCTTTTTGAGTTAATCCCTCATTCCCGAAGGCCCTGAGGCTCTCGAAGGGCTAACCCCTCATTCCTAATTGCTTTTACTTTTCAGGCTCCATCTTGAGGATCTTCCTGAACCACAGCCTCACATCGTCCACCAGCTCGTAGGCCGCGGGCACCACCAGCAGGGTCAGGAAGAGCGAAGAGACCAGGCCGCCCTCGATCGCGATACCGAGGGACTGGCGGAACCTCCCCACTTCCGTCAAGGCGAAGGCCAGGGGCGCCATGCCCACGATCAGGGCCACGGTGGTCATGAGGATCGGCCTCAGCCGGATCTTACCGGCCTGCACCAGGGCCTCGGCGCGCGGCAGGCCCTCTTTCTGGAGCTGAAGGGTGTAGTCGATCAGCAGGATCGAGTTCTTGGTCACCAACCCCAACAGCATCACCAACCCGATCATGCTGAAGATGTCGAGGTTCTGGTGCGTCAAATAGAGCGCCACGAGGGCCCCCACCATGGCCATAGGGATGGCCAACATGATGGTGAAGGGCGTCACCGGCGACTCGTAAAGGCTGGCCAACACCAGGAAGGTCAGGACGATCGCGGTCACCATGGCCACGCCCACGCTGGTCATGAGGGTCTTCTGCTCCTCGGTGTCCCCCGCGAATTCCGCCGACACGCCGAGCGGCAACTTCATCCCGTCGAGGATCGTTTGGGCGTCCTTCGAGATGGAGCTGATGGCCGCTCCCTTGCCCAACTGGCCTGAGACCTGCACAGCCCGGCTCTTGTTGTGGCGGTTGATCTTGGCGGGCCCCGCCACGTCCGAAGGGTCGGCCACGTCGGACAACCGCACGAGGTCGAAGTTCTGGTTGGGCACCAGCACCCGGGGGAACTCGCTCTTCAGGTCCCGTTGGTCGTCCTGGAGGCGCACCCGGATGTCGTATTCACGCCCGTTCTGCCTGAACTTGACCGGCTTGGCGCCGTCCACCTGGTACCGAAGTTCATTGCCCGCGTCCGCCCCCGAAACGCCGTATTGGCGGAGCTTGTCCGGGTTGAACTTGATCTGGAACTCGGGCATCCCCCCCTCGTAATCGGTGGTCATGTCCGTGAGGCCCTTGATCTTCGAGAACCGGTCCTTCAGGCCGTCCGCCAACTTCACCAGCTCGTCGTAATCGGGCCCACTGAGGATCAGGTTGAAGGGGGCCTGGCTGTTGCCCAGGGGGTTCACGTCGCCGATGGTGGGTTGGAGATCCTCCTTCCAGGGCGCCATCTCCTTGCGGAGGGTTTCCTTCATGTCCGAGGTGCTGACCTTTCGGTCCTTGAAATCCACCATCTTCACGAAGCATTGGCCGCTGTTGGGGGCGCCGTACTGGTCCCCCGCGAAGGCGGCGACCTGGGCGATTTCCTTGTGGCCCCGGAGGAGGCGGTCCACCTTCAACACCCAATCCCCCATGCCCTGGATCGAGGTGCCGGGCTTGGCCTTGAGCATGATCTGGAATTCCCCGGTGTCCACCGAGGGCATGAAGTTCTTGGGGATGAGGGTGAAGAGAAAGAGGCTCCCGGCGAACAGGAGCCCGGCGACCACCAGCACCCGCCACCGGTGCCCCACGCACCAGGTCACCAGGCGGCCGTACTTTTCCACCAAACCCAGCTGGAACTTTTCGAAGGTCCGCAGGACGTAGGCGATCGGACCGTGACCGGTCTGGCCGTGTAGGCCCTCCTTCTTGATCCAATAGGCCGAGAGCAGCGGCGCCATGGTCATAGACTCGAAGAGCGACACGCCCATGGCGAAGCAGATGGTGAAGCCGAGCTGGCGGAAGAACTGCCCGATCATGCCGGACAAAAAGCCGATGGGCAAAAACACCGCGATGACCACGCTCGTGGTGGCGATGACCGCCAGGGCAACCTGCATCGTTCCCATCAGGGCCGCCACCTTGGGATCCTCGCCCGCCTCCACGCGCCGCCAGATGTTCTCGCGCACCACGATGGCGTCGTCCACCAGGAGCCCGACCGCCAGGGACAGGGCCAAAAGGGTGATGACGTTCAGGGTGAACCCCATGACATGCATGAGGATGAAGGCGCCCGCCAGGGAGACGGGAAGGGAGGTCAGGGTCACGATGGTGGACCGGAAGCTCCCCAGGAAGAGGTATACCACCAAGGTGGTGAAGAGGATGGCCAGGCCGATGGTCTGCTCGACATCCTGCAGGCTCATGCGCACGTCACGGGCGGTCTCGTACACCACCCTCAGCTCGGCGGGCGAGCCGTTCTTCTTGAACTGCTCGTTGAGTTTCTTCACCTTGGCGTAGATGCTGTCCACCACCTTGACCTGGTTGGACTTCGACTGGCGGAACACCACGAGGAAAAGGGCGGGATCGCCGTTGACGTAGGCGAAGCTCTTGGGTTCGGCGGTGGTGTCCACCACCTTCCCCAAGCTCGACAGGGGCACCGCCACGTCGCTCCCCGCGAAGTTCACCACGGTCTTCGAGAGGCGGTCCAGGTCGCGGAACTCCCCCACGGACCGGAAAAGGAGGTCCGTCCCGTTCTTGGTGACGTTTCCCACCGGCACGTTGGCGCCGTTGGCCGCGATGCGGGCCGCCACCTGGGTGACCGACAGCCGGTGGGCGTTGAGCTTGGCGCGGTCCAGTTCCACCCGGATCTCCCGGGGAGTGCCGCCGATGATCTGGACCTGCCCCACGCCCGCCACCTGGGCCAAGGGCGCCTTGACCGCTTGGTCCGCCAGGTCGTAACCCTGGGCCGGGCCCAGGCCCGTCTTGAACGACAGGATGGCGATGGGGATGTCCGCCGGGTCGAGGCGCTGAACGATGGGGGTGTCGATGTCCTTGGGCAGGAACGGCTTGACGTAGTCCACCTTATCCTTCACGTGGATCTCGGCCTCGCGCACGTCGGTGTCGAGGGTGAACTCGATAAAAATGAGGGAGGACCCCTCCTGGTTGGTGGAGTTGATGTTCTTGACACCCTCGACGGCGCCTAGGGCCTCCTCCAGGGGGCGGGTGACCAGGGTCTCGATCTCCTCCGGGCCCGCGCCGTCGTAGTTGGTCTGCACGAAGACGTACGGGAAATTGACGTCCGGGAACTGGTCCAAGCCGAGCGTTCGGAAGGACACGACGCCCAAAAGGAGGACGAGCCCCAGGATGCAGGATGCGAACACCGGCCGTTCGATGGAGAGTTTAGGTAGGTTCACTTTAGCCTCACAGAGTTGATCAAGCCGGTCCCGGCCGAATACGTTAGCCCG
This sequence comes from uncultured bacterium, assembly GCA_964392085.1. Lineage (GTDB taxonomy): Bacteria > Oederibacteriota > Muellerivitia > Muellerivitales > Muellerivitaceae > CAYMOV01. Next base: position 20,365 of record CAYMOV010000018.1, read on the forward strand.
GTGTTCATCTCGATTCCAGGTACTTGTCCAGGATGCTTTTGGGTTCCTGCCGCGCCTTCCGCCCCTGGAACCATCCGTGAACCCAACGGGGCCACCGCGACCCGTAGGGGGATGGGTCCGTCCCGAAGAGGATGCGCGAATAGAGCCGGACGTCGTCCACGATGCTGTACACCGCGGGGACGATGAGGAGCGTCAGGAAGAAGGAGGAGATCAGCCCCCCCACGACCGCCACCCCCATGGACTGGCGGAACTTGCCCACCTCGCTGAGGGCCAGGGCCAGGGGCATCATGCCCGCCACCAGGGCCAGGGTGGTCATGAGGATGGGCCTCAGGCGGATCCTCCCCGCCTCCCGGATGGCCTCGTTCCGCGGGAGGCCCTTCCCGATCCCCAGGAGGATGTAGTCCACCAACAGGATGGAGTTCTTCGTCACCAGGCCGAACAGCATGACGATGGCGATCATCGAGAAGATGTCCAGGGTCTTGTGGGTGATCATCAGCGCGAAGAAGGCCCCCACCACCGACATGGGGATGGCCGGCAGGATGGCGAAGGGGATGATCGGCGACTCGTAAAGGCTCGCCAGGATCATGAAGGTGAACAGGATCGCCAGGCCGACCGCGGTGACCATGCTGGTGATGAGGTCCTTCATGTCCTCCGACTGGCCCACGAACTCGTAATGGACGCCCGGGGGCAACGTCATGCCCTTCATGATCTTCTCGGCGTCGGCCTGGATGTTGCCCAGGGCCCCACCGGGCCCGATTTGGCCCGAGACCTGGATGTAGCGCGCCCGGTTCTGGCGGTTGATGGTGGAGGGGCCCTCCGTCTTGAGGGGCGTGGAAATGTCGGCCAACCGCACCAGGTTGTGGTTCTGGTTGGGCACCCACACCCGGGGAAATTCCTTCTCGAGGTTCCGTTGGTCGTCCTCCAACCTCACCCGGATGTCGTATTCCTGCCCGTTGTCGCGGAACTTGGCCGCCACCGTCCCCTCGACCTGGGTGCGCAGTTCCATGCCCGCGTCGATGCCCAGGACGCCCAGGTCCCGCATCCGGTTGGGGTCCAGCTTGGCCTGGAACTCCGGCTTCCCCCCGTCGAAGTTGGTCTGGACGTCCGCCAACCCCTTGATGGTCCGGAACCTCTTGACGATCTCGTCGGTCTGGGCGATCAGGACGTTGTAATCATCCCCCACCAGGTTCAGGTTGAAGGGCGCCCAATCGCCGAAATGGCTGGCGTCGGCCACTTGGGGCTGGAGCTCGTCCCGGAAGGGCTTCAAGTCCTCCCGGACCTTGTCCTTCAGGTCCGAGGTGGTGAGCTTGCGTTCCCGGTACGGCGTCAACTTCACGTACAGCTTGGACTTGTGGTACTCGCCCTGGTTGTTGCCCACCTCGCCCGAGGTGAAGGCCACCTCGGGGTGCATGCGGATGACCTGTTCCATGGCCATGGCGCGTTTTTCCATGGCGTCCAACGAGGTGCCGGGCGCCCCCTTGAGGAACACCACGAACTCCCCCACGTCGCTGGAGGGCATGAAGGTCTTATCCACGTGGCTCAACAGCACGCCGGAGGTGAGCATGACCGCGAGGAAAAGGGGGACGGAAAGCCACCGCCTCCAACCCACCAGGGTCCAATCGATGGTCCGGACGTAGAGTTCCTCGAGGGATTTCTGGAACCGGTCCACCAAGCCGAAGAGTCCCCGCCCCGACACGTGGCCCTGGGCGGAGCGGCGTTTTCCGGCCCAATAGGCCGACAACATGGGGCCCATGGTCATGGCCTCGAACAGCGAGACGGCCATGGCGAAGCACACGGTGAAGCCGAACTGCTTGAAGAACTGCCCCACGGTCCCCTTCAGGAAGGCGATGGGCAGGAACACGGAGATCACCACGCTGGTGGTGGCCACCACCGCCAGGGCCACCTCCAGGGTGCCCTCCAGGGCCGCTGTCTTGGAATCGGCCCCCTCCTCGATATGCCGCCAGATATTCTCCCGCACCACGATGGCGTCGTCGATCAGCAGCCCCACGGCCAGGGACAGGGCCAGGAGCGTCATGACGTTGACGGTGAACCCCATGGCCTGCATGAGGATGAAGGCGCCCAACAGGGAGACCGGCAACGAGGTGATGGTGATGATCGTCGAGCGGAAGCTCCCAAGGAAGGCGGTGACCACCAGCACGGTCAGGAGGATGCCCAACAGGATGGTCTGGCGCACGTCGGCGAGGTTCATCCTGACCGGCCGGGCGTCGTCGTGCACCAGCACCAGTTGGGGGCCACCTGAGCGGGCCTTCAGGTCTTCGTTCAGCGCGGCCTCGCGGCGCATGGCTTCGTCCACCACGGCCACGGTGTTGGCGCGGGTCTGCTTATAGATATTGATGAAGAGCGCCTCCTTCCCGTTGACGAAGTTGGCGGTCTGCCGCTCCTCCAGGCCGTCCTCGACCGCCCCCAGGTCCCCCACTGTCTTCGGCACGTCGCTGCCCAGGAAACTCACCACGGTGGACCGGAGACGGTCCAGGTCGTCGTACTGCCCCACGGACCGGAACAGGAGGTTCTTGCCGCCCTCCTCGTGTTTGCCCAAGGGGACGTTGAGGCCGTTGAGGCCGATCTTCTGGGCCACCTGGCCCGCCGAGATCTCCGCCGCGTTCAGCTTTTTCCGGTCCAGCACCACGCGGATCTCGCGCTTGGTTCCGCCGGTCACCTCCACCACGCCCACGCCGCCCACCTGGCTGAAGGCCGGCTTGACCACCTGGTCCGCCAGGTCGTAGGCGGCCGCCGGGGAGAGGTCCGACTGCAGGGCTAGCTGGATGACCGGCGCGTCCGAGGGGTCCCAACGGCGGATGACGGGCTCCTCGATGTCCTTGGGAAGCTTGGCCCGGATGTACGCCACCCGGTCCCGCACCCGCTGTTCGGCCACCTTGCTGTCGGTCTCCAGGGTGAACTGGACGGAGACCACGGAATACCCCTCCAGGTTCGTGGAGGACACCTTCTTCACGCCCTCCAGGGAGGAGATCTCCTCCTCCAGGGGTTTGGACACCTGGATCTCGACCTCCTGGGGCGCCGCGCCCGGGTAGGGCGTGTTGACCATGACGTAGGGGAAGGTCACGTCGGGGAACAGGTCCACCCCGAGGGAGTTGTAGCCCATGACCCCCAGGACGAGGATCAGGACCACCACGCAGGTCACGAAGACCGGCCGCTTGATGGAAAGTTCGGGTAGGTTCATTTTGGACTCAAGTTCTAAGTGTTGAGTTTTAAATTCTTAGTTTGAAACTTAAAACTAAAAATTAAGAACTCAAAACTTTTGGGTGACTACTCTTTTACGGGTTTCTTGGCGGTATCCGCCGGGGCGTCGACCGGGGCGGCCTCCGACAGGTCCGGGCCTGCCGCCTCGTCCTTCGGTTTACCCGTCTCGCGGTCCGCGGAAAGCATCCACTCACCCTCGGCCCAGATCGACAGTTTCTCGGCGATCACGCTGAGCCGTTGGAGCCGGCTCATGGCGTAGTCCGCCTCGAAGCTCTGGAGCTGGAACTGCGTGGTGCGCCCCAGCGACAGGCGTTCCCTTTCCTTCTCGGCCTTCTGTTTCTGGATGGCCTCGATCTCGCGGGCCATGTCCAGGCGCCGGTTCACGTCCACCAGCCGGGTCTTGAGGTCTTCCCAGCCCTGGCGGGTCTCCAAGAGCTTGTCCGCGTAGTTCAATTGGGCCGCCTGGTAGTTTCGCTCATACCCCTCGGCGACCTTCTTGGCCGTGAAAATGTCGAGTGGCACTTCAACGCTGACGCCCACCCCCATGCTCACGAAACGGCCATTGGTCGATTGTTGGTTCGCCGGGCTGAAGGACCCATCGAGTCCATTCGCGGAAACCGCGGCGAAAACCTTCAGGTCCGGCCAGGCGTTGGCCTTCGCGTCCTTCCAAGCCGCCCGTTCGCTCCGGATCTTCGCTTCGGCGGCCCGCAGGTCCCAACGCCGAGGGGATTCTCCGGGCCATTGGAAGGCCAGTCCCTCCACTTCACCCTCCAGGTCCCCCAAAGTCTCAGGCACCTCGTCGGAGTCCAAACCCCGGAGGCGGTTGAAGGCGATGCAGGCCGAGCGCTCCTGCTCCTGGGCCTGCTGCAACTCCAGTTCCCTCACCCGGCGCATGGCCTTGGCCTGCAGTCCCTCCGAGTCGTCCGCCAACCTCCGGGCCACCCGCTTGTCGGCCCAGGCCACCAGCAGGACGGCGCGGCGCAGGGTATCCTCGCGGATCGTGACGGCCTCCCGGGCCAACTTCAGGTTCCAATAGGCGTTGCGGGCCTGGAACAGGACCCCCTCCCGTTGGTAGGCCGCCGCGAACTGGGCGGCCTCAAGGGTCGACCGGGCGTTTTCCATTTTGGCCCTGGTTTGTTTCCCCATGAAATCACTCCAGAGGGGAATCGAGATCGAGGCGCTGGGCCCCACGACATAACCGGGGATCCCTGCGCCCGGAATCCCGGGCGGGAACGAGGCGCCGTCCACTTCGGTCCGCGTCCAGCCGTAGTTCACGGAGGTGGTGGGTCCGTATTCCCATTTCTTCACCAAGCCGAAGCCGTAATCATCGGCCGTGGTCTTGTCCCCGTAGAGTTGCTGGAACAGGTGTTGGGACCGGTCGTCGACGCGCACGGCATGGGCCTGGAACTTGGGCGTATACATCAGGTCGGTTTCCGCCTTTTGCTTCCCCAGCCCGCTCACCGTATAGGCCGCCGCGCGGAATTCATAACCCTTGCCCCGGACCTGTCCGAGGTAGGCGTCCAAGGCCAGGCTGTCGGCCGCCCGGGCGGAACTGACCCACCCGACCACCGCCAACAGGATGAATAAAGCGCGTCGCATAGCTCTTTCCTTTCAATCTTTTCCGGATGCCCAACCGACTTTCCCCTTCAACTAGTCCTCGTCCCCTTCATCGTCAAGCCCGTGACCGGAACCCTTGCCCTCCACGTGGCGGGGGATCACCAGCCCGAAGAACGCGGCCGTCAGGCTCACCAACCCTCCCAGGGCCAACGCGGTCAGGGCCGCCACGGTCTGGATCACGTGGCCCAACACTTGGCCATAGGCCAGGGAAATCCACAAGCCGCCGAGGGCCAGGCCCACCCCCGCCAAGACGCCCGCCACCGCCACGCCGCCACCGCCGTTGAAATCCACGGCCCCATGGCCCCGCAGGAACGAGCGTTTGAACTTCTCCTCCATCTCGCGGTGGAACGCGTCCTGGTCCCAGTTCCCGCGGCCGCCCCGACCCTCATGTTTCGGTCCCATCGGACCCTCCCTTTCGCCCCAGGACGTCCCGAAGCGCCCCGAGGGCGTATCGGCAACGGCTGCCGGCGGTGTTGATGGAGATGGCCAGCGTCTCCCCGATCTCCCGGAAGGTGAGTCCGCCGTAGTACTTCAGGCGAACCACCGCCTTCTGGGGCTCGGGCAGCTGGGCCACCGCCTCCTCCAAGGCGAGGGGGTCCCACTCATCGGGTTCCTCTTCCAACGGTTCCGGCGCCGCGGGCTCAAACCCCTCGGGGAACGGCAGGTGCCGTTTCCCGCGTTTCGCCCGCTTCAAGGCGTTGAGCCAGATGGACCGCGCCGCGTAGGCGTCCCGGTCCCGCACCCCGAGGTCCGGAAGCCGCCGCCAGACCGCCACCAGGGTGTCCTGGACCACGTCCTCGGCTTCTTCCCGGTTTCCCAGGGCCCTCAAGGCCAGGCGGACCCAGCCCTTTCGTTTCTTTTCCACCCAATCGTGGAAAGGCAGGTCCGGTTCGCTCGGTTTCATGGAAGAGAAAACCCCCTCATTCCATAGATCCCCACCAGCCCCTTTTGGTCTATCCCACCCGTTCCCGCGGCGTTCCGGCGGGACGGCTTATCCCTCTTTGAGGTTTCCATAAGTCCGTGACAAGAGACGGATGTAGGCTTCCTCGCTGCCGATGACATCCTGGATCGGGCCCACCATCCGAACCTGCCACGTGTAGTGGATCAAGGCCGCCAGGAACTGGAAGAGGATGCGCCTCATTTCCTGGGGCTTCATCCGGTTTCCCAGGACCGGTTCCATGATTTCCTTCGCGAGCAACTCGGTCTGGCGTTTGATGAAGGCCACGTAGAAATCCTTCATCTTGGGGTTGGTGGAGGTCTCGATCAGGAGGATCTTGAGGAAGCTGAGGTTTTCCGGCCGGGACATTTCCTCGCAATGTTGTTTGGCCAATTGGTAGAACTTTTCCTCCAGGGTCCTGGCGGAGCGGATCTTCTCCAGGAGCAGCGCGTGGTCTTCCGTGTCCACGTGACATTCGATGACCCCGAACAGGAGGGCTTCCTTGCTTTTGAAATAATGGTAAAGCGTGGCTTTCCGCACCTTGCAGGCTTCCGCAAGGTCCGACATGCTGGTGTCGCTGTAACCCCGTTCGGCGAACAACTTCTGGGCCTGGCCCAGGATCCTCTTCCGGTGTTCTTGGTGTTTGGCTTCGTTAAGGGTGTTTCCCATGGCGATTAACCTACCGACCGGTCGGTTGATAGTCAAGCCGTTCGGCGCGATTTCTTTTCTGGGGGAATCGGGACCCCCAGGGATGGTAAGATCCTCGTATCCCAAATCCAGCCGGAGGAACCCGTGAAAAAGTTTGTCATCCTCTTGTTGCTCCTGCTCCTCGCGTTCCTCGGCTGGCTCGCTTGGCATTGCCAGGGCAACGTGGACTGCATGAAGGGTTTCTTTGTGGCGCCGCCCACCCCGACCCCCACGGTGACCTTCACCCCCACGGCCACCCTCAAACCAGGCGTGCCGACCAACACCCCGACCAAGACGCCCACGGTCACCCGGTCCCCGACACCCACCTTCACACCCACCAAAACCTTCACCCCGACCAAGACCCCGTCGCCCACGAACACCTTTACGCCCAGCAACACCCCGACGCCCACTTTCACCTTCACCTTCACGCCCATCTGCACGGTGCAGGCCATCTCCAAACCCATCCGGGAGATTGAGCCCAACGAGAACGAGACCGAGGCCACCAACCTGGGGGTCCTGCAGGACGGCGGGGAGTTGTCCGCTTATGGGTCCATCACCCGGGTCGGGCCCGGCGGGGACCACGACGTCTATAAGGTGGACGTGGCCTCCCCCGGCTTTTACGCCATCCTGGACTGCTACACCTATGTGCCGGGCGCGCCCCAGCCCGGCGACAAGGATTACAGGTTGAACGCCTATGACATCCTTTTCCGGCCCATTTCCCTTCCCGCCCAGGCCCCCGGCCCGGTGCAGGCGGTCGACCTCAGGCAGGTCGCCGGCAAGACCTTCTATATAGAGGTGGTGGGGGTCGGGGGACGCCCTGGGTGGTACCGCCTCTCGGTCAAGAAATAACCTAGGCCTTACCGGCGATGGGCCCCTTTGAATGGGGGCCCTTGCCACTCTCATTCGGTCCCCTCCAGCGGTTATAATCCGCCCCGTTGTCCTGATCCCGACGTTTGACCCCTGAGAAGAGGTGCCCCGTGGGGCATTCCAACCCCAAAGCCTGGTTCTTGGCCTTGGTCCTTTTGGGACCCCTGGCCTCCGGCTGTTCCGTGAAGAAGATGGCCATCAACATGGTTGGAAACGCCCTGTCCGACAGCGGCGAGACCTTCTCCTCGGACGACGACCCGGACTTCATCCGCGACGCCACCCCCTTCTCACTGAAGCTGATGGAAAGCCTGCTGGAGTCCTCCCCGAAACACGCGGGGCTCCTGAAGGCCGCCTGCAAGGGCTTCACCGAATACGCCTACGCCTTTTTGCAGTCGGAAGCCGATTACGCCGAGGCGACGGACTACGCGAAGGCCCGTTTCCTGCGGGGCCGGGCCAAGCGGATGTACGCCCGGGCCCTCGGCTACGGCCTCCGGGGCCTGGACCTCCGCTCGAAGGGCTTTGAGGCGCGGCTGCGCTCCGACGACCCGAAGGCCCTCGCCGCCTTCGGCCGGAAGGACGTGGAGCTTCTTTATTGGACCGGCCTCACCTGGATGGCCGAGGTGAACCTGGGCAAGGACGACATGGCCCTCATCGGGGACTTAGGGCTCGCGGAGAAGCTGATCGCGCGGGCCTACGAGCTGGACCCCGACTGGGGTGAGGGGACGATCCGCGAGTTCTACATCACTTATGGCAGCCGGTCCGCGGCCATGGGCGGCTCGTTGAAACGGGCCCGGGAGCAATACGAGAAGGCGTTGGCCCTCTCGAAGGGACGCCGGGCCTCCACGTTCCTGGCCCTGGCCGAATCGGTGTCCGAGGCCGAGCAGGACCGCAAGGAATTCGACGACCTGCTGGACAAGGCCCTGGCCATCGATCCCGACGCGGACAAGCCCAACCGGTTGTTGACCTTGATGTACCAAAAACGCGCCCGCTGGCTCCAAACACAGGCGTCCAAGCTGTTCGTGGAATAACCCTCGGAGGATCCCGTGAAGAAACTGATCGCCGCCATTGTCCTCGCCGCCGCCCTGGCGCCCTTATCACTCCGGGCCCAGTCCCTGCCGGTCATCAAGATGGGCACCTTGGTGCCCGAGGGTTCGGCCTGGTACCTGATCCTCAAGGACATGGGGGAAAAGTGGAAAGCCGCGGGCGTGGAACTGCGCCTGTACCCGGGCGGGGTCTTGGGCGATGAGAAGGACGTCATCCGCAAGATGCGGATCGGGCAGGTCCAGGGCGGCGTCATGACCGTGGTGGGCCTCTCCGAGATCGACAAGTCGGTCATGGCCCTCGCCATGCCCATGATGTACAAGTCCGACGAGGAGCTTGACTACGTGCGCGACAAGATGCGCGCCCACCTCGAGGCCCGGTTCGCCCAAAAGGGATTCGTGATCCTCAACTGGGGTGACGCGGGTTGGGTGACCTTCTTCGGCAAGAAGCCCATCAAGACCCCGGACGACCTGAAGAAAATGAAATTCTTCATCTGGGCGGGCGACAACGATTCCCTATCGCTCTGGAAGTCCGCCGGGTACAACCCCATCCCCCTGGCCCCCACGGACATCCTCACCAGCCTCCAGACCGGGTTGATCGATTCCTTCGACACCACCCCCATCTCGGCCTTGTCGTTCCAGTGGTTCAAGGCCGCGCCCCACATGGCCGACCTCAAGTGGGCCCCCCTCGTGGGGGCCACCGTGGTGACCAAACGCTCCTGGGACAAGCTGACCCCCGCCCAGCGCGCCGACCTGCAAAAGTCGGCCCTGGACGCCGGCGTGGCCCTGCGGAAGGACATCCGGGCCAAGGAATCCGACGTCATGACGGTCATGAAGAAATACGGCTTGATCGTGGAGTCCCTCACACCCGACCAGACCGCCCAATGGCAGAAGGTGTTCGAGGATTCCTACCCCAAGATCATCGGCAAGATGGTCCCGGCGGATTCCTTCAACGAGGCCAAGAAGTACCGCGATGAATACCGGGTCACCCATAAATAAATGGACCCTCTGAAACCCGACCCGCCGGCAGGTCCCGAGGTCCCGTCCTTCGGGGATTTCGAGGGAACGAACGCCCCCGCCACGGGATTCATGGGCGGAGTCCACCGGTTCGAGAACCTAGCCCTCACCGCCCTTTTCCTGGTGATGATGCTCCTGCCCCTGACCGACGTCTTCTCGAGGTTGAGCGGCGTCAGCGTTTTCCCCGACTCATTGGTCCTGGTCCAGAACCTGGTGTTGGTGGTCATGATGCTGGGCGGCGCCATCGCGGCCCGCGAGGGCAAGCTCCTCACCCTTTCCACGACCAGCTCGCTCCTCCACGGCCTGCCCAAGAAGGTGGCCTCCGTGGCCACCTCGGCCTTCACCGGGGCCCTCACGGCGTTTTTGGTGGCCGCCAGCGCCCAGGTCGTGGCCATGGATTTCACCTCGGGCGACATCGCGGCCGCCGGCATCCCCCGCTGGGCGCTGGAATGTTGCCTTCCCCTCGGTTTTCTCGCGGTGCTTCTGAGGGTCCTCTGGCGCTCCTCGTCGGACTGGAAGGTCCGCCTATTGACCTACGGCCTGGCGCTGGCCCTCGGCCTGGCCGGATGGATGATCCACGCGCCCTCGGGGCTCCTCATCTGGACCATGATGGGCGTCCTGATCCTCTCCATCCTGTTCGGGGCCCCGATCTTCGTGGCCTTGGGCGGGGCGGCCCTCATCATGATCTGGAACACCGACGTGCCCATCTCCTCGGTCCCCGTGGAGACCGCCCGCATGGTGGTGTCGTCCACGATCCCCGCGATCCCCCTATTCACCCTGACCGGATACCTGTTGGCCGAGGGCGGCGCCTCGGAGCGGCTCCTCAAGGTTTTCCAATCCCTCTTCGGATCGGTCAAGGGCGGCCCCGCCATCGTGACCAGCCTGGTCTGCGCGTTCTTCACGGCCCTGACCGGCGGCAGCGGCGTCACCATCCTGGCCCTGGGCGGGCTCTTGATGCCGATCCTGATCGCGGAAAAATACAAGGAACGCGACGCCCTGGGGCTTTTGACCAGCGCGGGTTCCCTCGGCATGCTCTTCCCCCCGGCGCTCCCGGTGATCCTGTACGGCGTAGTGTCGTTGACCCCGATCAACAAGCTGTTCCTCGGCGGCTTCATTCCGGGGATGCTGCTCCTGGTCCTCACGGCCTGGTGGGGCATGACCAAGGGATCCAAAGAACAGGCCGCCAAACACCCCTTCCGATGGGCCGAAGCCCAAGCGGCGTTGTGGGAAGCCAAGTGGGAACTGTTGTTGCCGGTCCTGGTCCTGCTCTTCCTCTTCGTCATCAAGACCACCCTCGTGGAATCCGCGGCCCTCACCGCGCTTTACGCCTTTTTGGTCGAGGTGTTCGTCTACCGCAACCTGGACGTCAGGCGCGACCTGCCGAAGGCGGTGACCGAGTGCGGCATCCTGGTGGGGGGTGTCCTGCTGATCCTGGGCGTGTCCATGGGCTTCACCAACTACATGGTGGACGCCGAGATCCCGGCCCGGATGGTGGAGTGGGTCCGGGGCTCAATCCACTCGACTTGGGTCTTCCTGCTGATGGTGAACCTGCTCCTCATCGTGGTGGGAAGCCTGCTGGAGATCTTCGCGGCCATCGTGGTGGTGGTGCCGCTCCTGTTGCCCATGGGAATCGCCTACGGCGTCGACCCGGTGCACCTGGGCATCATCTTCCTGGCCAACATGGAGCTGGGGTTCCTGGCCCCGCCCCTCGGCCTCAACCTGTTCCTGTCGTCCTACCGGTTCAAGAAACCCATGACCGAGGTATACATGGCCGTCCTGCCCATGTACGTCATCCTGCACCTCATGGTGCTCCTCATCACGTTCGTGCCGTTCCTCACCACCTGGCTCCCGGGCCTGCTGGACAAATAAGATTCCGAACTCTTAGTCGGACCATAGGTTGTGGAAACGCCTACCGATGAATCCCATTGCTGGTTTGCTGTTTTTCATGTCTTGAAGAAGCTCCAGAATCGCCACATAATCGCTTCATCTAGTCCCCGCTGGACCAGCCCGCACGGGCCTCTGCCGGGGTATTTTTTTTAGGGGGCTTTTTGTGCCACATGAAATGCCACATACAAAGACCCTCGCATTAATTGAGAATAAAAATAACGCTAACGCCATTAAAAACGATCCTTCTTTAAAATCCATTCAATCCGACGTAGGGGCCTAATCCTATGGAACGACTCCTCCACAAGCACGCGGGCCTCTTCACGGACTTCTACGAGCTCTCCATGGCCCAGGGCTGGCACGCCGCCGGCCGAGCCGAGGCCCCCGCGGCCTTCGATTACTTCTTCCGGCAGAACCCCTTCGGGGGAGGCTATGTCCTCTTCGCGGGGTTGGGTGATTTGCTGGAAATCCTCGAGGCCTACTCCTTCGGGGAGGACGACCTGGCCTACCTCGCCACCCTGGGCTTCCACCGGCCATTCCTGGACTACCTAGAGAAGTTCCGTTTCAAGGGGACGATCTGGTCGGCCCGAGAGGGCGAGGTGGTGTTCCCCCTGGAGCCCGTAGTGAGGGTGGAGGGCACCCTTTTGGAGGGCCAACTCATCGAGACCCTCCTGCTGAACCTGCTGAACTTCCAGTCCCTGGTGGCCACCAAGGCCTCCCGGGTGACCGCGGCCGCGCGCGGGCGCCGGGTGGTGGATTTCGGCCTGCGAAGGGCGCAAGGGATGGCCGGGATCCAGGCCAGCCGGGCCGCCGCCATCGGCGGGGTGGAGGCCACCTCCAACGTCTACGCCGCCGCGCTTTGGGGGCTGACCCCGGCGGGCACCCAGGCCCACGCCTGGATCCAGAGTTTCCCCGACGAGCTTTCGTCTTTCCGGGCCTACGCCGAGGCCTTCCCCGAGGGGTGCACCCTTCTGGTGGACACCTACGACACCCTCCGGAGCGGCGTGCCCAACGCCGTGAAGGTGGCGAAGGAACTGGAGGCGAAGGGCGGTTCCCTCTCGGGCATCCGGTTGGACTCCGGCGACTTGGCCTACCTGTCCAAGAAATCGCGGCAGATCCTCGACGACGCCGGGCTGACCCAGGTGAAGATCGTGGTGTCCAACCAGCTCGACGAGAACATCGTCAAGAGCCTGCTCGACCAGAAGGCGCCCATCAACGCCTTCGGCGTGGGCACCCACCTGATCACGGCCCAAGGCACCCCCGCCCTGGACGGGGTGTACAAGCTCTCCATGCTGGACGGCGAACCCCGCCTCAAGCTCACCGAGAACCTCAGCAAGGCCAGCCTTCCGGGCGTGAAGAAAGTGGTGCGGTACCTGGACGCCGAGGGGAACTTCTTCGCCGACGGCATCCATTTCGCCGACGAGAAGCCCGCCGCCGTGATCCACCATCCCGCCCAGTCCAACCAGAAGAGCCGGGTGGCCCAGTGCTTCCCCGAGAACCTCCTCTTCAAGATGATGGAGGGCGGCCGGACATTGTCGACCTGGTCCGTGTCGGAGGCCGCGGCCTACGCCCAAGGGCGGTTGGCCAAGCTCCCGTCCGAGCATAAGCGCTTCGAGAACCCCCATGTGTACAAGGTCGGGGCCTCCAAAGCGCTCCTGGACCTGCGCAAGGACCTCATCAGGAAATATCTGGGCGACCCCGAGGAGTAGGCCATGAAGGCCCTTTTGATCGTGGACGTCCAGAATGATTTCTGCCCGGGCGGGGCCCTGGCGGTGGCGGAAGGGGACGCCGTGGTCCCGGTCCTCAACCGCCTGATGCCCCTCTTTCCCCTCGTGTTGGCGTCCCGGGACTGGCACCCGGCCGGAAGCTCCCATTTCCAAAAATGGCCCGTCCATTGCGTCCAGGGCTCCCCGGGCGCCGGCTATCACCCGGCCCTCCACCTCTCGGGCATCCACCAGGAGTTTTTCAAGGGGACGCAAGATAAGGACGACGGGTACTCGGCCTTCGAAGCCATGAACCTCGACCTCACGGCGTTCCTTTGGGAAAAGGGCGTGACGGACCTTTATATCGGCGGCCTCGCCACCGATTATTGCGTGAAGGCCACGGCCCTCGACGCGGCGCGGGCCGGTCTCAGGACCTTCGTCCTGGCCGACGCCGTCCGGGCGGTGGACGTGGGGCCGGGTGACGGGGCGAAGGCCTGGGAGGAAATGCGGACCCACGGGGTCGTCCCGGTCGAATCGGGCTCGGTCCGTTGAGCCCCATCCTCCCCCAAAAGCCTTGGGGTTCCGACGCCCCCTCGGAAAGCCCGAACCTTTTAAGACACAGGTTCCGATCCTGGGTTCCCTACGCGTTGGGCACGCTGATCGGGCTGTGGGCCTGGCCTTGGATCCGTTTACCGTTCCATAATCCCGACGATGTTCGTGGGTACATGGCTTGGGTCAAATACTCGCCCCTCAATGACTCCGTTCGGTTCTTCGTCCTGATGGCCTTGCCGCTGGCCTTGCTGTGGCTTGACCGCGGGTCTTTGCCGAAAAAGGCCCTCCCCCACCCGCCGGCCCAAGCGGTCGGTCATTGGAAATCCATCGCGATCCTGGTCCTCTTCGCCGCGCTCATCGCGACCAACCTCCCCACCTACCACGCCAGCGGCCCGTTGGATACCTTCCATGAGGGCGAGACCCTCGGGACCGCCGCTTCCTGGGACTGGAATCACGTCCCCTACCGGGATCTCGTCTTTGTGCACGGGATCCTGGAGGATCCCCTGCAAGGCGTCCTGGCGTTCAGGCTTTTTGGCCGGTCCATCGGCGCGGTCCGGACCCTCAAGTCCATCGGCAAGGTGTTCACGTGGATCTTGGGGGCCCTGGTTTTATACCGCCTATTCCGAAACGACCTCGACGGCGCCCTGGGCGGATTGGTCCTTTGGACGGTGCTCCACCAGGCCTCCCTTTATTTACTCCTGGTTTCGCCCTTCGCGGGGCCCCCCGGGTCCCCAGCCTCTATCGCGGTCCATCAGGCGACCCTCCCCATCCTCCAACCTTTTGGATGCATCCTCCTGACCCGACGGGATTTCTCGACCTTCCTCTTCATCCTCGGGGCCCTTCCCCTCTTCCAGCCCCAAACGCGCGGTGGATTAGGTCGGCGGCTTTCGATGGTCCTCACCGGGTTCCTTCCCTGGTTCGGGCTCGTGGACACGGTGGACCGGGGGGTTTTCCTTTTGGCCACCTCGGCCGTCCTGGGACTCCTGGCCTGGGCCTCAAACCGCGGGACGGACTACGTCCGGGGGGACGTCCTGGCCTACGGCGCCGGTTTCCTTGGGGGCGCGGCTTTCCTGGGGGCCTTCCTCCACTTTGATTACGCCGATTTCTTCAGGTACATTTTCGCGCAAATACCGGCTTGGAAGGACCTTTGGGACGGGTTTCCTTATCGGATTGAGGAGCCGCGTTTTTTCCTTTCGGCCTGTCTCATCACGGCTTTGGCCTATGGGTTGCTCCGCGACATCCTGCGCACCGGGGGGTTGGAACGACCGGAACGCCTCCGCCGTTACCTGTCTTACTGGGGCGTCCCGGGGCTTCTCATCCTCTTGTCGACCCTTTATTTCCGGGGCGCCTTGGGGCGCTCCGACGCCGAACACCTGGCCTACGTCGCGTGGCTGCCGGTGACGGCCGCGTACCTATGGATCGGCGGTCCGGTCGGAAGGCCGGGACGGTTCCTGGTCCGTGCGCTGGCCGTGGCGCTGGCGGTCGCCTGTCTCGTGGGATGGTTCCGCCTTCCGCTCGCTTACTTGAATTTCCCCAAAAACGTCCCGGACGAATCCTTCCTCTCCCCTTCCGAGAAGGCGGCCCGGGATTTTCTGGTCGGCCAAGGCGCCCCCCAACAGGGTTTCTTCACCTTCACCTCCGAGGGCATTTGGTACTACCTGATCGACCATCCTTGCCCCACCCCGTTCCCCATCACCTTCACCCTATTCGCGAAACCACTCCAAGAGGAATCCGTCCTGGACCTGGAAGCCCGCAAACCCAAATGGCTTCTCTATCGAAACGGGAATTGGTCGGGAAAGGTCGACGGCATTTCCAACGAGGACCGCTTGCCGGTCTTGGCTTCCTATTTGAGGGGCCGCTACTCCCCCGTGACGGTCATCGGCGACCAGGAAATTTGGGGGCGGAAATAAAAAAGCCCCCGACCGTCCGGCCGGGGGCTTGGGGTTTTCGGGAATTGGCCGGGATTTAGCGGCGGGCGCCCAGGACCGCCCGACGGCGGCGGCGCCTCTGGGCTCGGCGCAGCTTTTCGCGCAGGAGCTTCATCCGGTCATTCCGGAAATCCTTGAGTCGGTGTTCCAGCCGGGCCTTGCGCTTCTCCCGGACCATCTCCCGAAACTGCCGCCAGGAGGCCAACCGTCCCAGTTCCGCGGCCCGAAGGGCCCGGCGGCGGAGGAACCGGCCTTTTTGGAATTCCCCGCACTGCCCCGCCTTGACATGCTCGCCGGAGCCCACGGCCTCCACGTCGCCCTCATGGGTCTGGAGCTGGACCTGGCCTTCGTCGTTGGACACCTCGAAGACCGTGCCCCGCACCCCGCAGATCACCCCACCCGAATCCACCTCGAATTTCGACTGGGTCTCCAGGAGGCGCTTCACCTCGGCGAACAGGTTGCCCGTCGCCACCTCGAACCTCGCGAAAACGCTTCCCTTGCCGTTGTCCTGGAACTGGCCGAGCGTCGCTTGGGTGCCGCCGTCCAACCGGACGACCTGGTTGTCCCCCAGGGTCAGGGTGGCTTCCCCGTCGTCGCCCACGGAGACGCGGTCCCCCTCGTTGATCTCGTCCCCTTCCCGCAGGAGTTCCGGTTGGGATTTCCCCTCACGCTGGACGGTGACGTCGCCCTCGATGTCCTGGGCCACATAGACCGTCTCGGAGGCGTCGGAAGCCCGGGAACCGACAGGGGCCAGAAGGCAAACTACGAGACCGAAGGCCAAACCCGCGAGAATTCGTTTCATGTCCGCTCCTTGGTGGGATCCACTTCCTTGGGACGAACGGACCCGGTTAAAAGGTTGCGTGAAAATTAGGCCCGTTCCATGGCCTTCTCCTGGACCAAGAGGAGCAGGAGCGCCGCTCCGCCCGCCAGGCAGGCCCCCGTCACGAAGGCGCAGGAGGGGCTCCAAGTCACCCAGATCCACCCGAACAGCAGGCTGGCCGGCAAGGCCCCCAACCCGATCACCCCGTGGTACCACCCGAAGGCTGAACCCCGGAGATTTTTCGGCGCCAGGTCGGCCACCCAGGCCTTTTCTACGGGCTCCGCCAGGCCGAAATAAAGGCCGTAGGCCATGAACACCGCGATGACCGCCGCTTCGGATGTCACCACCGAAAACGCCAGGTAAACCAGGGCATAGACCCCCCAACCCGCCAGGATCATGACCCGACGGCCGACCTTGTCCGAAAACCCGCCGCCCCAATAGGTACTGACGGACTTCACCAAATGATGGAGGGACCAAAGGACCGGCAGCCACACCAAGGCCACTCCGGCGTCGCTGAGCTTCAGGAGCAGGAAGGCGTCGGTGGAATTCCCCAGGGTGAAAAGGAAGAGGGCCGCCAGGTAGGTGCGGAAGGGTCCGGAGGTTTGGGCCCAGGTGAGGGTCGGCTTCTTCACTTCGTCCGCCGGACCGGGGGATTCTCCCGTCAACGGAGCCTTATTTTCCTCGACGATGAACAGGAGGATGAAAACCACCACGACCGCCGGCAGGAGGGCGAAGAGGAAAACCTGGCGGAGCGAGAAGCCGGCCCACTTCATCAGGGCCGCCGCCACCAAGGGACCCACCATGGCGCCCGCGTGGTCCATGGCCCGGTTGAAACCGTAGGCCGCGCCCCGGTCCCGGGGTTCCACCAAATCGGCGATCAGGGCGTCCCGGGGGGAAGAACGGAGCCCTTTTCCCAGGCGGTTCACGAACCGGAGCAAAAGCACGATCGGCCAGGTGGGAGCCAAGGCCAACAGGGGCCAGACACCCGAGATCGTATAACCCCACAGGACGAAGGGTTTCCGGCGCCTGAAATGGTCGCTCCAATAACCGGAGATGATCTTCAAAAGGGAGGCCGTGGATTCCGCCACGCCCTCGATCAGCCCCAACACCTCCGGCCCGGCCTTCAGGGATTCGGAGAGGAATCGCGGCAGGAGGGGGTAGATCATCTCCGTGGAGAAGTCGGTGAAGAAACTGGTCCAACCCAGGGCCTTCACGCCTCGCGGCAGGGGTTTCATTCGGGCACCTCATGAGCCATGATTTCGAAATAAAAAACCCGGGCGGCTTTTGAACGCCGCCCGGGACCCCTGCGATCAGAAACCCTTCATTTCCTTTTTGCTGTAGCCAGAAGGCAGGTCGAACGCCGAGGACGGGAAGCTCTTGGATCCCGCCTCCTTCAGGATCGTGGAGGATGTGGTCTTCCCCCCCTCGATCGTCAGGGATTTGACCGGGATCCCCCGGATACCCATGTCCTGCCGGTCGAACTGGAAGTAGTCGCTCTTGTTGGCGCCGAACTTCTCGAAGAATTTCGCCATTTCCTTCAGGACCGCGACATCCTCGGCTTTCAGGCCGATCGTCCCCTGCGGTACCGTCCAGAGCTTGCGCACCCCGTCCTTGCCCTTGGGGGCCTCGTACCGGTCCGCGGTCCACTTGCCCGCTTTCTCGCCCGAAGCCTTTTTCACGTACTTCGGCAGGGCTGACCCGGCGGCGGCGCCCATCTTGCCCCCCATGTACTTCTCCATCATGGCCTTCTGCTCGGGGGACATGTTCTTCATGGACTCGGCCATCTGGGCCTGGGCATCCTTCATCTTGGCGGCCATCCTCTCGGCGTCCTCCTTCGTCATCTCACGGTAGCTCTTGTCCTTGTCGTCGATCAGCCAGAACAACTGCTTGTCGCCCCGGAAAATCACGGTGGTGTACCCCTTCTCGCCTTGGATCTCGGTCTTGACGGCGTCGGAGCCGATGGAAATACGGCTCATCACCGGGGCCTTGCCGTTATACGACGTCTCGCTCATCATAAATGCGCCGGCCCGGGCCTGGACCGACGCGCCCAGCAAGGCAACCGCCAACCAAATGGACTTCCTCATAACAATGACCTCCAGGAGTTGTTGGGATGACCGGGGCATTTTATTCCCAAAACCTGGCCGAGGGGGCTAGCATAACAGCCATGAAAAGGCCCTTTTACTTCCTGGCTGAACCCTTGGTGGGGCGCCGGTTGCTGCAACCCCAAGACCTGGACCCATCCAAGGTGAAGCGCGTCCTAGTGGTGCGTCAGCACGACCAACTGGGGGATTTCCTGCTCTCCACCCCCCTTTTCCCCGCCCTCAAAGCCCGCTTCCCCGGTTGCCACCTCGGCGTCCTGGTCCGGGGCTATTTCGCCCAACTGCTCGAGGGACACCCGGATGTGGATGAAACCCTGGTTTGGAAACCCTCGGGCGGATGGAACATGAAGAAGGTCCGGGAATTTTGGGCGTCACTCCGCTCCAGTTGGGACCTCGTCATCGTCCCCAACACCGTGAGCCACTCCCTCACCAGCGACCTCCTGGCGCGGCTCACCCGGTCCCCTTGGGTCCTGGGGTCCTCCCACAGGGTTTTCCCGGGGGCGAAGCGGAATTTCCTGTACGACCTCGAGGCGCCCTACCGGAAGGGGGACCGACACCAGACCGACCGCAACCTGGACATCCTCGCGCCCCTGGGCGTCGGGTCGGCCGACCGCAGCCCCCGCATGACCCTCACCTCCGAGGAAATGGACCAGGCCCAAAAAACCTTAGCCCTGTTGGGCCTCGACCTGGACCGCCCCGCCGTGGGCCTGCACCTGGGCGCCGGCAAGAAGGAGAACCGATGGCCCCTGGGGCGCTTCGCTGAACTGGCGGAGATCATCCGGTCCCGCGGGGCCCAAGTGGTGGTGACCTGGGGTTTGGGCGAGGGCGACTTGGCCCGCCGTTTCCAATCGT
>CAYMOV010000019.1:0-38267 GCA_964392085.1 uncultured bacterium
ACTCGTGGGATATGTACAGCCGCCTCGCGGCAGGGTCCACCGTCAGGTAGTCCCATCCGGTGTCGCCCTTCAGGGGGATCTTCTTCACGACGTGATACCCCGCCTCACCGGCCCTAACGGGGATCGATCCCAAGGCCAGCAGACAGGCGAGTCCAACGGTCCAGCTGCGGTTCATGTTCGATTCTCCTTTAGGCTTCCACGGAGTGGTCCCCTTTGGACGCCTGGGGCCCGGCGGGGGTTTCCAGGACGGACGGGTTTAGGTTCGTAGGAGAATTGAAAACAGAAGATTGTCCCCAATGGCCATGATTTATTCTCTGTTTTCGATCGGTCCCTTGCTCTGGCGGCCCAACAGGCCGCCTACCACCAATCCTTCATGCCGGTGATCAGCTTCCACTCCGCTTCCCGGACCGGTTGGACGGACAGCTGGGCCTGGCGGAACAGGGCCATGTCCCGGAGCTTGGGGTTCTGCTTGAGGACCTCAAGGGGGATCGTCCGCTTGGCGGACTTCACGTATTGGACGTCCACCATGTACCAGCGCGGGTTCGTGGCCAGGCTCTTGGGGTCGTAATGGACGTCCTTCCGGTCGAAGGCCGTGTGGTCGGGATAGCCTTCCTTGATGATCCTGCCGATGCCGGCGATGCCGGTGGGTTTGCTGTTGGAATGGTAGAAGAAGAACAGGTCCCCCTTTCTCATATCGTCCCTCATGGAGTTGCGGGCCTGGTAGTTGCGCACCCCGTCCCAATAGGTGGTTTTTTCCCTTTGGAAAAGGGTGATGGGATAGACGTCCTCTTCGGCCTTCATCAACCAGTAGTTCATGGGTTTCTCCCGGCGCGATGGACCAAAATGCCACGGGTCCGCCTTGCGTTTCAACCTCCCCGGCGCTTCAATGGGCCCATGAAACGCCCCACCACCCGAACGGCGGTCCTGGCGGGAGCCACCGGCCTGGTCGGCGGCTTCCTCCTTCGGGAACTCCTGGGGGATCCCTCCTATTCCAAGATCACGATCCTGGTCCGGTCCCCTTTGTCCCTCCGCCACCCGAAGCTCAGGCAACTCAAGCTGGATTTCGACCGCTTGGAAGGCCTCACCCGATCCCTCCAGGCGCGGGATTGGTATTGCGCCCTCGGCACCACGATCCGTCGGGCCGGGAGTCCGGAGGGGTTTCGGAAGGTGGATTATGGATATATCACGGCCTTCGGCCGGGCGGCGTCCCGGACCCCCGGGACCAGCCTTTACCTGGTCTCCTCCCAGGGCGCCTCGAACCGATCCCCTTTCTTTTACCTCCGGGTCAAGGGGGAAACCGAGGAAGCCCTCAAGAAGCTGCCCCTCCGGGCGCTCCACCTCTTCCGGCCTTCCCTTCTCCTGGGTCCCCGGGAGGTCATCCGCCGTGGTGAAGCTTTCGCGGGATTTCTCTTCGGAATCCTCGGCCCCTTCCTGGTCGGCCCCCTCCGCCGATTCCGCCCCGTGGCGGCCGAAGCCGTGGCCCAATCCATGGTGGGTGCCGCCCGCCAGGACCTACCAGGAATCCACCTGCGGGAATCCGAAACCCTCCTGCCTTCCTCCCCGGAACGCATATCCCGAGGTTGAAGGCGTCCAGCCGATGGGCACGCGTTTAACCTCACCGTCAACTCCCCGCCGGGCCCCTATGACGCAGGTGGTATCGGGCGTACCGACATCGCTTGTTCATTGAACCGTGGAGGGAGGAGTATCATGGGGGTGTTCGTTTGATCGCCAGCGCCCCGGTGACTTTGCCCCCGGGCAACCCCATGGCAGGCCGTTTCAAGGGTCCCAAAAGGGACGGGGGACGTTTTTCGGGCCCACCACACGCCGTCCTTATAACGGGATGAAGGGAGTGTGATCCCTTGGCCGTTGAAAGCCCCGTTGGGTCTGTTAGGGGCTCAGCCCCTTTACACCCCGAGGCGACTTTTCAAACCGGTTCTTGTTTTAGTTGAGGAGGCGTTGTGCGGACCACCAATACGCACTCTCACAGGGGCTCCGCCCCTGTGTACCCTGAGGCAACTTTTTAACCTGGTTCTAGTTCTAGTTGAGGAGGACCACATGGCGAAGATCGACAAGGTGGAGAAGGTCGAGCCCTCGAACGGGGCGGGCGTTCCTCAGGAGTGGGTGGAGACTGCGGCGTATTTCCATTGGGAAAAACGGGGGAAGCCCCTGCATGACCCTTGGGGCGATTGGCTGGAGGCCGAGAAGGAAGTCCGCGATTGGCTGGAGGCCACCGGCGCCCTGCCGCCCGCCTCGGGCCCCGCGCCGGTCCCGGTCAAGAAAGCCGCCCCCAAAAAGGCCAAGGCCCACTGAGTTTTAACGGCTCAGGCAATCCCATCCCCACCGGGTCCCATGACCACCATGGCAACCCCGGCTTGCTCCAATCCATCATCCCATCGGGATCACCTTTTCCATGGTGGTATTAGGTGGTTTTTTTGAGCCGTTCTTAAACCGGTCCGGGCATCTGGTTGACCTTGGCCGCGCAGATGAAGTCGTTCTCGGAAAGCCCCACGATCGCGTGGGTCCAATAACGCACGGTGCAGGCCTTATAGCCGAAGGATATTTCCGGGTGGTGGTCCTCCTGCTTGGCCAAGTCGGCCACGGCGTTCACGAACTCCAGCGTCTGGTCGTAATCACGGAAACCGAATTTCCGCTCGATCTTCCCACCGGCCAAGGCCCACCCCGGCACCAGGGACAACCCGATCCGGATCTCCTCGTCCTTGAACGGCGCCACGCCGCCCTCGCAGGGCCTGCATCTCTTCTCGGTCAGCGGATTCGTCCAGTCCATGGGTCCCCCTTTCGCGGTAGGGCCCAGTCTAGGCCGGGGCTCCCCGGTAAAACCATCAGGTCCATTTACTTTTCAGGGATCGCGGCCCAAGGAAATCCGGGTTTTAGGCCGGGAAGGGGTATGGCAACGCCCTTTAACATTGTCGCTGGGACGAAAGGGCCGGGATCGGACATCCGGACGGGCCCGATGGGATCCCACCAAAATGTTGGATTTGAACCAAAGGCCTAACAGGTTCCTAACAGGATCCTAACAACGAAACACGATTTCACCCATTTTCCCTGGCGGAAACCCAGGACCGTGTTAGCCTTTTATTAGGAAGGAGGCCCGCCATGAAGAAATCACAACTATTGACCGCGTTGGGCCTTTTAACGCTTACCGGGATCGCGATGGTGGCCGCGGGATTAACCAGCCTCTCCCAAATGCCGGACACGACCTTGAGCCAGGCCTGGACCGGCCTTTGGGAACAACACGCCCTCTTCGCCTGGGTCACAGCCATCTATTGCTCGATCACCGCGGCCGTTGATCTCTGGGTGGTCTTCGGCATCCTCTACCAGGCCCCGGAGCGCAACCGGGCCCGTTGAAACGGTGTTTGTAAAACGAAAGGGCCGACCCTTGGACAACCCGGGGGCCGGCCCTTTTTTCATCCTCAGTCCTTATAGAACTTCTCAATCCTCTTCAGGAAGACCGGGAGCAGGGTCAGGCTCAACAGCATCGAGGAGACCAGCCCCCCCAGGATGGCCACGGCGAAGGGCCGCGCGGTCTCAGAGCCGATGGCATGGGACATCGCCGCCGGGAGCAAGCCGATGATGGCCACCCCGTTCGAGATCAGGATGCTCCGCCCCTTCTCCATCAGGGCCTTCGTCGCGTCCTTGGTCTTCACGAACGCGGAGATCAGCATCATCCCGGTGAGGAAGGATACCCCGATCCTGATGACCCCCCCCGCCGCCGCCGAGATGCTGAGGTTCAAACCCGCCAACCTCAGGGCCGCCAGGCCGCCCAGGGTGGCGAAGGGGATCTCCCAGAGCAGGATCGACAGGAGCCGCCAGTCCTTGAACCAGGTGTAGATGATGATGATCATCGCCAAAATGCAGATCGGCACGATGATGGAAAGCTGTCGGCTGGCCCGCTTGGCGTTCTCGAAGGTCCCCGACCACTTGTACCAGTACTTGGGGGGCAGCTTGACCTGCTGTTTGATCTTGTCGTCGGCCTCCTTCACGAATTCCACGACCGCCCGGCCCCGGACCGAGCATTTGGCCGCGACGCGGCGTTCCCCCTCCTCCCGGTAAATATGGCTTACCCCCTCGACCACCTGGGCCTGGGTGACTTCACCCAATGGAATTTGGGCCCCTCCGGGCGCTTGGAGGGGTATGGAATTCAGGACATTCTGGGTGAGACGGGCCGGCAAGAGTGGTTTCACCACCATATCCACGTACCGACCCTGTTGGTCCACCATTTGGCCCGCGACCTTTCCGGACAGCGCCGAGGAGAGGACGTCCTCGGCCTGGGAGACCTGGATCCCGTAGCTGTCCAACTTATTGCGGTCCATCACGTACTGCAGTTCAGGCTGTTGGAAGATGTCCTCCTCACCCACGTCCACGGCCCCCGGCATCTTGGCGATGATCCCCTCGAATTGGTCCGCCAGGCTCCGCAGGACCTTGAGGTCCGGCCCGTGGATCTTGACGGCCAATTCCCCCATGACCCCCGTGATGGCCTCGTCCACGTTGTCCTTAATGTACTGGGAATAGTAGAAGTCACACCCCTCGATGTCCTTCATCTGCTCCCTCAACAGGTTCGTGAATCCCTCGATGGAGTCCGCGCTTTTCCAGTCCTCAGGGTCACCCAGGTCGATCTGGAACTCCAGCGTGTCGAAACCGCTGATGTCGCTTCCGTCGTCGGGCCGCCCCGTCTGGGACACCACCGACTTGACCTCCTTGACCCGCAGGATCCTTTCCCGGATGTCGTGGGCCAACTGCACCGACTTCTCCCGGGAAATGGTGGGCGGGGCGCTGACCCTGAGCCAGATGTTGCCTTCGTTCATCGTCGGCAGGAATTCCGTCCCCATGCCCCAGTTGATGGCCACCAATAGGGCCAACATGAGGGCCCCGGCGATCCAACCGATGTGCTTAAACCCATTGAACCAAAGCATGACACGGTTGAGGCGTTCCAGGATCCAATCGAAGACCTTGTCCGATTTGGCCGACTTGACGCCGATCGGGGCCCAGGAGGCGGCCAGGGGCAGGAAGATGAACGCCCCCAGCTGGCCGCCCACCAAGGCCGAAACCAGGGTGATACCGAGGGGCCGGAAGATGCGGCCCTCGATGCGTTGCAGGCTCAGGATCGGGATGAATGCGAGCAGGAGCAGGAAGGCGCAGAGCAGCGCGGGCCCCAGGACCTCCGACAGGGCCAGCGCGTTGGCCTCGTCATCCTTCCTCTTTTGGCGGGCCAGGGAGACGGCCAGGGCCTCCGCGCCGAACACCGCGGTCTCGACGATGATCCCGAAGTCCACCGCGCCCAGGGAGATCAGGTTCGGGTTCAGGCCGCAGAGCCGCAGGCCCACGAACGCCGTCAGGAGCGCGAAGGGGATGATGAGGGCGACCCCCGCCGACATGGCCCAATACTCCATGCCGAAACCCAGGATCAGGAGCACACAGACCAAAATGATCCCGAAAATGACGTTATGGAACACCGTGCGGCTGCTGCGATGGATCAGGTCCCCACGGTCGTAGTAGACGTTGATCTTGCAGCCTTTGGGCAGGAGATGGTCGTTCAGTTCGTCGATCTTTTGGTGCAGGCCCGCCAGGGTTTCCATGGTGTTGGAGCCCACCCGCAGGTTGACCAGCGTCCGGACCACATCGTCATCGTGGTCCCGGCCCGTCTGCCCAAGCCGGACATGATGGCTCATGACCACGGAACCGATGTCCTTGATACGGATGGGGATGTTGCCCTGGGTGGCGATGACCGCGTTCTCGAGGTCCATCGGGTTCTCATAGAGGCCGATGGACCGGACGATATACATCTCCTGGCCGTGGGTGATGAAGTCCCCGCCGGCGTTTTGGTGGTTGGCCCCCAGGTTTTGGGCGATGGTGGCGATGTTGAGCCCCAGGGACTTCATCCGGGGGATGTCGATCTTGATCTCGATGGTCCGGGTGGGGCCCCCGAAGGTCTCCAGGTCGGCGATGCCGGGGACGGTCAAAAGGTACCGCTGGACCTGCCAGTCCGCGATCATCCGCATCTCGTCCGGCGGCAGGTTCCCCACGAGGGAATAGCGCATGATCTGCCCCAGGGGGGTGGTGTCGGTCGAGATCTGGGGCGAGACGCCGCTGGGCAGGCTGGCGTTGGTCATGTACTGGGCGGTGTCGCTGCGGGCCTTCCAGTTGGGGGTGTCGTCGGAGAAGGTCAGGAGGATGACGCTCAACCCGAACTCGGACAAGGATTGTGAACTGATGACGCCGGGGACGCTGCGGGTGACCGTCTCCAGGGGGACGGTGACCAGGCGCTCGATCTCCTCCGCCGCGTGGCCGGGCCATTGGGTGTTGATGTTGAACTGCACGTTGGTGAACTCGGGGAAGGCCATGATCTCGCTGTTGAAGGCGATGTAGGCGCCGTAGCCGATGATGCCCAGCAGCAGGAAAAGGAAAAGCACGAAGGCTTCCCTTTGGAACTGCATCCACCGCAAGATGAGCCGTACCATGGTCTTGTCCCTTTAGCAGGATGTTGAAAAAGTCGAACTGAAGAGACTTTTTCGTTTCGTACTCGCGAATCATCCCCTCAAAAGCCAGGGGATTTACGGCGATTCGCTCGAACCACGTGGCTGCTGACCTGCCTTGCAACAACTTGTTTTTGCTGGGGTCTTCAGGCGGCTATGCCGCCTGACGGCTCGCCTTGCGAAAACCCATTTCGCTAGGGTCGTCAGGCGGCTATGCCGCCTGACGGCAGGGTGAAAAGCACTTATTCAGCACCCGGTTAGCTTTCGTCGGGGTGATGGCGCTGGGGTTGGTCTGGGTGCCGGGAGTCCCGTTCGGGGACGGGAGGCGTCATCCGCCTCCGCCGTAGATGCCGTTGACCTTGGCCCACAGGTAAATGCCGCCGTCGCTGGCGACCATGTCGCCTTCCTTGAGTTCACCGGGGTTGGCGGGCCTCACCGAGCTGAGTTCATCCGTCTCATTGACCACTTGGACTTCGACCGCCACGGGGTTTTTCTCGTCGCCCTTCATGACATATTGCTTATCCCGGTTGAAAACCAAGGAAGTGGAAGGGACCTGCAGGATGGGTTGGTTCGCCCCGGTTTGGACGGTGCCGTAGACCAGTTCCGACAGGTTGATGGTGGAGGGAAGGGCGACCGGCTTCAGGCGCACGATGGTCGTGCGTTGGCTGGGGTCGATGGTCGGCACGATCGTCTCAATGGTCGACGAAAAGGTCTTCTGTGAATCCGAGGCGAGTTGGAAGGTCACCTTCTGTCCCCGGCGCAGGTCGGAGACGTATTTTTCCGCGAAGTCTAGCTCCACGGTGAGGCGCCTCATGTCCAGGATGTTGGCCAACTGGTCCCCGGGGTTGTAGTTGGACCCGGCGCTGACGTTGATCTTGGTCACGACCCCCGCGTATTGGGAGACGATCAAGTATTGGCCGTCCTCCACCTTGACGCCCAACTGCTTCTCCCGCTCGTTGGCCGCGTCGACCAGCTCCTGGGCGCCGTTCTTCAGGGCCAAGCGCTTTTCCTGGGCAAGTGAGATGCATTCCGAGTCGTTGACCAGGAAGAGCGGGGTGCCGGGGGCAACCGAATCCCCCTCCCGCTTCAGGACCGAGAGGATGCGCCCCTGGGTGTTGGCCGACTGGATCTTCAGGGCCCCCTCCTGCGGGATGATCATTCCGGTGGCCCGGATGCCCGTGACTTCCACGCCGGTCGCCACCTTGCTCCACTGGTAGCCGACCGCCCAGGCGGGAGCGGAGGCCAAGATCGTCCCGGCCAAAATGAGGGTGGATATGTTTTTCATCGCAGTCTCCTTTTTAAGCAATTACTTGGTTCCCACAGTCCCGTTCACGTCCTCCGGACCCGCCGTAGGCGACGGGGCGGGAACGAAACTCCTCGACGCCGGTTCTCCCGGATCCGCCTCGACCGGAGTGCCCTTCGCATCCGGATCCGTGGTATTCAAGTCCGCCGGGGTCGCTTTGACCGTCGGCTCCTGTGTTTCCCCAACCGTCGGGGTGGAGGCAACCCCGGGAGTGGTCTGGACCCGCGCGGCGGCGGGGCTTGGGGTCGGGTCGCCCGCCGTTTCCACGAGGTCCCTCAGGCCCGCCAGGTGGGAGTTGACCACCTCGGCCCGGATCTGGATGTCCTCCGTCTTCAGGCTGGCGTAGGTCTGCCGGGCCAGCATCAGGTCGGCGAAGGCCAGCCTTCCGCGCTTGTAGGCCTCCACGGCGCTTTCCCGCATGGTTTCGGCCAGGAGCAGGTCCCGGTCCTTCAATTGGAGGAAACGGACCTTGCTGCGGCGGTAATCGAGGGCACCCGCCTCCTGGTTCGAGTTGTCCTGCACCAACTGAAGCTTGGCCGTTTCCTTGTCGACGGTGGCCTGGTTCCTCCCCCGGCGAGCCTCCGCGGCCTCCCGGAAGGGAAACAGGATGGGCACGGTCAGGCCGATGGTGTAGCTGTTGTCGGTGGCCACGCTGAAGCTCGGGTCCGGCACCTGGGACCACCAAGCGACGCTGTGGTTGGCCGCCCCCAGGTCCACGGCGGCGGTATCCCGCAACTGGCTGGAAGTCAGGCTGCCGAGATCCCGTATGATCGAGTCGGGGACGTCGTCGGGCAGCTCGAACGACACCGCCCGATCCGGGGGAATGTTCATCAACTTGGCGTAGAGCGCGACGGCCGTCCCCCACTGGTCTTGGGCGGCCTTCAGGTCGCGTTGGGCCTGGGTCAGCTGGAGTTCCGCGCTGATCTTCTGGGTCTGGTTGGAATGCCCGTGGGTGTACTGGAGCCGGATCGCGTCGGTGATGGTCTCCAGGTCCTGCACGTTCTCCCGCTGGAACTCCAGGCTGGCTTGGGCGGTGGCCCCGTTCATGTAGGACTGGGCGATGAGCACCGCCAGGTCGTACTTTTGGGCGGTCCACTCGGCCCGTTGCTGCCGGGCCGTGGCGGCGTCGAGCCGGGTGTAGGCCAGGCTCTTGAAGGGGAGGGGGTAGGTAATGGAGGCGCCCCAGACGGGGGTCGTTGCGTTCTTCAGGTCGCCGGAATATTGGAGCTGCGGCTCCTGGGGCAGGAACCTCCTCCACCGGTCCCCCGAATAGACCCCCGCCAGGGCCCGTTGGGCCTTCAGTTGGGGGGACTTTTCCCAAGTGGTCCGGATGGCCTGCTCCAGTGTCAGGGCCTGGGCCCCCGCCCCGCAGGCCGAGCCCAGGTACGCCAGGAGCAGCGCCCCCGCGAGTCTTGGGCGCAGGACGGCTAAGGCATGCTGTTGGACCTTGTCCACGATGTTCATCTTCGGAATTCCTAGCCGCGTGTCCGCCCACTCCGGCGTCAATCCCCTACGGCGTTGTGGATTTTTCGAATGTGAAGTTTCCATGGCTGGATATTACTTGGAGGGCCCGTCTGCATGCTGTTAGGAGGTTTATTCGGTCCGTTAGATATCCGTTTGTTAAGAAACCGTCATGAAAACCGTCGTGGCTCCCTCATGGAAGGGACGGAAGGCCCCATCCAAACCGGCATACGCCTCAATCCTTCGGGGACAGCGCTTGGGAACCCCTCTCACCCGTCCTGATCCGGACGGCCTCCAAAACCGGATAGATGAAGATCTTGCCGTCCCCAATTTCACCCTTACGGGTGGCCTGGACCAGGGCGGCGATGGCCTTCTCCACCCGGTCGTTCTCCAATACGATGGAAACCACGAGTTTCGGCAAAAGGCCCTCGACGCTTTGGCTGCGGTAGCCGTCGGTGGCTCCCTTTTGGGTGCCGTGTCCCTGCGCCTCCTGGACCGTCACCCCGGGGTACCCGAGCGCCTCCAATCCGGCCAACACGGCCCGGAGGGCGTTGGGCCGGACGATCGCCTCGATCCGCTTCATACGTTTCCTTCCCGGGCCAGGACCGCGGTCCCCACCCGTTCGGGGCGGGTTCCGGACCTTTTCCGGCCGGCCGCCCGGTCCGATGAAACGGCCTTTTCCCCCTTTTCGCCCGTGCGGATCCGGATGGCTTCCTGGATCTCCGAGATGAAGATTTTCCCGTCGCCCTCCACCCCCGTCCTCGCCGCCGAGAGGATGGCCTCGACCACCCGATCCCGGTCCTTCTTCAGGAGGATGATCTCCATCCGGACCTTGGGGATGAACCGTTCGCGCATTTCCTGGGGCCAATAGGGGTGCAGGCCCCCTTGGCGCCCGTGTCCCGCCATTTCCGTCACCATCATCCCCGGGTACCCGATCCGCCGTAGTTTCTCGCAGACCGCTTCCAGGTTCTCGGGCCTGAGGACCGCCTCGATCTTAAGCATGGCACCCTCCACTCCACGGGCCGTGCCCGGTCAGACCCGGTCGAAAAGGTGGCCGACGGGTTGGCGCTCGGCCGGGCCCTGCGCGGTTTTTCCCGATAAGGCGCACTCACCCTCTTCCCCGGTGCTGATGCGGTAGGCCGCCTCGATGTTGTAGACGAAAACCTTCCCATCCCCGACCTTGCCGGTCTGGGCGCCCTTGAGGATGGCCCTCACCAGTTTCACCACGTCCTTGTCGGGGCAGACGACCTCCAGCTTGAGCTTGGGGAGCAGTTCCACCTTGTACTCGCGGCCGCGCCATACCTGGGTGAAACCCTTTTGCGTTCCATGGCCCTCGACTTCGGTGACCGTGATCCCCCCGTAGCCGGTGTCCGCCAGGGCCGCCTTGACATCGTCGAACTTCACCGGACGGATGATCGCCTCGATCTTCTTCATCCCCCACCCCCTCGGGCCTTGGCCGTTACCGTTGAATCCGGTTTCCCGGGACGGATGCGGTATCCGCCCCGGGGCCCGGCCCTGTTGACCGCTTCAGAACATATAGGGTTCATACCTTTTGAGGTCGGCCTCCACGGCCCCCTTCAAGGTCGCGCAGGAAAGGACGATCCGTTTCCCGTTCGACAAGGCGACCACCGCCTCATGCTTCGGATTGAGGGGTACGTTCGCCAGGACCGGACAGTACCGGTACCAGGCCCCGAGCGTGACATGGGAACCGGGGATGGCCGCCGTCTTCAGCAAACCCTTCGTCCCCACCTCGTAGGCCACCTGGACGCTCGCGATCGGGACGCCCGGCCCGACCGGCACCTGCCTGGCCCAACCCGGGAGCGAAGCTCCCAACGCCAACGCGGCCGCCGTCACGATTGTTTTCGTTTTCATGGGGTCCTCCTTGGGACCGACCTTCACTTCTGGTTTTAAGGACGGACGCATCTTCCGCCCCTGGTGAAAATATAGTCCTGGGCCCGATTAGGTTGCTGTTAGAGGATGGTCCCTGGGTGTTATGGAAGGGTTTGTTAGGATCCCGTGTGAATCTTGGTTTTGGGGCGTGGACCCCATGAACCGCGGGGTTTTAATCCTGGACCATCACGGCGGGGCCGCGGGCGGCGGCGAAAGGGGTCGAGAGCGAGTAAGGGCCGATAGGGGTGGGGCCGGTCGACCCGGCACCGGAATGGGTCTTCCAGGCGGAGATCTTCGACTCGGGGCAGAGAAGTTCCTCCAAGACCCGCTTCAAAAAATCCGGCCCGTGGGCTTCCTGGGCCAGTTTGACGAGGATATACCGCCGCATTTCGTTCATCTTCAGCCAATCCCGCGGGGAAAGGGTGAAACCCAAGTCCACGGCCATCCGATAGACCCGGTCGGGGATCCTGGCCGGGTTTTCCCACTCGTAGTTCTGGCGGAACAGCTGGTCGGGGTCCAGGACCGAGACCGGCTTTCCCAACTGCCTGAGGGCGTAAAGGACGAACATCCTGTAGCAATCCTTGTCCCGCTCGGTCTTCACCGGAAGCCGGCCCAGGAGGATCTGGACCTCTTGGGGAATGTGGTTCCAGGTCCCGGGGTTGACCTTCGCGCCGACGGTCGCCAGGCGGAATTGGGTGGAAAGCGGGATGGAGACGACCCCATCCCAAGAATCCTTTTCGAACCTGAACTTGAAGACCATGGTCCCCTCCCGCCATCGGGCGTTTTCCACTGGGTCCATGGTATTCACAGCCGGATTAGGTTGCTGTTTGGATGGGGCGGGGAATCGTTAGGTCGGTGTTTGTTTGGAAGGCGTTAGGGCCCGATGGGATAGGCGCAACGACAGCCGTGCTCATAGGCGTGGCCCGCGAAACCCTGGGCCCCGTCGGGCTTGTCCGGGTCCCAACCCATCCGGCGGGCCGACCTGAGGTCCCCGGGGCCGTTGGCGTAGGAACCTCCCCGGAGGACCCTTAGTTTTCCCTCCACCGGGCCCGTCGGGTTTCGCCCCGGGCTATTGGGGTAATATTCAGGGTCGTACCAATCCGCCGTCCATTCCCAAAGCTCGCCCGCCATGTCGTACAGGCCGTAGCCATTGGGCTTCATCCCCCCCACCGGCCAAGTCCGGTGGCTGGAGTTCCCGCCGAACCACGCGCAATCCCAGGCCCCCGATGGCTTTTTCCCCCAATAGAAATCCGTCTCCGCCCCCCCCCGCGCGGCTTTTTCCCATTCCGCCTCCGTGGGCAACCGCCCCCCCGACCACCTGCAATAGGCGTCCGCGTCCTTCGAAGTGAGGTTGAGGACCGGTCGGGGACCCCGTCCCCAATGGGGCGGGTTCTTGTATTGGAAGGTGCCGTCCGTGGGTGGGGTCCTCCCCGTCTCGCCGCAAAACCGGTCGTACCGCTCGAACGTCGCCAGGGTCCGGTCCAGGTAAAAAGCGTCCACCCAAACCCGGTGCGGGGGCGCCTCTTCCGGACGGCCGTTGACCTGCCCCATGGTGAAGTACCCGGCCGGGATCAGGACCCGGGGAGTGCCGTCCTTGGCCTTGAGGGTGGGGGGAAGGTTCTTCGACCTCTCCAGTTCCAAGGCGTCTTCCCGGTCTTCCTCCCCCTTTTCCCGGGCGGTCTCCGACGCCGGGTCCCGGGCGGCCTCGACCGAGGAAGCGGCGCAGAGGATTTGGACCAACAGCAGGCGGACCTGGAACAGGTTCGGGGGGATGTTCCGGAATCCCTCCCCGGCCTTCCAGGTGATGCTTTTTCCCTTTCCCGGTTTAACGACGTGGACATCGCCGTAAAGCGCCGGGGGATCCGGAAAAAGCGTCCAGGTCTTGCCCTGGTCGGTGGAGGCCTGGACCATCACTTCGTGGGACCTATCCCCCGGGTCAAAAAGGTCATAGGTGATGCGGACGGACTTGTTGGGCCCGTCCAGTTTGAAACGGATATGGGAGATCTCCTGCGGGTAGGCCGAGGCCGCGACCCCCAGGAACCAAGTCGCCAGGAGGATCCAGGCCCTTCGAGACGGATGCATGGTCATCTCCTTTTCACGCGCTCTCACCCCAAGACGGGCAGGGTCCGTTGGCCTGAGGCGGGGTTCGCTTCCAACGGCAGGGACAACCGGAAAAACATCCCCCCTTCCGGCCTGTTCCCCGCGGTCAGGGTCCCGCCGTGGATGTCCACGATACCCCGGCAGATGGCCAACCCCAGGCCCGCGCCGCTCTTGCTTTCCTTTTGGGGGCCCCGGTAGAACTTGTCGAACAGGTGCGGCAAGTCCGATTCCGGGACCCCCGGCCCTCGGTCGGCCACCTCGACCGACCATTGGTCCGCGTAGATCCAGGAGGAGATCTCGAGGGGGCTTTCCGCGGGGGTGTATTTTGAGGCGTTGTCCAACAGGTTCACCAGCACCTGCCCGATCAGGAGGCCGTCCATGGGGACCAGGGGCAGGTCGGGAGGGACCTTCAGTTCCAGCTTCCGGTCTTCCAACCGTTTCCGGACCCGGGCAACGGCCGAACCGATGACGTCCTGGGGGTCGTTGGGTTCCTTCCTCGGCACGATGGCGCCCGCCTCCAACCGGGTCATCTCCAGCAGGTTGCTCACCAGCCGCTCCAGGCGGTCCGTCTCGTCGTAGACGTTCACCAGGAAATCCCGCCGGGTGGCGGCCGACATGGACCTGCCCGACGCCAGCAACCCCCCGATGGATCCCTTGATGGTGGCCAGGGGCGTGCGCAGGTCGTGGGACACCGAGCTGAGGAGGGAGCTCCGCAGTTTCTCGGTCTCCACCTGCAGTTGGGCCTGCTGTTTCTCCTCGGCGAGCTTGTCCCCGAAGACCGCCATGGCGGTTTGGTGGGCGAAGGCCTCCATCAGGTGGAGTTGTTCGGGGATGAACAGGCGGTCGGGGAAAAGCGATTTGACTCCCAAGGCCCCCACGGGTTCTCCCGTGGCCAACAACGGCACGTAAAGCGCCTCGGCGTCCGGGAGGGTCTCGGTCCCCTTCCCCGCCATCTGCCCCAGGTCGAAGGCCCATTGCGCCACCCCCATTTCCTTGGGCGTCGGATGGGGTTCCTCCCCGCTGGAGGACCGCGCCTTGAGGCGGCCGGCCCCATCGGGCAGGTAGGCCGTCACGGAGCTCTCAAAGACCTCGGAGATCTGCCGTATGGCCGCCTTCAGGAGTTCCTCCGCGCCCCGGGCGGAGGCCAGTTCCCGGGACAAGGCGTAAAGGGCCTCCGTTCGGCGTTCCCTCAGGCGGGACAGGCGGGTCTGGTTCTTCATGCGGACCGTCAGGTTGGTGATGATGAGGCCCACCACCAGCATGACCAGGAAGATGACGTAGTATTGCCCTTCATAGACCTCGAAGTGGTAGAAGGGAATCGTGAAGAAATAATCGAACGCCAGGACGTTCAGGACGCAGGCCGCCACACAGGGACCCACCCCTTGGGAGGTGGAGAGGATGGAAACGCCCAGGAGGAAGACCATGATTTGGTTGACGTTGATCAGGGTCAGGTTGGCGTGGTCCATAAAGCGGAAGAGGCCTTCGTTGAACACGGTGCAAAGGACGACTTCCAGAAGGGCGTAGGCGTAACTTTTCCAGT
Organism: uncultured bacterium; assembly: GCA_964392085.1. Taxonomy (GTDB): domain Bacteria; phylum Oederibacteriota; class Muellerivitia; order Muellerivitales; family Muellerivitaceae; genus CAYMOV01. Next base: position 14,786 of record CAYMOV010000019.1, read on the forward strand.
CCCAATTCCGCCTCGCCCCCCCGACCACCTTGGGCAGGGGACTGTCCATCTCGCCCGGGGCGACGGTCACCTCCATGTCGCCGCATTCGCGCAGGAGCCGGTCCACCTGCCGTCCGGAGAACAGGTCCCGCCAGGACCGTTTCGGGGATCGACCGACCAGGATCCGGGTGACGGCCTTGTCCCGCGCGTAGGTCAGGACCTCCTCGGCGAAGTCGGCGCCCGTCAGGATGGCCGTCTCGGCCCCCAGCCGCTCGGCCAGGCGCAGGTGCTGGATCGCCAGGGCCTCCCGGTCGCTTTCCCGTGCCCCGGACCTGTAGGACGTCTCCACGTAGACGGCGGTCCATTCGGCGCGCAGGCTCTTGGCCGTCCGGTGGGCGGCGCGGATCAGCTGGGCCGAAGCGGGGTGGGCGCTCACGCAGACCAACAGCCGTTCCCGGATCGGCCAGGCCCGGGCCGTGTCCATGCCCAGGTGGTGGACCTGCACCTGGGCGTTCACCCAGTCGGTGGTGATCCGGAGGGCCATTTCCCGGAAGGCGTCCAGGTTGGCCCGTTTATAGAAATGCCAATAGGCCGGCTGGTGGGTCTCGGGGATGTAGACCTGCCCGTCCTCCAGCCTCTCCAGCAGGTCGTCGGGCGGCAGGTCCACGAAGACCAGTTCGTCCGCGTTCTCCAGGACCGAGTCGGGCAGGGCCTCGAAGATCTGCACGTCGGTGAGCCGGGCCACGATGTCGTGCAGGCTCTCGAGGTTTTGGACGTTGAGGGTGGCGTAGACGTCGATCCCGCCGTCGAGGACCTCCTCCACATCCTGCCAGCGCCTGAGGTGGCGGAGCCCCTCCGCGTTGGTGTGGGCGAGATGGTCGATCAGGATCAGGGCCGGGCGCCGCTTCAGGGCTCCGTCCAGGTCGAATTCCCCCGAAGGGGACCCGTTCGGCCGTAGGCCCAGGGACGGCAGGATCTCCAGGCCCCGCAACAGGGCTTCCGTTTCCCGGTGGTCATGGGTATCCACGGCCCCCACCAAGACGTCCACCCCCTCGGCCTTCCTCAGGAGGGCGGCTTCCAGCATGCCGCGGGTCTTGCCCACCCCCGGGTAGGCGCCGAAGAAGATCTTGAGGGATCCCCGGCTTCGGGACCGCTTCTGATCCTGGTACCGCTTGAGGAGTTCATCCGGAGTGGGACGATGCTGTTCCATGGCGGCCTCTCCCGGGGCTATTCATATTTCAGGCGGTAACCCACCCCGGGTTCGGTCAGGATATACCGGGGAAGGGCCGGGTCGGATTCCATTTTCTGGCGCAATTGGTGGATGTAGAGCCTCAAGGACCGCCCCTGGTCGTCCCCGGAGGCCCCCCAGACCTCGGTGAGGATCAGCTTTTGGGTGACCACCTTCCCCGCGTGGCGGATCAGCAGGGCCAGGAGGTTGTATTCGTTCGGGGTCAGGTGGACCTCCTGGCCGCGGACCGTGACGATCCGGGCCGCAAGGTCCACCTTGAAATCGGCCGTCTCGAACACCGGCTCGTCCCCCGGCTGTTTCAGGCGTTCCAAGTGGCGCAGGGCCACGCGGACCCTCGCCATCAATTCCTCAATGTCGAAGGGCTTGGCCAGGTAGTCGTCGGCGCCCCCGTCGAGCCCCTCCACCTTCTCCTTTTCCTTGCCCCGGGCCGTCAGGATGATGATGGGGACTTGGCTCCATTCCCTCAGCCGCTTGAGGACGGCCAGCCCGTCCATGTCCGGCAAACCCAGGTCCAGCAGGACGAGGTCGGGCTTGTGGGAGGCGGCCAGGGCCAGGGCCTCCTTACCGTCGCAGGCCTCCACCACCTTGAATCCCCGGGTCTCCAGGTAGGGTTTCAGGAAGCGGCGGATGGGCTTCTCGTCCTCGACCATGAGGATCAGCTGCTTGTTGACCATTTTGGATGCCTGCTTTGGCGCCTCGGGGATGGGTTGTTTCATGGAAGCACCTCCAAACAAGGAGAGGGACGGCCCCCTGAGGCCGTCCCTCCTTCCAGCTTAATTGGGTGAGGAGTGGGCGGCGGGCCGGGTCCCTGATTCCCTTCCCGCCGCCGCTTAGGACACCCTCAGATGTGGACCATCGCGGCGAAGATGATGCGGTTTTCCGTGGTCTTCAGGTCGGGCTTGAACCCGGCGCCGGCCTGGGCGGAACCGGTCGCGGCCCCGGACTGCCAGCCGTCGGACGAGGTCAAACCGCCGGGACCCGCGAAGTACGGCGCGTCCGAGTAGCGGTGGACGTACTCGATGTTCCAGGTGAGGTACTGGCTCGGGTAGATCTGGAGCGCGATTTGGTAGTCCCAGCACTTCCAGTCCAGGCCGGGGCCCGTGCCGAACGCCGTGGTCGCGACGGGGTCGTTGCCGTAGGTCTGCGCGGTGTCCCCGTTGATGGGGGGCAACAGGGCCAGGTACCGCCCGGGGTTGCGCATGAACCCGCCGCCTACGTTGAGGGCGAACTTGTTGTGGTCGAACCAGGTGTGGTTGTAGAGCATGGCCCCGGCGAAGTATTCCTCCTCGCCCTTGGTCTTGATCCCCACGTTGGTGTAGGCGGTGCCGTTGGGCACGCCGTCCGTCATCCCGAGGCCCGGGCCGATGTACATGGGCCCCTGCTGCCAGCCGAAGTCGTAGGTCAGTGAGAAGGCCGATTTGGAGATGCCGCCGGACTTGGGGTTGTCGAAGACCTTCGCGATGATGCTGTTGTCGCTGTGGTATCGGACGCAGTCCGGGGAATTGGGCTGGTCATGCCCCCGGTACCCGTTCCAGACGAACACCAGGCTCCCGGTGGGGGCCCATTTGACCTGGTAACCCAGGTTGGGCATGCTGTTGAAGGACCCGTAGGTCTGCCACCCGTTGATGATCCAGGGCTCGATCTTCAGGTTCTCGGTCGGGAACATCTGGATCCGCATGCCGTTGAAGAACCAGGGCGTGTTGGAGGAGACGAAGGACGCCTGGTAGCTCCAGTTCTCGGAGTTGTAGTAGCTGTAGAGGCCGACGTAGGACGGGAACTCGCCGATGTCCACGTTGATCCCGTGCATGGCGTTGAAGTGGTATCCGCCGTAGGCCTCCGTGAGGTACTTGTAGGCGCCCTGCAGGTCGAACTGGCCCCGGGCCGGGGTCTCGTCGTTGCGCGGCACCGTGGTGGCGTACATGCCGAACTCGGTCATGATGCGGCCCCGGACGTTGTCGACGTGGAAGTCGCCGCCCACGCCGATGTGCTCGACCTCAAACTCGTCGGACCGCTCCGAGCTCGTGGAACCGGTGAGGGTGTGGTCCTGGGGGTGGGCGAAATCGTAGGTGTAGTTGGTGTCGAACAGGAACTCGGGGGAGAAGATCTTCCCGTCCATGGGGAAATCCGTCTCCCGGGTGTTGCCGACCACCCAGCTGAAGTCGTTCTTGCTGAAGGGGGCGTCCGGCGTCGCCGCCGGGGTGGGGGTGGGGGTCCCGTCCGCCCGGGCCGTCCCGGCCAGGCCGAGGGTCGCCACCGCCAACAGGATCGACAGGGCGATCCCCGCGAAGCGGCTTTCACCCTTTTCCGACCCGAATAGGTCTTCCTTCTTGAAGAGCAGGACCCCCAACAGTCCGGTCACTCCCGTGGTAGCGGCCACGAATCCCAGGATGACGATCATGAGCGGTGCCATTTCAGCCCCCTTTTAATTTTTCTACATTCCATCGCGGCGGAAACGCCGTGCGCTTTCCCGCCTTCGGATGTAAATGTAATCCGGGGGCCGATTAGGATGCTGTTAAGAAGGAAGAGGGGGGCGTCTAGAAGACGTATGTTAGGAAGCCGTTAAAATGACCTGCAAAATTAAAATTCCGGCGAACTTCACGGAACTTTTCCTGCGGGGCGGGTCCAACCCCTATGCCCCCAAATAAGCCCCCCCACCTGAATTCCATTCGAGGATTGGAACGGCCCGGGAATCCAACACCAGGCATTCTGGATGTCGTAGGGGCGATCCGGTGGATCGCCCGAGTTGGGTTTTCCAGGGTTGGCATAGCGGGCGACCCAACGGGTCGCCCCTACTAAAAATATTTTTCGGGGGGAACAGCCCCTAAACGTCCACCGGACCGAACCCGCGCGGAATCTTCAGGGAGGTGAAAGGTTGTTCAGGGCAGGCAGATTGAGGTTGCATCAATAGTCTTCGAGTGGGGCCGATCTTCATGAATGGGGCGTCGTCGAAAGGACTACTCGTACTTCAACCGGTAGCCCACGCCGGGCTCGGTCAACAAATACTTGGGGAGGGCCGGGTCCGACTCCAATTTGTGCCGCAGTTGGTGGATGTAGATCCTCAGGGAGCCCCCCTGGTCGTCCACGGCGGTTCCCCAAATCTCGTTGAGGATCTGCTTCTGGGTGACCACTTTCCCCGCGAAACGGATCAGGAGGGCGAGGAGGTTGTATTCGTTCGGGGTCAGGTGGACCTCTTTTTTATGGACGGTGACCTGGCGGGCCGACAGGTCCACCTTGAAATCAGGCGTCTCGAACACCGGGTCCTCCCCCGGCTGTTTCGCCCGTTGGAGGTGCCTGAGGCTCACCCGGATCCGGGCCATCAGCTCCTCGACGCTGAAGGGCTTGGCCAGGTAATCGTCGGCCCCCGCGTCCAGCCCCTTGACCTTCTCACCTTCATCGCCGCGGGCCGTCAGGATGATGACGGGCGCCTGGGTCCATTCGCGGAGCCGGCCCAGGACGAAGAAACCGTCCTTATCCGGAAGCCCCAAGTCCAGAAGGATGAGGTCCGGCTTGTGGGAGGCGGCCAGGGCCAGGCCTTCCTCGGCGTTCACCGCCTCGATCACCTTGAATTCATGGCTCTCCAGGTAGGACTTCAGGAAGTGCCGGATGGGTTTCTCGTCCTCGATGACGAGGACGCATTGCCTAATTTTCATTGGAAATACCCCCGGGGCGCCTTTTGACCGAACGACTCCATATCGGCATACATCGGGCGGAAGCACTATGAGACCTCTCATATTGGGGGGCCGATCAGGCCGGATGGATACACCGGGGAAGATTCGGCCCCTAATTCGAGCCGGGGAACCACTTGGTCCCGGGAGGGCGGCCTGGTGCCTCAGGTGTATCGATGGAATCTCAGAGTTTTTTCCTGAAATACTCGAATATGACATGCCCAACCAACGCTGATAGGACGGCTACCGCGAAATTGGCCGGCGTCACAATGTCCCTCAGCGCGAAAACCAGGCCCTTGCCTTGCGCGGCATTAGATTTCTCATACTCGCCCATCAAGAGGTTTGAATAGAACAAGAAAATGATGAAACCCATCTCGACGAGGGTCCTCAGGATGGGGGTCAGGTGCTTCCGATTGTTTTGTTTCAATGGAAATCTCCCCCCGTCAGGGGTCATCTTACCATTCGGCGCCGGGGGTATGGCAAGGGGCGGCCTTCCCGAGGGTCCCCGGGCGGGGCCCGCGTGACGTCAACCGACGATCAGCAGGTTCGACTCCTCGGGCAGGTTCTCGGCCAGGCGCTTGAGCATCCGGCCCTTCACCATGCGCCAGAAGAAGGTGCGTTTGGAGGAGCCGACGAACACCGCCTTCACGCCCAGCTCCTTCGCGGCGTCGGCGATGGAATAGCCCGCGTCCTCGGCCAGGCGCCAGATGGGGATGCCGTGGACCTTCCGCTTGGCGAGCTCGTCGCAGGCTTCCTTGAGCGTGACCCGTGAGGCGTCCGAGGGCTTGAGGTCGAGGGGCACGAAGAGACCCGGGGTCTCGTCCACGTAGATGACGTACACGTTGCTCTGCTTCACGCCCCGGGCGAAGGTGGCGGCCGCGTCCAGCACCCGCGGGTTCACGTAGCGGATGGCGATCATCACGCTGGATCCCTCCACCGCGGCGGCCTCCTTGGCCTCCTCCAGCGTCAGCAGGTCCCCGGCCTCCGGCAGGTCCCTCACCGAGGTCTCGGCCCGCTCGAAGGCCTCCTCGGCCTTCTTGAGGGCGCCCGAATGGTGCAGGTAACCCATGAGCAGGATGAACGCCGTCAGGCCGCCGCCGAAGAACAGGGCGTGGGGCTTGTGTACCATGTTGATGAGCCAGGCCACCACCAGGGCGATGGTGGTGCCGACGCCGATCCAGAAGTTCCAGCCCCGCTGGCCGTCGCGCCACCGCAGGCGGTCGACGGCGGCCGAGGACAACACAAGGGTCCCCAACAACCCGAAGGCGTAGAGGTCGCCGAGGGCCTCCACGGAACCGTGGGTGGCCAACACGACCGTCACGGGCACCATGGCGGAGATGATGATGGAGAGGTAGGGCGTACCCAGTTGCGGGTGGAGCTTGCGGAGGAAGGACGGGAGGAACCCCAGGTCCGCCAGGCGGACGTTCACGTGGTAGTTGCCCACGATGGCCGTATTGCAGGCCATGAACAGGAGGGAGGAAGCCGCGATGACCGTGGCGATGCCCATCAAGGGGCCGCCCGCCATGAAGGCCAGGGACGACAGGAGGGCTTCCGGGTCGCCGCGCTTCACCGACTCGGGAAGGATATAAAGGGCCGCCGCCGTGATGGGGGGCGACAGCACCGCGATGGTGCCGATGACCCACCACATGGCCTTGGACGCCGTCCGCTTGACCGGCGTCTTCATGGCCCCCGAGACCTGGGCCGCCGACTCCAGTCCCGAGTAGGCCAGCCAGGTGTCGGCATAGCCGATGGCGATCACGCCGACGCTGAGGGGCACCCCCGGGTGGACGATGGATGAGAACAGGGCGCTCCAATGAAGGTCCGGCATGCGCTGGATGTACCAGGCCGCGGACCCCAGCAGGAGGAAGGTCACGGCGATCTTGCCCACGGCGAAGCTGGAGGTAACCGAGGCCGATTCCTTGATTCCTACCAGGTTCAGGAGGGTCAAGGCCAGGAAGAGGACGACGGATAGGGGGATGATCAAGGCCTTGGGGTCCCCCAAGGCCTCGTGGATGATCGGGGGGAAGAATTCCTTCCGGCCCAGGAGGTTGGCCAGGTAATAGAGTCCCGAAACGCCTGAGATGGCCGAGGTGAGGAAGTAGTCCACCGTGATGAGGGCCCCGCCAATGAGCGGTAAAAAGGTCCAGGAGGAGAAGGCCTCCCGGGTGATGGACACCACGCCGCCGCCGTCGGGACAGCGCTCGCAGATCTCCACGTATTTTCGTGCGATGGAGATGAACACGCCCGTCGTGACGAGCTGGGCCAGGGTGGCCAGGTTGCCGATGGACAGGTATAGGATGCCCGGGACATAGAATATCGAGGTCCCGATGTCCGCGTACACTACGGCGAACACGAGGAACCAACCCAGGGTATGGGCGTGGTGGGCTTTCTTCTCGGCTTCGGTTTGCGCGGCGGCGTTCAAGGCGACCCTCCGGCCGGAATCATGAAGGGCGCCTCCTAAGGGAGGAGTCCTCTCGGAGCCTGCGGGGTTAGCTGTCGGGCTGGACGCGAGTGGTCGTCCTCCCGCACGTTCGGCGCGGGACAAGCCCCCAGGCCCGGCGCATGGCGCCTGGGCCGGCCCTCATAATTAAGAAGGCATTGGGTCCCCCGTCCCCCCTCTTCGAGGGTTCGGCTGAGGTGACATTTTGGGCATTGGGCTCCCAACTTCAAGTCTTTGGTCGTTTGGGTGGGTTTTCTCGAAACGATATCCATTGGGAAATAAGGCTTTTTTCGCGCCCAGGTTCCATATTCGATTCGGCAGATTTAAGTTCGTCATCCCCTGAACCGAACGTCTTCTTGACGCAAAACGGCTCCTCCCTGACGTCTTCGTGAGGCCCCTGATCAACCGGAAGGCGTGGTTGAACATCGGGACGTTTAAACGGTTCTGACGTTCTCCCCATGACTCCCGAAGTCATCCTAACAGCATCCTGACGCGGCCCCACCGTACCCTTGGACGCGTGGATGCAGAAGGCGGGCGTTGCCGGCCGAGGGGACTGCGTTCAGGGCCTTTTCGGGAGGTGGGTCATGAAACGTGAGGACTTTTTCGGGTTGGGTTACGTCGTGAGCCTGTCCCTCGTGGCGTTTTACCTCGCCAAGTTTTGCGTGCACTTGCACGGAGGGTGAGGACATTGTTCGCGGGACATTGATGGGTGATCGTTGGAAGTTTTAATCCGGTGGGGAGGTTTGCGATGGTCGAGTTCTGGTGTGTCATCCTGTTCCTGGTCCTGTCGGCCCTGACGGTCGGCCTGATCGCCGGGCTGGACCTTTTGATGGAGGAGAAACCGTGAATTTCATCTACCTGGTCAGCGGCCTCGTCTCAGCCGGATTGTTGGTCTACCTCGTTCTAGCACTCTTGAAACCGGAGTGGTTCTGATGAATTCCAACCAATGGCTCCAAATCGCGTTTTACCTGGTCGTCCTCCTCGCCCTGGCCAAACCCCTTGGCCTCTACATCGCGGATGTCTTCGGGGACAAGCCCTTCTGGGGCGAGAAGATCCTGGGTTGGCTGGAAAGGCTCCTCTATAAGCTCGGCGGGGTGGACCGCAAAAAGGAGATGAACTGGAAGACCTACGCCTTAGCCCTGATGCTGTTCAGCATCTTCGGCGGGGCGACCCTTTATGTCCTGATGCGCCTGCAGGCGCACCTTCCCCTCAACCCCGACGGCCAAGGCCCCGTGGCCCCCGAGCTGGCGTTCAACACCGCCATCTCCTTCATCACCAACACCAACTGGCAGTTCTACGGCGGCGAGTCCACCATGAGCTACCTGGTCCAGATGGCGGGCTTCACGGTCCACAACTTCCTCTCCCCCGCCGCAGGGTTGGCCGTGCTCATGGCCTTCGTCCGGGGCCTGGTGCGGAAGGAAACGGACAAGCTGGGCAATTTCTGGGTGGACCTGACCCGGGGTACCCTCTATATCCTCCTGCCCTTCTCGTTCGTTCTCGCCCTGGTCCTGATCGGCCAGGGGATGCCCCAAACCTTTAAGGGCGCCCAAAAGACAACCCTGGTCCAATCCACCACCTATGACCAACCGGTCACCAACGCCGCCGGCGCGCCCGTCACCGACGCGAAGGGCCAACCCATGACGACCCCCGTCACCGTGGTCGAACAACCGGTGGCGCTCGGCCCCGTGGCCTCCCAGGTGGCCATCAAACAGCTCGGCACCAACGGCGGCGGCTTCTACAACGTCAACTCGGCGCACCCCTATGAGAACCCCACCCCGCTCTCCAACTTTTTGGAGGTGTTGGCCATCCCGCTGTTCGCGGCGGCCCTTTGCTACACCTTCGGCGTCATGGTGGGCGACCGGAAGCAGGGTTGGGCCCTCCTGGCCGCGATGTTCATTCTCTTTATCCCGCCCCTCCTGCTTTGCGTCAAGGCCGAGCAGTCCGGCAACCCGGCGCTCACGAAGCTGGTGGCCGGGCCCAACGGGGCCACCGGCGACAGCGGGAACATGGAAGGCAAGGAAGTGCGGCACGGCATCACCCAATCCGCGATTTGGGCCACCGTCACCACGGGATGCTCCAACGGCTCGGTCAACGCCATGCATGATTCCTTCACGCCGCTCGGCGGGTTGGTCCCGTTGTGGATGCTGATGCAGAGTGAGGTGGTCTTCGGCGGCGTGGGGTCGGGCCTTTACGGCATGCTGGTCTTCGTGATCCTGGCGGTGTTCATCGCCGGCCTCATGGTGGGCCGCACCCCCGAGTACCTGGGCAAGAAGATCCAGGCCTACGAGATGAAGATGGCCTCCATCGTCATCCTGGTCCCCCCCCTCGTTTCGCTGGTCTGTACCGCTTGGTGCCTCCTGGACCCCATGGGCAAGTCCGGGATCTTCAACCCCGGGGCCCACGGCTTCAGCGAGGTGCTTTATGCCTATACCTCCCAGGCGAACAACAACGGCAGCGCCTTCGCGGGTTTCGGGGGCAACGTCTTCAACGACATCCTGGGCGGCGTAGCCATGTGGTTCGGCCGGTTTGCCCTGGCCGTCCCGGTCCTGGCCATCGCGGGCAGCCTGGCGAAGAAGAAGATCGTTCCCTCCAGCGCCGGGACCCTGCCCACCCACACGCCCCTGTTCATCGTGATGTTGATCAGCGTCGTGGTCATCGTCGGGGCCCTGACCTTCCTCCCGGCCCTGGCCCTGGGCCCCATCGTGGAACACCTGAAGATGATCGCCGTCCACTAAGGGGAGGCCCATGAAACCCAAGCCCCGCCGGAAGGCGCGCCGAACGAGGCCGCGCAAGGCTCCCCCCCGGGGGGGCCGGAAACCCGGAACCAAGAAGCGAAGCGGACCCAAGTCGCAACCCAATCTTTCAACCGCAGTCCAGGAGAGTCCGAAAATGAGCGAAGAAATCCAGGAACGCAAACTCTTCGACCCGGCCATCACCGGCAAGGCCGTGGTCGAATCCTTCAAGAAGCTGAACCCCGTCCATATGGTCAAGAACCCCGTCATGTTCACGGTCTGGGTGGGCAGCCTACTGACCACGGGCCTCTGGGCGCAGGCCCTGGGCGGCCACGGGGAGGCCCCGGCGGGCTTCATCCTGGCGGTCTCGATCTGGCTCTGGTTCACCGTACTGTTCTCGAACTTCGCCGAGGCCATGGCGGAGGGCCGGGGCAAGGCCCAAGCCGACACCCTGCGCAAGTCGCGGCAAGAGGTGAAGGCCCGCAAGCTCAAGAAGCCCGAGAAGGCATCCTCCTCCCTGGAGGTCTTGTCCGGCGACCTGCGCAAGGGCGACTGGGTGTTGGTGGAGGCCGGGGAGTTCATCCCCGCCGACGGCGAGGCCGTGCAGGGCGTGGCCATGGTGGACGAGAGCGCCATCACCGGCGAGAGCGCGCCCGTGGTGCGCGAAAGCGGCGGCGACCGGAGCGCGGTGACCGGCGGCACCCGGGTGCTGTCGGACTGGATCGTGGTGAAGGTCACCTCGGACCCCGGCGAGTCTTTCCTCGACCGCATGATCTCCATGGTGGAGGGCGCCAAGCGCCAGAAGACCCCCAACGAGATCGCCCTCAACATATTGCTGGCGGCCCTCACCATCGTCTTCTTGGTGGTCTGCGTGACCCTGCTGCCCTACTCGATGTTCAGCGTGACGGCCTCCGGCAGCGGCCAAATCGTGTCCGTGACCGTGTTGGTGGCCCTGTTCGTCTGCCTGGCCCCCACCACCATCGGCGGGCTCCTCTCGGCCATCGGCATCGCGGGCATGGACCGCATGATCCAGGCCAACGTCATCGCCCTGTCGGGCCGGGCCGTCGAGGCCGCCGGCGACGTGGACATGCTGCTGCTAGACAAGACCGGCACCATCACCTTGGGTAACCGGCAGGCCGTGGAGTTCCTCCCGGCCTCGGGGGTGGACATCAAGGACTTGGCGGAGGCGGCCCAACTGTCCTCGCTTTCCGACGAGACGCCTGAGGGCCGAAGCATCGTGGTCTTGGCCAAGGACAAGTACGCCCTGCGCGGCCGCGAGATCCACGAGTTGGACGCGACCTTCGTGCCCTTCACGGCCCAGACCCGCATGAGCGGCGTGGACATCGGGAAGCGCCACATCCGCAAGGGCGCCGCCGAGTCCATCGAGGCCTACGTCAAGGAACAGGGCGGCAAGTACCCGGCCGACGTGAAGACGGGAGTCGAGGGGATCGCCCGCCGGGGCGGCACGCCCCTGGTCGTGGCCGAGGGCTCCCGGGTAATGGGGGTGATCCACCTCAAGGATATCGTGAAGGGCGGCATCCAGGAGCGCTTCGCGGAGTTGCGGCGCATGGGCATCAAAACCGTCATGATCACCGGGGACAACCCCCTGACGGCGGCCGCCATCGCGGCCGAGGCGGGCGTCGACGACTTTTTGGCGGAGGCCACGCCCGAGGCCAAACTCAAGCTCATCCGCGAGTCGCAGGCGGGGGGCCGCCTGGTGGCCATGGCGGGCGACGGCACCAACGACGCGCCGGCCCTGGCCCAGGCCGATGTGGCGGTGGCCATGAACACCGGCACCCAGGCCGCCAAGGAGGCGGGCAACATGGTGGACCTGGACTCGAACCCCACCAAGCTCATCGAGATCGTGCGGATTGGGAAACAGCTTTTGATGACCCGGGGATCCCTGACCACCTTCTCGATCGCCAACGACATCGCGAAGTACTTCGCCATCATCCCGGCGGCCTTCGCCCTCACCTACCCGGAACTGGGGGCCCTGAACCTGATGCACTTGGCCACGCCCCAGAGCGCCATCCTCTCGGCGGTCATCTTCAACGCCCTGGTCATCGTCTTCCTGGTGCCCCTGGCCTTGAAGGGCGTTAAGTACCGCCCCGCCTCGGCGTCGCGCCTACTCCAAGACAACTTCTTGATCTACGGCGTGGGCGGGTTGATCGTGCCCTTTGTGGGCATCAAGCTCATCGACGTGATCCTGGTGGCGTTCAAACTCGTCTGACTTTTTTAACCCAAGGAGGGTGTCATGCTCAAGGAATTCGGAACCCAACTGCGCCTGTCGGTGGTCTTCACCCTGCTGTTCACGGTCTTGACGGGCCTGGCCTACCCGGGCCTGGTGACGGCCGTGGGGGCCGTCCTGTTCCCCCACCAGGCGTCCGGCAGCTTCATCATGGTCGACGGCAAGTGCGTCGGCTCGGAGCTGATCGGCCAGGTCTTCGACCAGCCGAAGTACTTCTGGAGCCGCCCCTCGGCCACCTCGCCGAACGCCTACAACGCCGCAAGTTCCTCGGGCTCGAACCTGGGACCGACGAACCCGGCCCTGATGGACGGCGTCAAGGCCCGGGTGGCGGCCCTGCGGAAGGCCGACCCCGACAACACCCTTCCCGTCCCGCAGGACCTGGTGACGGCCTCGGGCAGCGGCTTGGACCCGCACCTCTCCCCCGCGGCGGCCCAATACCAGGTGGCCCGGGTCGCCAAGGCCCGGGGACTGGACCCGGCCGTGGTGGCGAAGCTGGTACAGGACCACCTGGAGGGCCGGGATTTGGGCTTTTTGGGGGAGCCCCGCGTCAACGTCCTGAAGTTGAACCTGGCCCTGGACGCCGCGGCCCCTTCCGCTCGCTGAGGATTTTTAGATAGACTGGCCCCGGATCGAACACCCGAGGAGGCTTTTCATGAAGAAGATCGAAGCCATCATCCGTCCCGATAAGTACGCGGAGGTCAAGAAGGCCCTGGAGGCCGCCGGGTACCCCGGCCTGAACGTCACCGAAGTGGCGGGCCACGGCGTCCAGAAGGGGGTCCACAAACAGTTCCGCGGCCTGAAGTACCACCTGGGCGAGATCCCCAAGGTCAAGCTGGAAATCGTGGTACCCGCGAAGGACGAGCGGAAAATCGTAAAGGTCATCCTGAAGGCGGCCTGCACCCACAAAGAGGGGGACGGCAAGATTTTCGTTTCCCCCGTCGAGAAGGCCTGGCGGATTTCCTCCGGGGAGAGCGGCGAAAAAGTCGTCTCGTAGGACCCCGACCCTTCTCCCAGGATCGGATACGGCGCCCGGGGTGGGCGCCGGGAAGGGCCGGAGCGGCAACCTCCGGCCCTTTTTCGTTTTTGGGCCTTGGGCGGGGCCCCCGCCTCCCTTCCGTACGGGCCGGGTGGGTATCCGGGTGAATAAACCTATTTCGCGCCCTGTTAGAATGATCCCGTCATGAGGACTTGATCACTGGAGGCTGAAAATGCCTGAAGGTCGTCCCGATCCCGATACCCTCCTGAAAAGCCTCCAGGCCGAGGAAACCCGCGCGACCAAGGGCAAACTGAAGCTTTTCCTGGGTTATTCGCCCGGCGTGGGCAAGACCTACGCCATGCTCGAGGCCGCCCGGGTCCGGCGCGCCGAGGGGCTCGAGGTCTGCGCCGGGATCGTGGAGACCCACGGCCGGGTGGAGACCAACGCGCTTTTGGAGGGCCTCCCCCTCCTCCCCCGACGGACGGTGGACTACAAGGGCGTCACCCTCTCGGAATTCGACCTCGACGCCGCCATCGCCCTCAAGCCCCCGCTGGTCCTCGTGGACGAGTTGGCCCACACCAACGCCCCCGGCAGCCGCCACGCCAAGCGCTGGCAGGACGTCGAGGAACTGTTGGACCGGGGCATCTCGGTCTACACCACCCTCAACATCCAGCACATGGAGACCGCCCACGACGCCGTGGCCAGCGTCACCGGCGTGATCGTGCACGAGACGGTGCCCGATAAGCTGCTGGAACGCGCCGACGAGGTGGAGCTGGTCGACCTGCCTCCCGTGGACCTTTTGAAACGCCTGCAGGCCGGCAAGGTGTACATGCCCGAGGCGGCCTCCCGCGCCCTCGGCAACTTCTTCAAGATCGAGAACCTGACGGCCCTGCGGGAAATCGCCCTGCGGGCCCTGGCCGACCGGGTGAACCTGCAGGTGGAGGGCTACCGGGAATCGAAGTCCCCCGAGGCCATCTGGCCCATCGCGGAGCGCCTGGTGGTCTGCGTGGGGCCCAGCCCCTCGTCCGCGCGGCTGGTGCGGGCGGCCCACCGCATGGCGTCCCGCTTCCGCGCGCCCTGGACCGCGGTGTTCGTCGATCCCCCGGCCTGGAGGCCCATGACCCCGGCGGACCGCGAGCGCGTATCCGAGCACCTGCGCCTGGCCGAGAAGCTCGGTGGCGATTCCGCCGTCCTCTCGGGCGAGGACTTCGCCATGGAGGTCATCTCCTTCGCCCGGTCCCGTAACGCCACCCGCATCCTGACGGGAAAGCCCCCCCGCCGTCTTTTCCCCTTCCCGCCCTCCCAGGTGGATCGGCTGATCCGCGGCAGTTCAGGCATCGACATCCTGGTGACCGAGGGCTCGGAGGACGACGCCGTCCCACCCCCTCCGAGGGCCCGCGACGCCTCGGAAAAGGCCCGGGGGGGCTGGTTCTTCTCCCTCAGCGTGGTGGCGGTCAGCACCCTGGTGGCGGCCCTGATGTACCACCGGTTCGCCCTGTCCAACCTGATCATGGTCTACCTGTTGGGAACCGTGGTGGTGTCCCTCCGTGAATCGAAGGGCCCCTCGATCCTGGCCTCGTTCCTGTCGGTGTTGGCCTACGACTTCTTCTTCGTCCCGCCGCGCTTCACCTTCGCCGTGGCCGACACCCAGTACCTCCTGACCTTCGCCATCATGCTGTCGGTGTCCCTGGTCCTCAGCGAGCTCACCCGCCGGATGAGGATGCAGGCCGAGTGGGCGCGCCTGCGGGAACAGCGCACCTCGGCGCTCTTTTCCCTCAGCCAAGACCTGGTGGCCGTGGACAACCTGGACGCCGTGGTGCACCTCACCGCCAAACGCATCGACGAGGTCTTCGACGCCGAGGTGCTCCTTCTGTTGCCCGACGGCCATGGTCGCCTGGCCCTGAAGGGGGGGTCCCATGAGGTCTTCACCCTGCCCGACAAGGAGCGCGCGGTGGCCCAGTGGGTCTTCGACCTGGGCCGTCGGGCCGGTCCCGGCACCGACACCTTCCAGGGCGCGGACGCGCTTTACATGCCCCTCAACGGCGTAAAGGGGCCCGTGGGCGTAGCCCGGATCCAGGCCCGGCACCAGGCCCCGGCATTTCAATCTGAGCAGTTGAACCTGCTGGAGGCCTTTGCCCACCTGACGGCCCTATCCCTGGAGAACGAACAACTCAAGGACCAGGCCCACACCGCGCGGGTCGACGCCGAGGGCGAGAAGCTCCGCAGTTCGCTCCTGAGTTCGGTCTCCCACGACCTGCGGACCCCCTTGGCCGCCATCCTGGGGTCGGCGGACAGCCTCTTGGACGCCGGGTCGAACCTCTCACCCGAGAGCCGAAAAGGCCTATTGGAGAACATCCGGGATGAGGCCGAGCGCCTGAACCGCCTGCTCCGCAACCTTTTGGAGATGACCCGTCTCTCCGCCGGCGCCCTCAAGGTCGTGAAGACTCCCCAGCCCCTGGAGGAACCCATCGGCTCCGCCCTCGCGCGCCTGGGCCAACGCCTGGCGGACCGGAAGGTGACGGTCCAGATCCCGGAGGACTTCCCCATGGTGCCGGTGGACGGCATCCTGATCGAACAGGCCCTTTTCAACCTTTTCGAGAACGCCCTAAAATACACGCCCGCGGGCTGTCCCCTCGAGGTGGCGGCCTCCCTGAACGGGAACACCGCCGTCGTCGAGGTGATGGATCGGGGGCCGGGTTTGGCGGAGGGCGAGGAGGAGGCCGTCTTCGAGAAATTTCACCGGGGCCGGGACGCCTCGGGCGGCGGGACCGGCTTGGGGTTGGCGGTGGCCAAAGGCATCCTCGAGGCCCATGAGGGGAAATTGACCGCCTCCAACCGCCCCGGCGGGGGCGCGGCCTTCCGGCTCGAACTGCCTTTGCGGGCCCCGGGCGCCCAGGAGGAAATACCATGATCGCTCCCAAGTCCATCGTGTTGGTCGTGGACGACGAGGCCCCCATCCGCCGGTTCCTGAAGGCGGCGCTCGAGGGCCAGGGGTACAAGGTCGTCGAGGCCGCCACCGGCGGCGAGGGATTGGCCCTGGCCGGGTCCCACCATCCCGACGTGATCCTGCTGGACCTGGGGCTTCCCGACATGGACGGCCTCGTGGTCCTGAAGAAGCTGCGGGAATGGAGCCAGGCCCCCGTAGTCATCCTCTCGGCGCGCGGCAAAGAATCGGACAAGGTCGCGGGCCTCGACGCGGGCGCCGACGACTACCTCACCAAGCCCTTCGGGGTGTCCGAATTGACCGCGCGCCTCCGCGTGGCGCTCCGCCACGCGCCCGAGGCCGGGCAACCGGCGGATCCCATCCTGGTCTCGGGGGACCTGTCGATCGACCTGGACAAGCGGCTGGTGAAGCGCCGGGGCGATGACGTGCACCTGACGCCGAATGAGTGGGAGCTGTTGTCGCGGTTGGCCAAGAACCCGGGCAAGCTGGTGACCCAGGCCCAGTTGTTGAAGGAAGTCTGGGGACCGGCCGGGGGGGACAACGCGCATTACCTGAGGACCTATATGCACCAACTGCGGAAGAAGCTGGAGGACGACGCCGCCCAACCGAAATGGCTCATGACCGAGCCGGGCGTGGGTTACCGACTGAAGGTGGAGCCATGACCGAATCGGTCCGGGCCTTCCTGATCCTGGTGGGCGCCGCGTCGTTGGAGGTGGGGGGCGACGCGCTCGTGAGGTGGGGCCTGAAAAGCGGCAGGATCCTCGGGTTCGCGCTGGGGGCCGTCGTGTTGTTCCTCTACGGCCTGTCGGTCAATATGCCCAAGTGGGATTTCGGGAAACTGATGGGCGTTTATATCGCGTTGTTCTTCTTGGTGTCCCAGCTCACCTCGGTCTTCATCTTCCACGAGCGGCCGGCCCTCCCCACGCTGGTGGGGGGCGCCTTGATCGTCCTGGGGGGCCTGGTGATCGCCTTTTGGAAGGCCGGTTAAACCCCGTCCGTCAAACCCAGCCATCGTGAAAATCGATAATGGAGAATCGACCACAAACGTTTTATATCTATTCTCTATTTTCCATTGATCGATTGCTCTAGCCGGCCCCGTGGGGCCGGCTTACCCGACCACCAATAGGTTGCATTCCTCAGGCAAGAGCTCGGCGAGCCGCTTGAGCATCCGGCCCTTCACCATGCGCCAGAAGAACGTGCGCTTGGACGACCCCACGAACACCACCTTGACGTTCAGGGCCTTGGCGGCCTCGGCGAGGGAGAAACCCGCGTCCTCGGCCAGGCGCCAGATCGGGATGCCGTTCATCCCCTTCTGTTGGAGGTACACGCAACATTCCTGCAGGACCCGGCGGGAATCCGCCGAGGGTCTCATCTCCAGGGGGACGTAAAGCCCGGGCGTCTCGTCCACGAAGGCCACGTACACGTTCTTCTGGCCCATCCCCTTGGCGTGGATGATCACCTCGTCCAGCACCCGGGGGTTGAGGTACCGGACCGCCACCATGACGGTCGAGTTTTCCACCAGGGCCGCCTCGACGGCCTCGTCCAAGGTGAGGAAGTTGTCGGCCTCAGGCAGGTTGGCCGCCTGGTCCTCCGCCTCCTGGAAGGCCTGTTCCGCGACCTTGAGGGCGCCGGCCCGGTGCAGGTATCCCATGGACACGATGAGGGCGGTCAGGACCCCGCCGAAGATCAGGGCCAAGGGCTTCTGGATCATGTTGATGAACCAGGCCGCCCCCACGGCGAAGGTGGTCAGCAGGCCCAGCCAGAACTTCAGGTTCCGCTGGCCGTCGCGCCACCGCAGGCGGTCCACCGCGGCGGAGGACAGGGTGAGGGTGCCGAGGAGCCCGAAGGCGTAGAGGTCCCCGAGGATCTCGATGGACCCGTTCACCGCGGTCACGATGACGATGGGCACCAGCGCGGAGGCGATGATGGAAAGGTACGGGGTGCCCAACCGGGGATGGAGCTTCCGGAGGAAGGCCGGCAGGAACCCCAAATCCGCCAAGCGGACGTTCACGTGGTAGTTGCCCACGATCGCCGTGTTGCAGGCCATGAAGAGCAGCACGGCGGCCGCCACGACCACCGCGATGCCGAGCAGGGAGCCGCCCACCTGGAAGGCCAGGGAGGACAGCAGGGCCTCCGGGTCGCCGCGCTTCACCGACTCGGGCAGGATGTGCAATGCGAAGGCCGTCAGGAGCGGGGACAGGAGCGCCACGGACCCGATGATCCACCACATGGCCTTCGACGCCGTGGCCCGGACCGGCGCCTTCATGGCGCCCGAGAGCTGGGCCGCGGACTCCAGCCCCGAGAAGGCCAGCCAGGTGGTGGCGTACCCGGCGGCCAGGGTGAGCGGTTCCATGTTGTGGTCGGGGTGGAAGGTCTCGCGGGTCAGGTCGATCCAGGCCCCATGGCGGGTGACCCACCAGGCCCCGGCCCCGACGAGCGCCAGGATGGCTCCGATCTCGTAGGCCGCGAAGGTGGAGGTCACCGAGGCCGATTCCCGGACGCCCATCAGGTTGACGAACATGAGGATGATGAGCAGGACGATGGTCATGGCCACGACCAGTTCCCGTGGGTCCCCCATGGCCTCGGTCAGGACCGGCGGGAAAAACTCCTTGCGCCTCAACAGGTTGGCCAGGTAGTACATGCCCGAGACGCCCGAGATGGCCGAGGTGAGGAAGTAATCCACCGTGATGAGGGCGCCCCCCACGAGGGGCAGCATGTCCCAAGCCGAGAAGGCCTGGCGGAGGATCGAGACCACGCCGCCGCCGTCGGGGCACCGGTCGCAGATCTCCACGTATTTGCGGGCGATGGCGATGAAAACCACCGCGGTGATGATCTGGGCCAGGGTGGCCAGGCTGCCGATGGAAAGGTAGAGGATGCCCGGGACGTAAAAGACCGAGGTGCCGATGTCCGCGTAGACGACGGCGAACACCAGGATCCAACCGAGTTGGTGGACCTTGACGGTTTGGGATTTGGGGGATTCTTGGGTCATGGGTGGATACCGAGGGGGCGTATTCTAACGGTTCAACCGCCAAACGGAAGATGAGAAGCGCCCGGCATGGCCGGAAAAGCCCCCATATCGCGGCTTCCAACCGGGGGAATCCCGGGTATCACTTCACCGGGTTGTCGGCAAGCCGGTGGAACAGGGGCCGAAGCAGGAGGAAGAGGAGACCCACCGCGAAGGGCGCCACCACGGCCCAGGCCCCGATGGCGCGGAGTGTCGTGGATCCCAATTCCCCCAGGGCCAGCCAAGGGTCCCTTTCCACGAGGGCGGTGATGCCGGCCAGGGTCCAGTTCTCCACCCGGTGCCTGAACAGGTAATCACCCCCCCGGATCCAGGGGATGATCATCAGCAGGTGGATCGGGGTCATCAGGTAGTTCACGGTCTGGACCAGGGGCATGTTGACCCGCAGGAGGATGGCGAAGGCGATCGCCAATACCGTCGTCAGCCCGAAGACCGGGAAAACCCCCACCACCATGCCCAGGGCGACCCCGAGGGCCAGGGCGTCCGGCGTCAAACCCTGTTGGAGGAACGCCCGGAGCCAATCCAGGACCTTTTGGAAAAACACGTTGGGGGCCGACGTGGATCGGCGCTGGGTGGGGCTCAAGGGTAAAGCCGGGTGACGCGCCAGCCCCGACCTGAGCGGCGGTAGAGGAAACGGTCGTGGAGGCGGAAGGGCCGGGAGGTCCAGAATTCCATCTCGGCGGGGACCACTCGGAGCCCCGTCCAAAAGGCGGGCCGGGGGATCTCGCGGCCCAGGTATTTTCGCGCGACCGCGGCGGCCCGGGCCAGCAGGACCGACCGCGATGACAATTCACGGCTCTGGAGCGAGGCCCAGGCCCCGATCTGCGAGAGCCGGGGGCGGCTGTGGAAATAGTGGTCCGCCTCGGCGTCCGAAACCCGCTTCACGGACCCCCGCACCCGCACCTGGAGTCCCAATTTGTCCCAATGGAAGGTCAGCGCCACCCTCGGGTTCTTGAGGATCTGCTTTCCCTTGGCCGAGGTCAGGTTGGTGAAGAAGACGAACCCGGACTCGTCGAAGTCCTTCAAAAGCACCATCCGGGCGTCGGGCGCGCCCTTCGGGCCCACGGTGGCCACGCACATGGCGTTGGGGTCCTTCTGGCCGCTGGAGCGCTTAGCCTTACGGAACCACCGGTCGAAGAGGCGAAAGGGGTTTTTCTCGTGTGAGAACATGCGTTCAGTAGAACCGACCGGCCCGGGGGGTGTCAAGGACGCGCTGAGGCCTTAGGCCCCCAATAAAAAAAGCCCCCGGCGGTTTCCCGCCGGGGGCCTGGCAACCCGGCTCAGAGGAACGAATAGCCGACCATGACGCGGAAAGCGCCGGTCTTCACGTCGGACCCATTCTTCGTGATCTTGGTGAGGCCGAAGTTGTACCGCGCGTCGAAGCTGAGCTTGCCGACGTCCAAGCCTGCGCCCACGGTGCCCGCGAAGTCACTGCTCTTGAACTGGTCCTTCACGTCCTCCGAGACGCCGCCTGCGGTGGCCTTGGCGCTCATCAGGACCCCGATCACGGGACCCACGAACAGGTAGGGGGTCGCCTTGGTCGAGGGGAAGTTGTACTTCACGAGCACCGGGATCTCCATGTAGTTGAGGTTCTCCTTGGCGTCGCCGAGCTTGGTGCCGTCCATGCTGAACAACAGCTCCGGTTGGATCGAAAGGGTGCCCGCCGGGATGCCCAGGAACAGGCCGCCCGTAAAACCCGTCAGGGTACTGGTGTCCTTCACGTCGGACCCGTTCACGTTCGCCATGTTCACGCCGGCCTTGATCCCGAACTTGGGGCCCAGGGCCCAGGCAGGGGCCGTGGAGACGGCCAGCACCAACGCCAGCAATAGTCCTTTACGCATTACTTCCTCCCGAGGTTTTTTTACCGCTTCTTCCTGTTAGACGATCCAGACGGCTGGGAGTTGCGGCTGAGGACCTCATAAACCATGGGGATCATGGAGACCAGGACGATCCCGATGATCACCACCTCGAAATGCTGGGCCACCCAGGGGATATTCCCAAAAAGATAGCCGGCGCCCAGGCAGACCCCCACCCAAAGGAAGGCCGCCCCGACGCAGAAAAGGATGAACCGGCGGTAGGTCATGGCCCCCACCCCCGCGAAGAACGGGGCGTAGGTCCGGACGAAAGGCATGAACCGGGCGATGAAAATGAACTTGCCGCCGTACTTTTCATAGAGCGAGTGGGTGCGTTGGAGGGTTTCCGGGCTGAAAAACCTCGACTTCTTCCACTTGAAGACCCTGGGGCCGATGAAGTGGCCGATCCAATAGTTGCAGGTGTCGCCCAACACCGCGGCGCCGGCCAGGAGCAGGAACATAAAGGCGATGTTCAGCTGGCCCAGGGCCGCACAGGCCCCGGCGGTGAAGAGCAGCGAGTCCCCCGGCAGGAAGGGCCAGACCACCACCCCGGTCTCAACGAAGATGATCCCGAAAAAGATGCCGTAAACCGCCGTGCCGTATTGGTTGATGAGCTCGCGGATGTGCTCTCGCAGGTGGAGGAAAAGGTCGAGGAATTCGTGCATCAAGGGTCTCCCGTTTGGGTTTTGGAAAGCGGGGTTATTGTATCGGCTTTTCCGGGAATGGGGGCCCCGGACCCCGCCTCGGAAGCCTTGGGGTCCCCGCCCCGGCTTCCTTATACTAGGGGCCTCGTGACCCCCCCGCGCCCCCCCGACCCGATCCCGGCTTTCCAACCCCGGACCGCCTTTTTTCTCCTTCTCGCGGCCCTGGGATGCGGCTTCGGTTCCCTTTCCTGCGGCCCCGCCCTCACGGGCTCCGCCCCCGGCCCCGTCACCCTGACCTACTGGGAGAAGTGGAACGGTTTCGAGGGCGCGGCCGTCCAGGCCATGGTGGACCGGTACAACCAAAAGCAGTCCAAGGTGTTCGTCAAGGTCGTCACGGTCAGTGAGATCGAGAAAAAGCTGTTGGTGGCCACCGCCGGCGGCGACCCCCCGGACCTCTCGGGCCTCTACTCGCGCAACGTGGCGGTGTACGCCGAGCGGGGCGCCCTTCAAAACCTCGACCGGGGGTTGGCGGACCGGGGCGTGGCGCTCGGCCATTTCCTTCCGGTTTACCTGCTCGAGTGCCGCCTGCGGGGATCCACCTACGCCCTGCCCATCGCCGGCATGACCCTGGGCCTCCATTACAACCGCGCGCACTTCCGCGAGGCGGGTTTGGATCCGGACAAGCCGCCCCGCACCATGGCGGAGCTCCTTGAGGTCGCCGACAAGCTCACGATCCGGAACAAGGACGGCAGTTACAAGCGCCTGGGCTTCCTCCCCACGGACCCGGGTTGGTGGAACTGGAGTTGGCTCTACTACACCGGCGGAAGCCTCTTCAACGAGGACACCCGGCGGTTGACCGCCGACACACCGGAAAACCGCCGGGCGCTCCAGTGGTTCGCCGATTTCTCAGAAAAATACGGGGTGGAGAAACTCACGGCCTTCCACGGCGGGCTGGGAAGCTTCTCCTCCCCCCAGAACCCCTTCCTCGCCGGCAAGGTCTCCATGGAGATCCAGGGCGTCTGGATGAACTCGTTCATCCACACCTTCAACCCCAAGCTCGACTGGGGGGTGGCGCCCTTCCCCGCTTGGGTTCCGGGCCGGGAGAGCATGACCCTCATCGAGTCCGACGTGTTGGTGGTCCCCACGGGCAGCCGCCACCCGAAGGAGGCCCTCGACTACATCGCCTACGCCGTGGGCCCCGAGGGCCAGGAGATCCTGCACACCAAGATGGCGAAGTTCCCCATGCTGAAGCCCAAGTACATCTCGAAGGATTTTTGGGCCAAGAACCCCAACCCCTACATCCGGGTCTACCAGAAGCTGGCCGAGAGCCCCAACGCCTTCACGGCGCCGCGCATCGGGCCGGGGCAGGAGTATTTCGACGAGGCCACCGTGGTGTTCGACGAGGTGTGGCTGCACCGCAAGACGCCCGCGGAGGCCCTGGAGGACCTGCAGGCTCGCATGGGCAAGAAGTGGGACCGCGAAGTAAGGCGTTTGCAGCGCCTGGGGCTCAAACCATGAACGGCCAACGGCAAAGTTTTTCACCACAGAGTCACAGGGGCACAGAGTTTTACTCGGAATACCTTAAACAAAACATTCTGCCGTATTCGTTCCCTGTGTCCCTGTGTCCCTGTGGTGGATATGGGTGTTGCCGTTGGTTGGGGGTTGTTTCATGACGAAACTCGAGAAGAAAAACCTGATGGTCGGCCTGGCGTTCACGGCCCCCTGGATCG
>CAYMOV010000020.1:0-16152 GCA_964392085.1 uncultured bacterium
TGGATTTCAGGTCCCGGAACCCCAAGGTGTGGTGCGCGAAGCGCCTCGAGGGACCGATCCCTTTGTCCTGTCAGTGGCGGCTCCGCGGCGAGATGAGGAAGATTAAGTCGGCCGGGAAGGCGTTGGTTGGATCGGACTCGCCGCCTGGCTTTCACCTCAAGACAAATCCCGTGCCTTGGGACCGAACGATCATCCATTCGATTGAGCGGTAAATCGCCGATTAAGAAGGGCTCACAGCCGAGTGCTTTCGACGTTTTGGGAGAAACAAAGGCTCGATCCGTTTTTGACGAATATATTTAAATGCCGCGTATTGTTCCTGTAACCATCCCCTCCTTAAAATCGTAACCACCAATCAGCCGTTCAAAAAAACCTGGAGGGGATACGATGAAAAAGTTATTGCCCGTTTTGGCCGTGACATTGCTGTTGGGGACCTCGATGGCCTTCGCCGATGACGGCGCCATGGCGTCCGCGACCCCGATGGACACCCCCGTTGCGACCCCTGTAGCCACGCCGATGGCTAAGATGAAGCACAAGAAGAAGAAAATGATGGCCGCACCCACACCCACTGTGGTTCCAGCGGACACGCCCGCCGCTCAATGATGGTTTGCCGTTTAAGCCGCCCGGCACCCAAGCCGGGCGGCTTTTTTTATGAGAGGATCCAAAGTGGAATTGAACGACCAAATAGGAATTGATCTGAAGGAGCGGTGATGCGTGGTGGGGTGACATTACGAATTGACCGGCCTCATATATTTTGGTTGCTCGAACAGTTGTTCGCGTATTTCCAAATCTGGAACCGTAGGAAATGCCTGGGGCCTGGCATGAGGTTAATTGACTTCCGAATGTTTATCTCCTTCATCCGCAACATCGCCAACATGTTTCGAAGATAGGTCTGTTGCTTAAATTGTGCCGGTCATACAAGGCCCATCAATGGCATGAGCAAGCTGCTTGAAAACACGCTTCGAAACTGCATTGTTTAATAATCCGGGTCATTCGAACTGGAATTTAGGCGCGAATACTTTGGAAACCAGGACCTAACCGGGTCTTGACTTCCGTTGAAAATCCGCTATTTTCTTGCGTCAAATCCAAAAGGAGACGTGACATGGCGGACGAATCGAAGCCCAATGAATCCTGGCTGAAGTGGCTGGCCCTTTCCACGACCCTCTTCGCGGTGGCGGCGGCGATCTGCACCATCAAGAGCGGCGGGTACTCCAACCGCATCGCCATCATGACCACCCAGGAGAACGACAAGTGGGCCTACTTCCAGGCCAAGAGCATCAAGGAGCACATGTACCACATGCAGGAGGACACCTTCCAACTCCAGCAGTCGGGTCCCGTGGGGCCCAGGGAACGGAAGTTCATCGCGGATAAGCTGAAGGAATACGACGCCCAGATCACCAAATACGACAAGGAGAAGGGGGATACCCAAAAGGAAGCCGAGCAGCTGGCAGCGGACCGGGACGCCATCAAGGAGCATTCGGGCCGGTTAGGTTTGGCCGTGATGTTCCTCCAGATCGCCATCATGTTGTCCTCCATCGCGTCCCTTTTGAAGCAAAAGCCCCTTTGGCAGACAGGGTTGGCGATGGGGACAACCGGGGTGGTGATGCTGGTTTACGGCCTGTTTTTCTGAGCTTTTAGGGCTTCGAGGGGGCCTTTGGGCCCCCTTTTTTATGCTTGAATAGGCCAATGAACGAGACAATATATCATTTTGCCCCACCTGGCCCCCTGTGCTATCCACCTAAAACCCCTTTAATTACATAAACAATTCCATTGACGGACCCACAAAAGTCACTAGAATGCCCACAAAGTGGATAGAAGTGGGGAGAAGTGGGTTATGACAAATAACCGCGTTTCTCCTTAAAACAAGGCCTTTGGAGACACATGTTTCGAGGCGAATACCACAACCTCGTGGACGACAAGGGTCGTCTCTCCATTCCGGCTAAATTCCGTGAATTGATTTCATCCCAGCACGTGGGCCCCTTGGTGGTCACCCTCGGGCTCGATCCCTGCCTATGGCTGTATCCCGGCGACACCTGGAAAAAGAACGAGGAGCAACTCTCGCGCCTCAACCCCTTCGACGCCGACGCGCGGCAATTGGTGCGCGCCTTCCTCGGGTCCAGCGAGGAATGCGACCTCGACAAGCAGGGACGCATCGTGATCTCGCCGGTGCTCCGCAGGGCAGCGGGGCTCAACCGCAACGTGGTGTTGGTCGGGCTCCTGAACCGCGTGGAGATCTGGGACAAAGAGAAGTACGAGAGCTACCGCAACCAAGCCGCGGGCTCGCTTGAGTCGCTGGCGCAGAAGTTGGCGGAAAAGGGACCCGCGCCCGATTTGACGCTCTAGTCTCAACGGCCTCCGCAAGGCCGAAGTTGTCCACGAGGGAAGAGTTTGCAGATTAGGACCGACATCCACGAGTACTACGCCCTGGTCAGCGTGCGGGGCGATTTGGGCGGAGCGGACCTGGTGGCGCTGGGACAGGCGTTGGAAGCCCTCCAACGCCATGGTTACGGGAACCTGGTGTTGAACCTGGACGCGGTGCCGACCTTGAACGTCGAGGGCGCGAAGGCCCTGGTGGACCATTGGGGGACGGTGCGGTTCAACCGGGGCGACATGAAGATCGTGGCGCGGGGCCCGATCGAGAACCTTTTCCGCGCGATGGGCGCGGATCAAATCTTTGAGGTGTGTGAGACCGTGATCGACGCCATTTCGAGGTTCGGGGCCCCCGCTCAAAGCCCCGCGCTCCAGGGAGCCGCCCGATGACCCCCCCGACCGCCATCCTGGCGCCCCCCGTGTCCGTGTCGGTCATCCGCCTGACCGGTGAACTCGGCACCGTCGAGATGGATTCCCTGGCCCGGGCCCTGACGAGCCTCCTGGCCGAAAACCGCAAGCGGATCGTGCTGAACTTCCGCGGCGTGAAACATGTGTCGCTGGGCGGCATCGCCAAGCTGGCGGAGCGGAACCAGCGGTTCAAGTCGTTGGGCGGCGAGGTCAAGCTGGCCTCGGTCACCCCGTACGTCGCAAATCTTTTTAACCTGGTGGGCGCCTACTCCTCCTTCGACACCCTTGCCACCGAGGAAGAGGCGGTCACGAGGTTTGAGAACGGATGAGCTGGACGGGCCGGGACACGTCCCGGTCCTACTGACGGAAGCGGTTGACGCGTTGGCCCTGAAGCCCGATGCCGTGGCGCTTGACGCCACGGTGGGGTTGGGGGGCCACTCCCGGGAAATCCTGAAAAGGATCCCCCGGGGACGCCTGATCGCGCTGGACCAGGATGCCGATGCCCTCCAACGCTCGGCCCAGGTCTTCCAAGGCGACCCGCGGGTCACGCTTCGGAAGACGAACTTCGCCGGCCTCCTGGCAACGCTGGAAGAACTCGCCATCGATAAGGTGGACGCGGTCCTGATGGACCTCGGGGTCTCTTCCCTGCAACTGGGCACCCCTGCTCGAGGCTTCTCCTTTCAACACTCCGGTCCCCTCGACATGAGGATGGACCCCTCCGGGACTCCAAGCGCCTTCGACGTCGTGAATCGCTACGACGAACGCGAGCTGAAGCGGATCCTCCGTGATTTCGGCGAAGAGCCGAAGGCGGACCGTTTGGCCCGCCGGATCGTGGAGGCGCGATCCCGCAAACCCATCGAAACCACCCAGGACTTGGCGGCCGTCGTCGAGGGGCTTTACCCCTCGACCGGGCCGAACGCGTCCCGACGGCATCCCGCCACCCGGCTGTTCCAGGCCATCCGCCTGGAGGTCAACCGGGAGCTGGAAGTCCTCGAAACCGGCCTGAAGGGCGCCCAAACGGCCCTGAGGCCCGGCGGACGGCTGGCGGTCATCACCTTCCACTCGTTGGAGGACCGGATCGTCAAGCAGTTCCTGGCGAGGGAATCGAAGGGCTGCCTTTGCCCCCCCAAACAGCCGATGTGCACCTGCGGCCACCAGCCTTCCTTCCGGCTGGTCCAACGCAAGCCGCTGGAGCCGGGTGAGGAAGAGCTGAGGAACAACCCGAGGTCCCGGAGCGCGAAACTCCGGGTAGCGGAACGACTTTAACGGAAATGAGGAATTCTGAATGAGGGACGCGGAATGGACGGCTTGACGGCCCGACATTCCAAATTTCGAACTCCTAATTCCTAATTAAAAAGGCGGTTGTGAAAGTGGCGGAAGGCTGGAACGACATACCGGCGGGCGTGGAGAACGCCGCGCGGGCCCTGAACGAGGGGATCTTCATGCGGGGCGACTTGGCCCGCGCCGTGAAGAAGCGCGACTTCAAGGGCACGGCCTGGGCCCTGGCGCTCTTTTCCATCCTGCTCTTCGGCTACGTCTGGGCCCACATGAGCGTGGTGCGCCTGGGCTATGAGGTCCAGGGTTTGAAGTCCGAGAAGCGGCGATTGACCAATGAGTCCTACTACCTCCAATACCGCCTCTATGAGGTCCGGAGCCTGACCCGGGTCGAGCAGACGGCCCGCAGCCTCGGAATGGTCACGCCCAAGACCGACCAGATCGTCATCCTCGAGGAACCCGGCAAGCGCCTGCCGTCCTGGCTGGCCTGGAACAACGGAGTGTGGACCTCCTTTACGGACTCTCATAGGGGCTCTGCCCCTATGTACCCCGAAGCAAAATCTTCGGCCGGGTCGAGTGCAAGTAAAGGAAAGACCCCATGAGCGGTCACCCCTTCCAGTCCCGTCTGAAGTTCCTGGGATTCCTATTCACCCTGGCCGCCCTGGTGGTGGGCCTACGGCTCGTCTGGCTCCAGGTGGTGCGCTACCCCGATTTCCGCCAGATGGCCCGCCGCCAGCAATTGACGCCCCGCGAGGTCCGGGCCGAGCGGGGACAGATCCTGGACCGCAATGGGGTGGCCCTGGCGGTGAACATCGACCTGTACAACGTGTACGCCCATCCCAACCAGATCACCGACAAGTCCGGGACCGCGGCCTCCCTGGCCCGCGCCCTGGGCCTGTCCTACCCCGAGGTGCTCCGCAAACTGAGGGGCGACGCCAAGTTCACCTGGATCGCCCGGCAGGTCCCCTACGAGCGGTCCCAGGCCGCCGAGGGCCTGAGGCTGGACGGCGTGGGGTCCTACAAGGAACAGCGCCGGTTCTATCCCGACCATGAGATGGCGGCCCATGTCCTCGGCTTCACGGGGCTCGACAACCAGGGGTTGGAGGGGCTGGAGTCCCGCTACGAGAAGGCCCTGGCCGGAGTGGACGGCTACCAAGTGACCGAGCGGGACGCCCGGGGCCGCGCGGTGTTGACCCAACTGGGCGCCTCCAAGTCGCCCCACGACGGCGAGAACGTGGTGACCACCCTGGACACCGTGATCCAGCACATCACCCAGGTGGAGCTCGAGAAGGCCTTCGTGAGGTACCGCTGCCAGGCCGGGTCCGCCGTGGTGATGGACCCTAAGACGGGGAAGATCCTGGCGCTCGCCAACTACCCGCTCTACGACCCGAACCACTATAGGTCCTTCCCGCCGGCGCTTTGGGGCGACCGGACCGTCAACAGCGCCTTCGAGCCGGGAAGCACCTTCAAGCTGGTGGCCTGCACCGCGGCCCTGGAGGAGGGGGCCTTCAACGAGGACGACAAGATCTTCTGCGAGAACGGACACGGCGTGTTCGAGTACGGCCGCGTGGTGACCGACCACGAGAAGTACGGGTGGCTGCCCTTCCGCGAGGTGTTCGGCTACTCGAGCAACATCGGCTTCGTCAAGATCGGCATGGCCCTCGGCAAGGACCGCCTCTACAAGTGGATCAAGCGCTTCGGCTTCGGGGACCCCACCGGGGTGGACCTTCCCGGCGAGGCAACGGGGATCGTCCAGCCCCCGGACAAATGGAGCGGCCTTTCCATGACCAGCATCCCCTACGGTTATGAGATCGCCACCACCCCGATCCAGCTCCTCTGCGCCTACGCCGCGGTGGCCAATGGCGGCGTCATGATGAAGCCCATGCTGGTGGACCACCTGGAGGACGCCGAGGGCAATGTGATCAAGACCTACCGGCCCGCCCAGATCCGGAAGGTCTGCTCGGCCAAGACCGCGAAGCGCGTGACGGCGCTCCTGCGGTGGGTGGTCGAGAAGGGGACCGGCACCGCGGTGGACCTTCCGGGATACGACATCGCGGGCAAGACCGGCACCGCCCACAAGGTCATCAAGAAACGCTATTCGCCCTACAACTACCTGTCCTCCTTCGTGGGGTTCGTGCCGGCCGACAACCCCCGCTACGTCATCTACGTGTCCCTGGACGACCCCCGGGGCGTCTATTGGGGCGGCTACACCGCCGGACCCGTGTTCAAGGAAGTCGCCAAGCGGGTCCTGGCCTACGCCGACGTTCCCCAAAACGGCCAACAGGCCGTCGCCGAGGCGCCGGGCCAGGCCCGGGTGCCTTCCTTCGCGGGGCTCACCGAAAACCAATGCCGACAGGTCGCGGACCGGGCGGGGATTCCCCTGGCCTTCACCGGAAAGGGCCCGCGGGTCACCGATCAATCCATGGCGGCGGGCGGCCAGGTCACCACCGGAAAAAAAGCGCCCAGCGTCCAGCTGACCCTAGGGGAACCGGTGGAAGTCGGCGACGCCGGGGGCCGCATGCCGGACTTGCGGGGCAAGACGAAACGCCAAGCCCTGGCCCTATTGTCCCCCCTGGGGTTGAGGGTCCAGTTCCGGGGACGGGGTTTGATCAGGGGTCAATCGCCCTTGCCGGGCGCCGGCGTGGGGGCCGGGTCGTCCTGCGACCTGGCCTGCGACACCGGGAACATGATGGCGGGACCGGTGAAGGGGGTCGCGCCATGAGGCTTTCCCAAATGGTCAAAGCCGTGGACGCGGTTTACCAGCTCGGGGACCCAAACCCGACCATCCGGGGCCTCTCGGAGGATTCCCGGACCGTCCGGAAGGGCGACCTTTTCTTCGCGATCCCCGGCGCCAAGGTGGATGGCGCATCCTTCGCCCGTTCCGCGCTTCGGCGCGGCGCGGCCGCCTTGGTGGTCCAGGATCGGCCCCTGGAGGGCGTTTCGGCGCCCCAGTTGGTGGTGCCGGACATCCGCCGGGCGCTCGCCGCGGCCGCCCATGCATTCTTCGGTCGGCCCTCCCGCCGCCTGTCGGTGATCGGGGTGACGGGCACCAAGGGAAAGACCACGACGACCTACCTGATCCGGTCCCTGTTGGAGTCCGCGGGGCGGCCCGCCGGCCTCCTGGGGACCGTGGCCTATGAGACGGGGAAGCGCCGCGTGGACGCGCCCAACACCACCCCTTCCTCCCTGACCGTGGCGTCCCTCCTGGCGGAGATGGTTCGAAACCGCCGCCAGGCCTGTGTCATGGAGGTTTCGTCCCACGCCCTCGAGATGGACCGGGTGCGGGGCGTGGAGTTCCGCGCGGCTGTCTTCACCAACCTGACCCGGGAACACCTGGACTACCACCACACCTTCGCCGCCTACTTCGCGGCCAAGCGACGCCTCTTCACGGAGTTCCCCTCGGTGAAGGTCCGCGTCGTCAACGCCGACGACCCTTGGGGCGCGAAACTCCTCGCCCAACTCGGCCGCAAGGCCGTGGGTTATGGGCTCAAGACCCGTTGCGCCTACCGGGCGAAGGATGTCCGGGTGGCGCCCCACCGGTTGTCCTTCCAGGTCGACGGCCACGCCTTCGAGGCCCCGCTCTCGGGCCATTTCAACGTCACGAACGCCCTGGCGGCCGTGACGGTCCTTCGGGAACTGGGACTTCCCTGGAACATCCTGGTGGAGGGCCTTCGCGAAGCACCGCCTCCCCCCGGGCGCTTCGAGCGGGTCGAGGCGGGTCAGCCCTTCACCGTGTTGGTGGATTACGCCCACAGCCCCGCGGCCCTGGAGGAAGCCCTGAAGGCCGCCCGGAAGTTGGCGGGGAAAGGGGGCCGGGTCCTCTCGGTGTTCGGATGCGGCGGGGACCGGGACCGCACCAAGCGGCCGATCATGGGCCGCCTTTCGGCTTCCTTGGCGGACTTGTCCTTCCTCACCAGCGACAACCCCCGAACCGAGGACCCGAAGGCCATCCTGAGGGAAGTCCTCGGGGGAATCCCGAAGGGCCTGCTTCGCAATGGGTCCCGACGGGTGTGGGTCGAGGTCGACCGCGCGGAGGCCCTCCGCTCCTGCCTCCAGAAGGCCCAGGCGGGGGACGTGGTCCTGGTCGCGGGGAAGGGCCATGAGACCTACCAGATCCTCGGGGACCGGAAGGTCCATTTCGACGACCGGGAGACCGTGAAACGCCTCCTGAAGAAGGTGGGACGCGCCTCATGAGGGATTGGACGTTGCGGGAGGTGGCGGCGCTGACCGGGGGCCGCCTCGAGGGGAAAGGCGACCGGGTGGTGGAGGGCGTCTCCATCAACACCCGCACCCTCCAACGGGGCGACCTGTACGTGGCCCTGAGGGGAAAGCGGTTGGACGGCCACCGGTTCACGGCGGAGGCCATCCGCAAGGGGGCGGTGGGGGCCCTGGTGGAGAAGCCGGTCCGGGGCGTGAAGGGGGCCCAGGTCACCGTGGCCGACAGCGCCTTGGCCCTCGGGGACCTGGGACGGGCCAGCCGCCTCCAATGGAACGGCCCCTTGGTGGCGGTGACGGGAAGCGCGGGGAAGACGACGGTGAAGGACCTGGCGGGTTACCTGATGAACGGGGACCGGCCGACCCTCACCACGAGGGGGAACCTGAACAACCGGTTCGGACTGCCCCTGACGCTTTTGGGGCTGGCGCCGTGGCACCGGGCCGCGGTGGTGGAGCTGGGGATCAACCATCCGGGTGAGATGGCCGAGCTCGCGGGGATCGCTCGGCCCGACGGGGTCGTGGTGACGATGATCGGCGACGCGCACGGCGGGAATTTCAAGGACCGGGCCCAGGTGGCCTCGGAAAAGTTGAAGGCTTTGGACGGAATCCGGAAAGGGGGCTGGGCCGTGATCAACCAAGACGATCCGATGCTCCGGACCGCCGCGCGCCGCGCGGACGCCCTCACCTTCGGGTTGAAGGGCGGTGACGTGACCGCGGACGGCCTCCGGTTGGGATCCGACCGGACCTTCTTCAACCTGAAGGCGGGATCCAAGCGCTACCCCACCTGGGTCCGCCTCCTGGGCGAGCACCACGTGATGAACGCCTTGGCCGCGGTGGCGGCCGCGATGCGGCTGGGCCTGTCGCCCGGCAAGCTGGCTTGGCGCCTCAAGGGCTTCCAGGCCCTCTCGCCCATGCGGATGCAGTTGGTGACCCGCCAGGGGACGCTTTTCGTGAACGACGCCTACAACGCCTCGCCGGACTCGATGGAAGCGGCCCTCACCACCTTCTCGCGGATCGAGGGTCCGGGTCGCCGGGCGGCGGTCCTGGGCGACATGCTGGAACTGGGCGCCCTCGGGCCCAGGGCCCATCGGACGGCTTTGGATCGGGCCTTGGAGCTCGGGCTGGACCGCCTGGTGGTGGTGGGGCCATTGATGGCCGCCGCGGCCCGTTCGGTCCGGGCCGATGACCGGGTGACGACGGTTCCGACGGCAGTGGAAGCGGGACGGTGGCTGAAAGCCTGGTCGCGCCGGGGGGACATGGTGTTGCTGAAGGGTTCCCGCGGGATGAGCCTCGAAAAGACCCTGGAGGCCTTCTGATGCTGTATCACCTTCTCTACCCGCTGTCCGACAAGTTCTTCGGCTTCAACGTCTTCCGGTATGTGACCTTCCGGAGCGTGGGGGCCGCCGTGACGGCCTTCGCCCTCAGCCTCCTGCTGGGCACTTGGGTCATCGCCCGGCTGCGGGCCGCCCAACTGGGGGAGAAGATCCGCGTCGACGGTCCCGCCCAACACCAGGCCAAGGCGGGCACCCCCACCATGGGGGGACTGTTGATCCTCATGGTGCTGGGCCTCTCCTGCCTGCTTTGGGTCCGGTGGGACAATCCCTTC
Source organism: uncultured bacterium (assembly GCA_964392085.1). Lineage (GTDB taxonomy): Bacteria > Oederibacteriota > Muellerivitia > Muellerivitales > Muellerivitaceae > CAYMOV01. The sequence continues at coordinate 9,872 of CAYMOV010000020.1, forward strand.
CACTGGCTGGCCCTGTTCACCCTGGCCTGGTACGGCGCCCTGGGTTTCGCCGATGACTATATGAAGGCCGCCGGCATCGGGTCCCGCCGGGGAATCCCCTGGACCTGGAAAATCATCCTCCAAACCCTGGGGGCCATCCTGATCGTGGGCGTCTACATGGCGGTGTTGCCCAAGGACTTCGCCATGCACACCTCGGTCACCATCCCCTTCTATAAGCTTCCGCTGGACCTGGGGATCCTGTACCCGATCCTGGCGGTCCTGGTGGTGGTGGGCGCCTCGAACGCGGTGAACCTGACCGACGGGCTCGACGGCCTGGCCATCGGCCTCACGACCTTCGCGGGGATGGCCTTCGCGGTCATCACCTATGTGTCCGGCAACGTGAAGTTCGGCGAGTACCTCAAGATCATCATCGTGCCGGGCGCCTCGGAGCTGACGGTGGTTTGCGCCGCTTTGGTGGGGGCCGGGCTGGGTTTCCTCTGGTTCAACGCGCCGCCGGCCCAGATCTTCATGGGCGACACGGGCTCCCTGGCCCTGGGGGGCCTGCTGGGCTCCATGGCGGTCATGGTGAAGCAGGAGTTCCTGCTGGTGATCGTGGGCGGGATCTTCGTCTTCGAGGCCCTGTCGGTGATCCTCCAGGTGGCGTCCTTCAAGATGCGGGGCAAGCGGATCTTCAAGATGGCGCCACTCCACCACCACTTCGAGCTGTCCGGGGTGCCCGAGTCTAAGCTGATCGTGCGGTTCTGGATCGTGTCCATCATCCTCACACTGATGACTTTAGCGACCCTCAAATTGCGTTAGAAGAAACGGGAGCTGGAATGTACTTCGTCCACAACAAGACCGTTGCGGTGGTGGGGCTTGGGCGCTCGGGTGTCGCGGCGGCCCGCCTGTTGTCCGTGCGTGGGGCCAAGGTGGTCGTGAGCGACGACAAGTCGCCGGACAAGCTGTCGGATTGGCTTGAACCCCTCAAGGGCCTGCCGGTCACGCTGGCCCTCGGCGGCATCACCCCCGAGGTCTTGGGTCGATGCGACCTGGTGGTGGTGTCCCCCGGGGTGCCGGCCCGACACCCGGCGCTGGAGTCGGCCCGCGCCCAGGGCATCCCCGTGATCGGGGAACTGGAACTGGCCTACGCCTTCTGCGCGGCGCCCCTGGTGGCCATCACGGGCACCAACGGCAAGACCACCACCACCGCCCTGACGGCCCACCTGATCCAGGCGGGGGGGAAGAAGGCGCTGGCCTGCGGCAACATCGGCCGGCCCTTCGCCGACGCGGTGTTCGAGCTGACCGCCGAGGATTGGGCCGTGGTGGAGGTTTCCAGTTTCCAACTCGAGACCATGGTGAAGTTCAGGCCCCAGGTGGGGGCCCTGCTCAACCTGACGCCCGACCACCTGGACCGGCATGGGTCCATGCAGGCCTATGTTGAGGCCAAGGCCCGGCTTTTCGAGAACCAGGAGCCGGGGGACGCCGCCCTTCTCAATACCCGTGACAAGTACACCCCGCTCCTGTCCTCCATGGTGAAGTCGAAACTGCACCTGTTCGGGTTCCCCGGGGGGGCGGGGATTGAGGACCGGCCCGGCTGTTACGTGGTGGGAGACCACCTGGAACTGTTCGGCCGCCGGTTGATGGCCGCGTCGGACCTGCGTCTGCCGGGCCCCCACAACCTGGAGAACGCCTGCGCGGCGGCCCTGGCGGCCTCCCTGGCCGGGGTGCCCGACGGGGTGTTGGCCACCGCCCTGGCGGAGTTCCACGCGGTGGAGCACCGATTGGAGGAGGCCGGGACCGTGGGTGGCGTGAGATTCATCAACGATTCCAAGGGCACCAATGTGGATTCGGTGGAGAAGGCCCTGATGAGTTTCGACCGGCCCCTGGTGCTGATCCTGGGGGGGCGCGACAAGGCGGGGGATTTCGCCGTCCTGGGGCCCCTGGTCCGCGAGAAGGTGACCCGCATCATCGCCCTGGGCGAAGCCAAGGCCAAGGTGGCCCGCCAGCTGTCGGACGCCGCGCCGGTGGTCGAGGCCCAATCGTTGGAGGAGGCGGTCCGGGGGGCCTACGCGGCCTCGGAGCCGGGCGGCACGGTGCTCTTCTCGCCGGGTTGCGCGAGTTTCGACATGTTCAAGAACTACGAGGACCGGGGCCGGCAGTTCAAGGCCCGGGTGAAGGACTTGGCGGAGGCGAAGGCGGCGAAAACGTAGATCCACCACAGAGGCACCGGGCTTAGGCAAAACAAGATTTCACCACAGAGTCACACCCCGCGCTCATTTGAAACCTCAATGATCGCGGGGTAGTCCCGCCTCCATATCATGGAAAGCGGGCGGGACAGGGGCGCAGAGGAAAGGGCTTTAAAAGCAAACCTCGGAAAGGGGTTAAGGGAAAAAGAGACACAGGGCCGAAGGAAACGGCCTTGGAACAACTGAAGAGGTCCCGAACCAGGTTTTCGCGTTCGGATTCCAATCCTCCACACCACCAACACCTTTCTACACCTACGACGCCTGGGCTTGGAATCCGAACGGGGAAACCCGCAGATAAGACGGGGGAGTGAACCTCCCGGAGACGACGTCGATGCGTTCTGAAGCCCAAAAACTGAACCCGCCGGACTTTCCGTTGTTCCTATTGGTCACGGTCCTCGCCTGCGTGGGCCTGATCATGGTGTACAGCGCGTCGGCCGTGTTGGCCGACGAGAAGTTCGGCTCCTCGACCCATTTCATCGGCCGCCAGCTCCTCTGGATGGCCGCCGGGGCCGTCGCGCTGATGGGGGCTTCCCGGGTGGACCTCGCGAAGATCCGGCCCCTGGCGGTGCCGGGCCTGTTCGTCGGGCTATTCCTCATGGGCCTGGTCTGCGTGCCGGGACTCGGCCGCTCCGCCGGCGGGGCCCAACGGTGGTTGAGGCTGGGGTTCTTCTCATTCCAACCCTCCGAGATCATGAAACTCGCCTGGGTGTTCTTCCTGGCCGACTCGTTGGACCGGCGGCGGGAGAAGCTCAAGGACCTGGGGGGGCTGGTGCCTTACCTGGTGGTCTTGGGGATCGCGGTGGGCCTGCTCCAGTTCCAGCACGACTTCGGTTCCGTGGTGATGTTGACGCTTTTGACCCTTGCGCTCCTTTTCCTGGCCGGGGTGCGGTGGACCTACTTCGCCCTGCCCCTGGCGGTGTTTTTGCCGGTCTTGTCGTACTTGGTGATGTCCTCCAGCTACCGCATGAGGCGCATCACGGCCTTCCTCAACCCCTGGGACGACCCCCTGGGGTCGGGGTTCCAGCTCATCCAAAGCCTGATCGCCGTAGGGTCCGGGGGGCCCCTGGGGGTGGGCCTTTCGAACTCCACGCAAAAGCTCTTCTACCTGCCGGCGCCCCACACCGATTTCATCTTCGCGATCATCGGCGAGGAATTGGGCCTCTGGGGCACCCTTGGGGTCCTGGCGCTCTTCACGCTCTTCACGGCCCGGGGTCTCCAGGTGGCCGCCGCGGCCGGGCGGAAGTCCGACGGGCTTTTCGAGGGTCTCCTGGCCGCCGGGTTGGCCGGCATGATCGGGATCCAGGCCTTCTTCAACCTCGGGGTGGTGATCGGGCTCTTGCCGACCAAGGGCTTGCCCCTCCCCCTAGTGTCCTACGGCGGCACGTCCGTCCTGTTCACCTTGACGGCGGTGGGCTTCCTGCTGAACGTCTCGCGCAGGGCGAAGGTCCATGGGGAGCGAAGCGGAGCTTCGCTAGAACAATAGAAAATTGAGAATCGAAAATTGACAGAAGCGCAGGCCCCGGGCGAGACGGGTTGGGCAGGATTCGACGACAAAGGGCGGGAATGAAAGCCAAGAAGAAGACCGCCGGTTCCGGGGCCTGGAGGGTCCTGATCGCCGGCGGCGGCACCGGGGGCCACGTGTTCCCCGGGGTGGCCGTGGCCCGGACGGCGGTCCGGGAGGGGGCCGAGGTGCTCTTCGTGGGGCGCCGGGGCGGCAGCGAGGAACAGTGGCTCCGTGAGTCGGGGCTGCCCTTCACGGGGTTGGCCGCCTCGGGGATGCCCCGGTCCCTTTGGCCGGCCGATTGGCTCAAGTTCACCGTGAACACGGTGGCGGGGTTGGTCGGGGCCCAGGCGGTGCTTTCGCGGTTCAGGCCCCAGGTGGTGTTCTCCACCGGGGGGTACGCCTCGGCGGCCGTGAGCTTCTCGGCGGCCCTGCGGGGGATTCCGGTGGTGCTGTTGGAGCCCAACGTGAAGCCGGGCCTGGCGGCGAGGTTCCTGGCTCCCTTCGCCAAGCGCGTGGTGGTGGGGTTCGAGGAGACCCTGAAGCGGTTCTCCAAGAAGAAGACGGTATGGACCGGGATCCCGGTTCGGGAAGAGATCCGGACCGCCGAGCGGGAGCCGTCGCTCAAGGCCTTCAAACTGAAGGAGGGGGCCAAGACCCTGTTGTTGCTGGGGGGGAGCCAGGGCTCCCGGGGCCTGAACACGGTGTTCTTGGAGGCCATCCGGTTCATGGGGGAGGGGGTCCAGCCGGCCCAGTTCATCTTCATGACGGGGCGGAACGACTTCAAGGAGACGACGGACCAGCTGGAAAAGTGCCCCTTGCAAGTGGTGACGCGGCCCTTCATCACCAACATGCACGAGGCCTACGCGGCCGCGGACCTGGTGGTGGGACGGTCGGGGGCCATGACCTGCGCCGAGACGGCGGCCCGGGGGTTGCCGGCGGTGTTCGTGCCCTACCCCTACGCGGGGATGCACCAGGAGGCCAACGCGCGGGCCCTGGAGAAGGCCGGGGCGGCCCTGGTGATCGACCAGAAGGACGCGGCGGAGGGACGGTTGCTGGAGACCCTGATCGCCTTGGTGAACGACGCTGACCGGTTGGCGGCCATGGCCGAGGCCAGCCGGAGGGTGGGGAAGCCGGAGGCGGCGGAGACGATCGCCGCGATCCTGAAGGAATTGGCGACGAAGCGCTAGGAACGCGGATGGCGGATAGCGGTTGGCGGATGGGACGACTTTCAACGATAGGCCGGGAAACGGCCTCTGGATCAGAGGGAAACGACAAGATGGCGACCAAGAAGACCAGCAAAAAGACCTCCCCGGTGGCCAACGGGCCCCTGGGCGCCGTGCGGCGCGTGCACTTCGTGGGAATCGGCGGGGCGGGCATGAGCGGCATCGCGGCCGTGCTCCGGTCCATGCATTACGAGGTCAGCGGGTCCGACCTGAAGTCCTCCGACGTCACCGACCGCCTGAGGGCCATGGGCGTCAAGGTGGTCTTCGCCCACAAGGCCGAGAACGTCCGCGGCGCCGACGTGGCGGTCTTCTCCGCGGCGGTGCCGATGGACAACCCTGAACTGCAGGAAGCCAAGCGCCTGGCGATCCCCGTGATCCCCCGCACCGAGATGTTGGCCGAGCTTATGCGCCTCAAGTACGGCATCGCGGTGTCCGGCACCCACGGCAAGACCACCACGACCTCCATGATCGGTATGGTGCTCCAGCGGGCCGGGCTCGACCCCACCCTGGTGGTGGGGGGCCAAGTGGACGCCTTCCATAAGACCGGCGCCCAACTGGGGGCCAGCCAGTACCTGGTGGCGGAGGCCTGCGAGGCCTTCGGTGAGTTCTTCCTGCTGTCGCCCATGGTCACGCTGGTGACCAACATCGACGACGACCACCTGGACTACTACGGCAGCGTGGACCGGATCCGCGAGGCTTTCGTGACCTTCGCCAACAAGGTGCCCTTCTACGGCTGCGCCATCCTGGGCGTGGACGATCCGCAAGTGCGGCTGATCCTGCCCCAGGTGAAGCGGCGGGTGACGACCTACGGGTTCGCCAAGGAAGCCCAGGTCTCGGCCCGGAAGGTCGTCCTGGGCCCCCGGGGAAGCGCCTTCGACCTCTTCGACCGGGGCCGCCGCCTTGGCCGGGTGACGATCAAGGTCCCGGGGCGCCACAACCTGCTCAATTCCCTGGCGGCCGCCTCGGTGGCGCTGGAACTGCAGGTGCCCTTTTCCTCCATCGCCAAGGGCTTGTCGGACTTCACCGGCGTGAAGCGACGGTTCGAACTGCTCGGGACCTACAAGGGCGCCGAAGTGGTGGACGACTACGCCCACCACCCGACGGCGGTGTCCGAGACGCTCCGGGCGGCCAAGCGATTCGCGGGCTCGAAGAAACTGGTCTGCGTCTTCCAGCCGCACCTTTTCTCGCGCACCCAGCTGCTCCGGGACAAGTTCGGAAAGTCCTTCGGGGACGCGGACGAGGTGGTGATCGCCGCCATCTACCCGGCCCGGGAGAAACCCATCCCCGGGGTGACCGGCAAGACCCTCCTGGAGGCCCTCCATGAGAACC
>CAYMOV010000020.1:16252-37951 GCA_964392085.1 uncultured bacterium
AAACCCATCCCCGGGGTGACCGGCAAGACCCTCCTGGAGGCCCTCCATGAGAACCACCATCCCAACGCCCGATACATCGAGGACCGCTCCGCTTTGGTCGAGTACCTCAAGGGGCGGCTCAACGCCAAGACCGTGCTCATGACCATGGGCGCGGGGGACATTTGGAAGGTGGGGGCGGATCTCGTTCAGAAGCACAGATGACAAATGCCGCTAGCCGTTAGCCGTTGGCTGAAAGCAAAGACAAGGCGAATGCCTCAGATGAACGGGATTGAAACGAAAGAGGAAGAAGTGGCCTTCGAGGAGCTGAAGGACATCCTGAAGGGGAAAGTGACCGAAGGGGTCCCGGCGGCCCCCCTGACCACCTACCACCTGGGCGGGCCCCTGGGGGCCTTGGCGGAGCCCAAGGACCTCGAGGACCTGGGCCGGCTCATGACCTTCCTCCACGCGAGGCAGGGACGGTACCTGGTCCTCGGCGGGGGGTCCAACGTGGTCTTCGCGGACGAGGGGTTCGACGGCGTGGTGATCCGGCTGGGCCGGGGGTTTCAGGGGATCCAAGTGGAAGGCGACAAGCTGCGGGTGAAGGCGGGGACCCGCCTGGTGACCTTGATGAACCGGGCCCGGGAGGTCCACCTGGGGGGCCTGGAGTTCTGCGCGGGCATCCCCGGGAACGTCGGGGGGGCCGTGGTGGGCAACGCGGGGGCCCGGCGGGAATGGATCGGGACCCGGGTGGAGGAAGTGACCGTCGTGACGAGCCGTGGCGAAGTGAGGACCCTGGGGAAGGACCAGTACCGGGTGGATTACCGGCACTCGACGATCAAGGAGAGTGGGGACCTAGTGGTGGAGGTGCTGGTCCGGGCGGACCGGGAGCCGGCGGCCTTGATCGAGTCCAAGATCAAGGAATACTTCCAGAACCGGCGCGGCAAGCAACCCCGAACCGAGCCCAACGCGGGGAGCGTGTTCAAGAACCCCGAGGGCGATTCGGCGGGGCGGATGACGGAAGAGCTGGGGTTGAAGGGCTTCCGGGTAGGGGGCGCCCGGGTGAGCGAGGTCCACGCGAACTTCATCGTGTCGGACGGCGGGACCGCCGGGGACGTGGCGAAGGTCATGCGGGAAGTGCAGAAGCGGGTGAGGGAAAAGTTCGGGGTCCGGTTGGAACCCGAGGTCCTTCCCCTGGGCGATTGGGACTGGGAAGCCGTGGGAGACGTGTGGTGGAACCGGACCGGGCCGGTCTTTTACCGGGCTTGAGGCCGGAAACAAGATGGGGCGGACGAAGCACATTCGAAGGGAGCGGTTCATGCGCGTGGGAGTCCTGATGGGCGGTTGGAATTCGGAGCGGGAAGTTTCGCTCGCCTCCGGTAAGTCGGTCACCAAGGCCCTGATCGCGGCCGGTTACCGCGCGGTGCCGTTCGACTTGACGGGGGCCGACCGGAACGGGAAGCGGCTCCGGGAGAAACTGCAAAAGGCCCGTTTGGACGCGGCTTTCATCGTGTTGCACGGGGGATGGGGGGAGGACGGGGGGTGCCAAGCGCTCCTTGAGGGAATGGGCCTGCCCTACACGGGTCCGGGCCCCCTGGCCTGCGGCCTCGCCATGCAGAAGGCCTGCGCCAAGCTGGTCTTCGAGGCCAACGGCATCCCGACGGCGCCCTGGCAGGCCGTCCACCGGAAGGAATACCGCCCCGCGGCGGTCCTCCAGGACCTGAAGGTCCGACTGCCCCTGGTGGTGAAGCCCGCCGATTCCGGCTCGGCCGTGGGGGTGTCCCTGGTGAAACAGGCGAAGGATCTCCCGGCGGCCTTCCGAAAGGCGTTCAAGGAAAGCCCCTGGGCCCTGGTGGAGAAATACCTGTCGGGGGTCGAGGTGACCGTGGGGGTCCTGGGACGGGAAGCCTTGCCGGTCATCGAGATCGTGCCCCAGAACGAGTTTTACGATTACGACGCGAAATACACCCCGGGGCATTCCCAACACCTCCTGCCGGCGCGGCTGCCGGCGGGCGTGAGGCGGCGGGTCCAGCAGTTGGCCCTCAAGGCCGGGGAGAGCCTGGGTTGTGAGGGCTATTGGCGGGCGGACTTCATCGTGCCGCGCAAGGGGAAGGCCTGGGGCGAACCCCAGATCCTTGAGGTGAACACGGTGCCGGGCTTCACGGACACCTCCCTGTTCCCCGAGGCCGCCAAGGCCGTGGGCTATCCCATGCCGAAGCTGGTGCGGACCCTTGTGACGATGGCGGTCAAAGGCCGGAAGACGAAAGGCAAGCAAGCCGCGTGAGCTTCTACAAGGGAACCCGAGTCCCCCTGACCGGCTCCACTGGGAGCCGGAGGGAAACCGCCTCCTTTTGGAGTCGGGGGACGACCCAGCGCCCCAGCGGAATGGGGTCGTGGGGAAGCCGTTCGGGTTCCTCCCCGAGCCGAATCCCCTCGGGTTTGAGGACGGGATCCGTCCGGAGTGGGTTGGTTTCCCCCCAGAAACCAAAACAGCCGGGTGGGGGCCTTTTCAGCTTCCTCAAGAGGAAGCCGGCTGAAGCGGTGAACCGGAAGACCGTCGGTTCGACTTCGGGGACCGTGAACGGGGGCGTTTCGACCGGGCCTGACTCGGGATTTTACCGCCCGGCGGCCCCTGAGCGGAAGGCTTGGGCCGCCTCCGGTCCGAACCAGAAGCCCCGGGCGGCGGCGCGGGTCCGGGCTTTCGGCGGACGGTGGGTGTTTCGGGTCCTAGGGGTCCTGGTCCTGGGGGGGGCGATCCTGGCCCTGCGGGGGCGGGTCACGGTGGCCCTCCAGGATTTGGCGGGATTCAAACTTTCGGACGTGAAGGTGACGGGAACCCATTTCCTCACGGAGGACGACGTGCGTTCGGCGGCCGCCCTGGCGACGGGATCGGACATGTTCCGGCTCGACCTCGCGGGCGCCGAAAAGCGCGTGGAAAGCCTGGGCTGGGTGGACAAGGTCTACATCGAGCGACGCCTCCCCCAGTCCATCCTGATTTCGGTCCGGGAGCGGAAACCCGAGGCCCTGCTGGACGCCGGCCGGATCTGGGGCGTGGACGCGGAGGGGCGCCTGCTGCCGCCTTCCACGGCGCTCCAGGCGGAGGACCTGCCGATCCTCTCGGGCGTGGCGGCGGGCCCCGAGGCCGCGGGCACCACGAAGGTGGCCCTGGCCGTGGCCCCGGCCCTGCGGTTGCTGGACTTCCTCCAAAAGGAGGACCCGGCGCTGTATGGGGACGTGTCCGAGGTGAACCTGGGGGAAGACAACACCCTCAAGGTGACGTTTTTGGACGGGCTGGAGGCCAAGTTCGGCCTCGAGGTGGGGGAATTGGAGCTGCGGCGCCTGGCCGCGGTGCTGAGCGACCTGGGTTCCAAGGGAAAGAGGGCGGGCTCCCTGGATTTCCGTTACAAGGACCAGGTTTTGGTGCGGAACCGATAAGAAGGAGGGGTGGAATGCGGAAAGGTGAGACTCCTGTCCCCCGGCTTTGCCGGTGGGTGACGGCAACCAAGGTGATCCGACGAATTCATGCGTCCTCCGGGCGCGAACTTTTCAAACAGAAAGCGAGGTGAGCGGCATGGCGAAAGAGGTGAAGGACGACATCGTCGTGGGGCTGGACTTGGGGACCACCAAGACCTGCGCCATCATCGGGGAACAGGACGAGGAAGGGCAGGTCCACGTCATCGGCGTGGGCACCACCCCCTCCACGGGCCTCAAGAAGGGCGCCGTGGTGAACATCGAGCAGACCATCATCTCCATCAAGAAGGCGATCCAGGACGCCGAGCGCATGGCCGGCGTCCAGGCGGGCGCGGTGTACGCAGGCATCGCCGGGGGCCACATCAAGGGCCTCAACAGCCGGGGGGTGATCGCCGTGTCGCGCCGCGACAAGGAGATCACCGAGGAGGACCGCCTGCGGGTCATCGAGGCGGCCCAGGCCATCGCGATCCCCCTGGACCGGGAGATCATCCACGTGATCCCGCAGGAATACATCGTGGACGACCAGGACGGCATCAAGAACCCCGTGGGGATGAGCGGGGTTCGCCTGGAGAGCGAGGTCCACATCGTCACCGGCGCGGTCACGGGGGTGCAGAACATCGTGCGCAGCGTGGAGCGGGCCGGGTTGGCCGTGGCCGACATCATCCTTCAGCCCCTCGCCTCCGCCGAGGCCATCCTGGCCCCCGACGAGAAGGAACTGGGGGTCTGCCTGGTGGACATCGGCGGCGGGACGACGGACATGGCCATCTTCATCAACGGCAGCCTCTGGCATACGGGCATCATCACCCTGGGCGGGGCCCTGGTGACCAACGACGTGGCCGTGGGGCTCCGCACCCCCAACACCGAGGCGGAGCAGATCAAGCTCCAGTACGGCTGCGCCCTCACCAAGATGGTGCGGGAGGACGAGGAGATCCCCGTGCCGGGGGTGGGCGGGCGGAGCGAGCGGCGGGTGCCGCGCCGGGTCCTGTCCGAGATCATCGAAGCCCGCATGGAGGAGATCTTCGAACTGGTGGGCACCGAACTTCGCAAACACGGGTTCGAGGACCGGGTGCCGGCGGGCGTGGTTTTGACGGGCGGGACGGCCCTGATGGAGGGCACCGCCGAGCTGGCCGAGAAGGTTTTGGGACTGCCGGTGCGGATCGGCTCCCCCAAGCGGGTGGGAGGGCTGACCGACGTGGTGTCGAACCCCTCCTATTCCACGGCGGTGGGCCTGGTGCTCATGGGGTTCCAATCCCTGGGACCCCGCGCCTCCAAGAAGGGTCCGGCGGTCTCCGGCGGCGGCATGGTGTCCGACATCGTGGCCCGCATGAAAAGTTGGTTCGGAGATTCCTTGTGATGGCCCGCCCTGGGTGACCGGAGGGAGTCGAAGGGTTCGGGGATTCGTTGTAAGGCTGGGACGGGGGGCCCTTCGGGCCCCATCCAAGAGGAGGCGCTGAAGAAAGATTCCGGATACCGATCGAGAAACCCCGGGCACACCAAGGGCCCGGGGGGCGGAAGGTGAGACGAAAAACCTTTCCGCGGCGGTCGGAGGGTCCAGGTCCTGAAAACCTTGGGGTGAAACCTGAAACGCAGACCGGAGGCAATGAAATGATCGAGTTCGTGGACGAGGACGTGCAGCAGTACGTGGCGAACCTGAAGGTGATCGGGGTGGGCGGGGGCGGTTGCAACGCGGTGAACCGGATGGTCACCGCCGACATCCGCGGGGTCGAGTTCATCTCGGCCAACACCGACTACAAGTCGCTGAAGAAGAACCTGGCCGGGAAGAAGCTCCAGTTGGGCGGGCGCCTGACCAAGGGGCTCGGGTCCGGCGGGGACCCCAAGGTGGGCCGCGACGCCGCCCTGGAGTCCGCCGACGAGATCCAGAAGGCCGTCGAGGGCGCCGACATGGTGTTCGTGGCGGCCGGGTTGGGTGGGGGCACCGGCACCGGGTCCGCGCCCGTGGTGGCCGAGATCGTCAAGAAGATGGGCATTTTGACCGTGGCCGTCGTGACCCGTCCCTTCGAGTTCGAGGGCCCGGTCCGGAAGGCCCAGGCCGACGACGGCCTGAAGGCCATATTGCCCTTCGTGGACGCCATCATCGTGGTGCCCAACGAGCGCCTCAACGTGGTGAGCGAGGCCAACACCGACTTCTTCACGGCGTTCCGCCGGGTGGATGAGGTGCTGGTCCAGGCCGTCGAGGGCATCGTGGGCGTGATCCACTCCGAGGGCTTCATCAACCGGGACTTCGCCGACGTGAAGCGCATCCTGACCGGCAAGGGCAAGGCCCTCATGGGTTCGGGCTACGGCACGGGCGAGGATCGGGCGCTCAAGGCCGTCCAGCAGGCCGTGGCCTGCCCGCTCCTGGAGGACGTGGACATCGCCGGGGCCAGCGCGGTCCTGGTGCAGATCACCGCGGGCAACAACTTCTCGATGACCGAGTTCCAACAGATCAACGGGTTCATCTCGAAGGCCGCCCGTCCGGGCGCCGAGATCGTGCCGGGCATCGTGAAGGACGAGAACCTGCACGACGGCCTGAGGGTCACCCTGGTGGCCACGGGTTTCGCGCCGCTGGAAGCCGCCCCCGAGGAGCCGTTGAAGGAGTTCAAGGACTTCGTCCTGCAGAACTTCCAGCCCGGCAAGGCCGGCGCCACGCCGACGGAGCGGGAGGAGGCTTCGGGCGAGGTTTCCCTGGATTTCGCCGCGGGACAGTACGACATCCCGGCCTACCTGCGCCGCCGCCTGACGCACAAGGCCTTGAACTGACCGGAGGCAACGGCAAACCTATTTACCACAGGGACACGGAGACACAAGGAAGGAAAACATTCTCTTGGTTTTCCATAAAGGGTCGCCCTGTGTCTCTGTGGTGAAATTGGATTTTGTTTGGACGTCGGTCGTGTTGGTACCGCGAGGGGGACCATGAGGGGACGGGTTTTCAACCATCGGATTTGGGCGGGTTTCGCCTTGGCGGCCCTTTTGGGGGTTTCCCCGGTTTGCGGGAAAGACCATCCCGCCGGTCCGTCCGTGACCCCGACGGGGACTCCCGCGCCAGCGGGCGAAGGGCCGGTCCTCGTGGTGTTGGGATACCACCAATTCGGGGAGAAAACGGACAAGGGAATCGCCACTTACCGGGTCAACCCCAGGGAGTTCCGCTGGCAACTCCAATGGATCAAGGACCAAGGTTGGACGCCGGTCACGCTGGATCAAGTGATCGCGTTTTATGGGAAGGGGCAATCCCTGCCGGATAAATCGGTTTTGATCACCTTCGACGACGGCTTCAGGTCCGTCTTCGAAGTCGGATATCCCATCCTCCGGGAGTTCGGATACCCGGGGGTGTTTTTCGTCTATACGGATTTTGTCCGCGGAAAGGGAGCCTTGGCCCTTCGCTTGGAGGACCTGGACGCCATGGCCTCCGGGAAAGTCGAACTGGAATCCCACAGCCAGACCCATCCCAACATGGCCCTTTGGAAGGATTTCGACCCCCCGGCGAAGTACGCCGAGGAAGTGAAACGGGAAGTGGGCGGTTCCCGGGCTTTCCTGATGGAACGGTTCAAGACCCCCGTGGAGGCCTTCGCTTACCCCTACGGAGTCTTCAACGACGAGATTATGGAGGCGGTGAAGGCCGCCGGGTACAAGTTGGCCTTTACCGTCAACCCGGGGACCAACGACGCGACCATCGATCCGCTCGAGATCCGCCGCGAATTGGTGACGATCGGGACGAAACATGAGCGTTTCGCCTCCTTTTTCGGGCCGAAGGTCCTTCATCTGGAGGGCTTGACGCCCCGGGATGGCGCGGTCCTGGACGACCTCAAGCCCGTGGTTGAGGCCAAGATCCTGGACGACCTGGATCCCAAGACCCTCACCCTGCGTTTCGGGGATGAGGTGATGAAGGGCCTGAAGTTCGACCCGATCACGAAGGCCTTCCGATACCCGGTCCGGGTGCCCCTGGTCCGGGGCGGCCATATGTTGACCCTCACCGCCAAGGATCGGCAAGGACGACCAAGGTCCATCAGCGCCTATTTCAGGATCAAGAAAATCCACCCAACGGGGGCGAAGGCCGCTCCCCGCGGGAAGGCCCTTAAAAAGTGAAACGAAGGCTTCTCCTTTCCCTGGGGTTCCTCCTGGGGGCCGCCGCCTCGATCCGATGCGGGCCCCCGACGATCAACCTGCGTTACACCTACCGGCCCGAACAGGCTTCGGTCATCCCCCTCCGGGAGGAGGGCGGGAAGACCTGGATCCCCCTCCTGGACGTGGCGAATTTTTACGGGGCCGCGGTGGATTACCAACCCACCACGGGCCGGGTGGCCCTCACCCGGGCCGGACGCAAGGCGGTCTTCGTCCTATCCCAGCCCTACGCCCTCGTGGAGGGCACGGAGTCCATTTTTCTCCCGCCGGCGGAGATGGTTCAGGGCCAATTGGCCGTGGAACCGGAGGCCGCCGCGGACCTCCTACGGGCCCTGATGAACGTACGGGCCACCTATGTCGACGACCTGGGTTCCATCACCGTGGGGGGCGTGGATCCCGAGGACTTGCGGCGGGAGATCGAGGGCGGCGAGACGGGGCCGGTGATCCCGACCACCCCGGGCCCTTTGGCGATCCCATCCCCCGGGGGGGCGCTCTCCCCCGAACCCACCCTGCCCCCCGAGATCCAACGGGTCCAGACGATCCACCTGAACCGGACCCGGGTCTACCAGGTGCGGCGAATCGTGATCGACCCGGGCCACGGCGGGAAGGACGGCGGGGCCCGCGGTTTCAGCAAGAAGTTCTGGGAAAAGCAGGCCACCCTCGCCATCGCCCAGAAGGTGGTGGATCTCCTGAAGCGGGAACCGGACCTGGAAGTGCTCATGACCCGGGACCGGGACCATTACATTACCCTCAAGTACCGGACGGATTTCGCCAACCGGCACAAGGCGGACCTGTTCGTGTCGATCCACTGCAACGCCAACGTGAAGCACACGGCTAAGGGCACGGAGACCTATGTCTACAGCTCCAAGGCCACGGGCAACGAGGCCGCCCTCCTGGAGCGGGAGAACATCGAGGGCGACTTCATGGACTTCACCTTCGCGGACATGAACCACAACAAATACCGCGAACGGAGTTATTTCCTGGCCCAAGAGGTCGACAAGCGCATCCAACAGCGGCTGGGCCAAAAGATCCTCCGGATCGAGCAGGCACCGTTCTACGTGCTGGCCCGGGTCAACATGCCCTCGATCCTGGTGGAGACGGCCTTCATCACCCACAAGGACGAGGAAAAGAAGCTGGAGGATCCCGCCTGGCGGGACCAGATCGCCCGGGCCATCGCGGACGGCATCCTCGCCTACCGGGACCGGATTGAGGAACTGGCCGACATGCGGTCGAAGGCCAAGCCATGACCAGGGGGATACGATGAGGGGAATTCGGTCGGGGGTCGCCGTGGCGACCCCGAACAAGGGTGGGGTTTCGTGGGTGGAATTCCCGGGCCTCGGCCCGGGGTCGGACCTGGTCCAGGCCTGCTCCACACGATTGGGCGGGGTCAGCGAGGGGCCCCTGGCCGGTTTGAACCTCCATTACCGGGTCGGGGATAGGCCTATGAGGGTTCGGGAGAACCGGGACCTGCTCTGCCGCGCCCTGGGGGTGGATCCCCGTCGGCTCACGACGGTGAACCAGGTCCATGGCGGCAAGGTGGTCCGGGTGGCCGCGGGCGACGCGGGCCGGGGGGCCTCCGATGATCCCATGGAGGACGCGGACGCGCTCATCACGAATGTCCCGAAGGTCCCCCTCCTGATCCAAACGGCGGATTGCCTCCCGATCCTTTTTCATGACCCGGTGAAGAAGGTGGTGGGACTGGCCCACGCGGGATGGAAAGGCACGGTCCAGGGGATCGGGGTCCAGACCCTTCGGTCGATGGTGGAGGATTACGGTTCGGATCCGGCGGACGTGCGGGCGGCTTTCGGACCCTGCATCGAGGCCTGCTGTTTCGAGGTGGGGGAAGAGGTGCGGGGACCGTTCGTGAAGGCGTTCGAGTGGGCCGAGGAGGTGTTTCGCCGGGGATTCGGGGACCGTTGGCACCTGGACCTGGAGGCGGCCAACGCGCGGCAACTCCTGGACGCCGGGATGCCGGAAAAGAACCTGATCCGCCCCGGCATCTGCACTACGGACAACCTGGACCTGTTTTATTCCCACCGCGTCGAGGCGGCGGGGGGCGGCAAGACGGGACGCTTCGGGTCGATTTTAATGCTCAAGGGATAAGTTGAGGGGGGCGGGGTCTCCCGGGCCCTAGCGGGTGTTTTTTGGGCGTTTTTAAAGCCTTTAATGCCTAAGCACGCCATGAATATATTCCTTCAAAGCCACTTGGCCTTCCTCGGCCAAGGCCAAAAACCTCAAACCACCCCCGCTCTTGTCCGACCAACAGACCTCCCCAAAGGCCGCGAACCGCAGGCTGTGCCCCGGCAAGGTGAATTCCATCCGCAAAATATCCCCCTTCCGGATGGAGCTGTTGGCTTCCAGGAAAGCCCCCCCCAGGCTGACATTCTTCACCAGGCTCTTGAGGAGGTTCTGGCGGAACTCCTTGAACGATGAGGTGGAGGGGCGCTCCTGGTCCAGGCTCCGGATTTCCGCCTCGATCTGGCAGGTGACCCGGGGATGGCGGCGGTGTTCGTTGGAGAACGACATGAAGTCCACTCCGTGGAATCAGGATGGAACCTATCTTGGGAAGCCCGGGAAGTGTGGGAGGGGAAGGGGGATGCCACCCGAATGACGGTAGTCTATACGGGTTTTTGGGTTTGGGCCAGAGCGCATCGACTTTCGCCCCACCTGGGAGCCGTTCTATGGAAGTGTGGAAGTGGACGGGTAAAACGATGCTCCGATCCCAAGACAAGGCATCCCCATTGATTTTTCACCGTTAGGACCCCCAAGCTGGAGGGCGACATGAAAAAAACAATCGGAATCCTCGCCGGAATCCTAGTTTCGATCGGGACCGTCCACCTGGGCTCGGCCGAACGGGTTTCCCGCGTCGCCGATCCGCCCAAAACCTCCAAAGGATTGACCATGGACCAGACCCAGGATTGGGGCAAGAAGCCCGACAGTTGGTGGAAACAGCACCTCTCCCCTGAGCAATATGACACCCTTCGGAAGGCCGGGACCGAGCGCGCCTTTTCGGGCCGCTATTGGAGCGAGCACGAGGCCGGCGTCTACGTTTGCGCAGGTTGCGGACAAACCCTTTTCGCCTCTTCCACCAAATTCGATTCCGGAACCGGTTGGCCGAGCTTTTATGAGGCGGTGGAATCCGGGGCGGTTTCAATCCATGAGGACCGGTCCTTCGGCATGCTTCGGATCGAGGCCCTTTGTTCCCGCTGTGGGGGACACTTGGGGCACCTGTTCGACGATGGGCCCGCCCCGACCGGGAAGCGTTACTGCATCAATTCGGCGTCCCTTGAGTTCAAAAAGACAAAATAAGCGTCGAGCCTTGATGTGAACGGGCAAAAAACGATTTTTGCCCGGACCAAGGTAAACGAACGTCCCCCGGATCGATACGGGGGACTTGGGTTTTAAACTTGGGGAAGGTTAAAGTGTTCACATGAATCCAAACCCAGGCATGTCTAAAAACCCCGGAAGCCCTTCCTCACTGCCCGAACGAATCCTCCAGTTCCTCCTGGCCGCCGGCGCGGGGGCGGCCGTCTGGGTTTGGACCGCGAAGCTACCCTTCGCCCTCGCCATGATCGTGGGGGCGTTCCTCGGGTTGGAATGGTTCCGCCTACTCCTCCAATGGCATGAGAGCCTCGGGTGGTTCAACCGGATCCAGCGGTTCCTGATCCAATCCGGTTCGCTTCCACCGGAGTTCCGGGTCATCCGGAAGATGGCCCCCTGGAAGGTCGAGGCGGAGATGACGGCCGTCCTGACCCAAGCCACGGATCGCACGAAGGCCCTGATCCAGGAAAACCACACCCAACGGAAGGCCCTGGACTCCTACCTGGGCCAGAAAGCCTCGGCCCACGCGGCGCAGGGGTCCAGCATGTTGGCCGGAAGCCTCAAGCGCGTGTTCGTGCTCTTCAGCGACCTCCGGGGCTTCACCTCCATGTCGGAGAAGTTGACGCCCGCCGAGACCGTCCAGGTCCTGAACGTCATCTACACGGGGTTGGAAGCCGTCCTGGCCCAGGGCGGCGGCGAGATCAACAAGTACATCGGGGACGCCATCCTGGCTTATTTCAAACGCCCGGACATCGGGGAAGAGGGCGTCGCGGAACGGGTGGCCAAAACCACCCAGGCCATGCAGGCCCGTTTCCAGGAGATCCTGGACCGGCAGGCGCTCCTCAAATCCAAGGGGGTCACCCTGGGGTTGGGCATCGGGGTGGTGGCCGGGGAAGCCATCCTGGGCGACGTGGGAAGCCGGAACCGCCGGGAATTCACCTTGATCGGCGACTCCGTGAACCTGGCCTCCCGGCTCTGTTCCGTGTCCCCCGCGGGGGAAGTGCTGATGGACGAAAAAATGGCCCGATTGGTCAGCCAGCGCTATTTCGTGGAGTCCAGGCCCCCGGTCCAACTCAAGGGCAAGGCCGAGAAGGTCACGCCCTATTGCCTGATGAATGAGCTGGCCGTCAAGGCGTAGCGCCCGGCCGGTGATCGAGTCAACCACCCCAAAAATCAGGAAAGCGGATTCCTCGTCGACCCGCTTTGCGGCCCTCACTCGGGATGAAAGCCCGAATCCTCCATCCCGAGCGGATTGTCCGGCGTCGCGTTAGCGAAGCCGGAAGTCGGGGGACCCGCTTTTAGGTTTTTTCGCCCGGTTTATTTCCGGTAAAGCCCCAGGTACCGAAGCACCGCCCCGTCCTCCCCCGGCTCGATGAAATCCTCCGAAGCCACGGACCGCAGCCCGGTCCGGCGCAGGGACTCCAGTTCCCCCCGGGTGAGTGGCCAAGGCGGTCCCGAGGTCTCCTCGTTGGGGTTGCGTCCCCGCGTGATCACCCACAACAGGCCCTGGGGGGCCAGGAAGGCGGCCAGGGGAACCGCGGCTTGGCTTCGGAAAGGCGGTTGGAACGATTGGAGGGTGTAGGCCTCCACGACCAGGTCGAACCGTCCTTCCCATGATTCCGGTGTCTCGAACAGGTCGATCCGTTCGTACTGGACTAGGCTCTTCGGGAAACGGCTTTGGGCCCAACGGATCGCCGTGGGCGAAACGTCGAAGGCGGTGGTCTCGAACCCCTTGCGGGACAGGAATTCCGCGTCGTCCCCCAGGCCACAGCCAACGACCAGGGCCTTCTTTTCCTTGCCGTCCCACCCAGCCTCCCGGAACCAGCGGACCAGGTGGGGGTTGGGCTCCAAGGACGCCCAGGGAACCTGGAGTTCATCGCCCTGTGCGTCGTGATAGACCTTTTCGCACCAGCCGAAGGGATCATTCCGTTTCAGGTGCTCCTCGGCGTGCCATTGGACCAGGGTTCGGAGGGTGTTCATGACGTCTTCCTTTCAAGCGTTGTGCCCCAGATTCTCGGGGGCGGATCGTACGGGAATGAAACGGAACCCGCACGGTCTGGTAAAATCACGAACGACGGGTACCCTCATCCCCTTGAATTTTGAACCGTGGGCCTTTGTCCACGGGGGGCTAAGAGGGTGACCCATTTATCCCTGCCCCAGGCCCAGCGGTCCTGGGGTGCCTATGGGGAATGGGTCCACCTAACGCAAAAGGGATGCCAGCGGATTGGAAAAGGTGACTTTCATTCTGAAAACGTTCCCAACCTGGGATTCAGCCGCCGGAAATCGGTTGAAGCCCCGAGGCCTCCCCTTCCCCGGGACCGTGAGAAACCCCCGGAAATGTGGTTAAGTAGGGAAATCGTCTACCAAAAAGTGGAGTTGACCCCATGAGTCCTTCCTCCCCGAAACCTTGGCCGATCGTCTTGTTCGCCGTTTTGGTTTTTCTGCGGGCCTTCTTCATCATGCTGGTGATTTACCTCCCGGGGGCCCAGAGCCTCGCTTCTTGGTATCCGCTCTTCCTTTCCCTCATGACCCTTGCCTTGATCGGCGTGGCGGTCGGTTATTGGAAGATGCGGCGCTGGGCGCCATGGGCCCTCGGGATCCACGCGGGTGTCTTCGTCTGGGTGAACGCCGGGGTTCTCGGCCATTGGGACGCCGGGACCTTGTTCATCCACCTGGTGGGTTTGGGGGTCGGGGCGGTTTATTACCGGAGGATGAACTGAGACCCCTTCAAGGACGTCTCGACCTCGCCGGACCCACTTCGCTGGGCTTGACCCTTTTATGCGGCCAGGCGTTCCGTTGGAGATCCCTCCCGGAGACGGGGGAGTTCCTCGGGGTGGCGGGCGGCGCCGGTTGGATCCTGCGCCAGGACGCAGGGGGGATCCACTGGACCTGCGGCGCCGACCGGGTCCGTGGGGAGGAACCCGGGGAATGGCTGTCGAGGTATTTGCGGCTCGATGACCCCCTCGAGAAGCTGGAAGCCGAGTTCGGCGAGGAGCCGGTGATGCGCGAGTCCCTTCGCGCCTTGCCGGGGCTCCGCCTGATCCGCCAGGAGCCGTTCGAGTGCGCGGTCAGTTTCATGTTCGCCCAGGGACTCTCGGTTTCCGTCATCACCCAGGCCCTGGAGAAGTTCTGCGGGGCCTTCGGGCGAAAGATCCCGGCCCCCCGGGAGGGCTTGGGATCTTGGGTGGACTTCCCGGAACCGGCCGACTTGGCCGGCCTGCGGCCGGAGACCCTCCGCCCCTTCGTGAACAATTACCGGGCCCGGGGTGAGCGCGTCCTGAAAGTGGCGGAGGCCGTGACGGCGGGTAAACTCGACCTCCCCGGCCTCCGGAAGGCCCCCTTCCTGGACGCCCGGCGCGCCCTGTTGGACCTCGAGGGTATCGGCCCCAAGATCGCGGACTGCATCCTCTTGTTTTCGCTGGACCACCTATCGGCTTTTCCCCTGGATCGATGGGTCCTCCGGGCCCTGGCCCGGCACTACCGCCCGGTGCGGCGCTGGGCCGGACCGAAACGGGGCGAGGCCGAGCGGGAAGCGCCCACCCGGGTCCAATACGCGAAACTGACCACCTTCGCCCTGCGCCGGTTCGGTCCCAGGTGCGGGCTGGCCAGCGAATACCTTTTCCTCTTCCTTCGGATGCGGGAAGACCGCAGGCTTCGGGAGAAGTTGGAGTCCTATACGCCTGGTTTCGATCCGGCCTGGATCGCGGGACCGCCGAAACGGGCGCCTCGGCGGAAAGGCGGACGGTGACTCCCATGGATTCAACCTCCGGCCTCCCGGCTTTCCTGCCTGAACGCTCTTGGCCCGCCAAGGCCCAAAGCGAATTCAAGAAGGCCGCCCAGGCGAACCGAGCCGTGGCGCTGGTGGGGGGGCCGGGAGTCCCATTCGTGGCGGCGGGTGGATGGCTTCGCCTTATGGCAGGATCGACCGCCGGTTCGGGAAGGTTTTTGGACCTGGCTTGCCTGACCCGAAAGGATAGGTTACAAACCTGGGATAAGGCCCCCGCCTCCCCCGGATGGGAATTCCTCCATCACGCCGAATTGATCCCGTCCTCCAAATGGGCAACCGGGAATTTTCCGGGCCGCGTGGCCTCGTTTATCGGAATCGTCCAGGGGCACCCGGGATGGGTGACGCTTCAAATGCCTCGATTGGCGGAATATCCCAGGCTGACGGAGCGGATCCAAGAGGCATGGTGGGACCTGACTGGCATGAAATTGCCCATCGCCAAGGCCCGTCTCCTATCCCAAACCCCCTGGTTAGGCGGGGAAGCCGAATTGGTGGAAACCCTAGTCCGGGCGGCTTCACTGGGGCCCGCTTTCGGCCTTAAACCCACCCCGCCGGAACCCCCTCTCCCCCCCGATGGAACCGCTTGGCGGGTCCATAAAAACCGTTTAGAAACCGCTCTTATTGAGGCGGCCTTGCGGGAATCGGGCGGAAACCGGACCCAGGCCGCCCGGGCCCTAGGGGTCCATCGAAATACCCTGTTGTGGCACCTCAGGAAGCGATCCTAATAAGAATTTGAAGGCCACACCAAGGTTGGGTAACCGTGCAACCCCCCGTGAAATCAGGGAATTCACGTAAAAATCCCTTGCCAAGTCTCGTTTCGCATGGCTATATATATCTACAAGTCTTTTAAATCCCAGGAGGTAAGGGCGTGACCAAGAGTGAACTGCTGGCTTCCCTGGCGAACGACACCGGTCTTAAGAAGAAAGATGTTGATAATGTGATGCAGGCCTTGCGCAACACCATCTACAAAACCCTGAAGAAAGAACACAAGATCAAGCTGGACGGCTTGGGCGTGTTCCAACTGAAGGACCGCAAAGCCCGAGTGGCCCGCAACCCGCGGACCGGCGAGATGGTCAATGTGCCCGCGAAAAAGGTCATTAAGTTCCGCGTGCTCAAGGACCTCAAGGAAGCCGTCCTCGGCTGATGATCGGTGGGGCCCCAGGGGTTGTACCCTTGTCGCCTGAACCACCCATCATCCAAGACAACAACTGAAAACATGGCTTTTCGATGCCAAGCGCCCTCTCCAATGTCGGAGAGGGTGCTTTTTTTTTCCCGATTCATTGAGGTAACGACGTGAAACCAAGCCCCGCACCCGTGGAAACGCGTCGACTTCCTGCCTGGGCGGCGGGGCTATTGTTTTTTTGGGCCCTTGGCGTCGCCGCCTTCTATTTGATCCAGGCGCCGCCCCATTTGGGGACCTGGGCATCCGCGCTCTCCATTTCAAGGTTTTCCGCCACCCCTTTCCCCGAAGCCCTTCGAAGGCTCGGAAGACTCTCCCTCGTGGCGGCCGGCGGAATCGGCGTCCTGCTGCTTACCTTGGGTTTGGGGGGAAGGATCGGCAGGTTTTTGGGCCTGCAGTATTCCAACGCCTGGTTGGAACTTGGCTGGAAAATCGTTTTGGGGATCGCCGGACTCCAATTTTTATGGTTGGGGACGGGCTATTGCGGCCTCTGGTTTCCAACCCTCTTGGGTGGGGCACTGGCGTTCCTTTTCGTCCTCACCCTTCGGGACGCCGGGTTTAAAAGCCGGGGCGTTCAAGGCCCGCTCCTTTCGCTGGAGCCCTTGGGGTGGGTCCTCGCGATCGGCACCCTCCTCCTGGGGTTGGCCCTGGCGTTCTGCCCGGAGACTTTCTACGATTCCCTCGTTTATATCCTGGCGGTCCCCGATGAGTGGTTACGGGCCCATGGCGTGGTTCCGGCCCCGGGCCAGATGTGCGAGTGGTTCTACCTCGGGGCTTCGGGTTGGTTCGCCAACGGCCTTTTACTCCAGGGGCCCGAGGCGGCCAAATTCCAGGCCGCGGCCCTGGTCCCGGTCACGGCTTTTTTCGCGGGGGGATGGGCCTGGGAAATCTCGGGACGCCCCCGCTCGGCGGTCATGGCCTTCGGCTTGACCGCGACGTTTCCCCTGCTCGTCCTGAACAGTTGGGCGGCCCGGTCGGATGTGTTGACCGCCCTGGCCCTCCTGGCGGGGCTTTACGCCCTGCAACAATCCAGCCGCGAAAAACGTTGGTCGGTTCCCTGGGGCGCGGCCGCCGGGATCGCCTTCGGGTTGGCCATCGCGACCAAGTACCTGGCGGCCATCGGCCTCGCCGCCGGCGCCCTGATCCTGTTCCGAAACCGGGTCCGTCCCAACGACCGGCGGATGGGTTGGGTTTTCGCGGTCCCGATCCTTCTGTTGGTCGGCCCCTGGGCCGCCCGAAACGTGATTTTCACCGGCAACCCGCTTTATCCCTACCTCCCGGACCTTTTCGGGGGATGGAGGCTCCCCGATTGGGGTTTGGCGCGGCTTCTTTATGAGAATAAACTGACCCCCACCCAGTTCTTCTCATGGCCGCCGATCCCCTGGCGGGCGGTCATGCCGGGTTTTGACCTCTCGCAACCCGTGGGTCCCTGGGTTGTGGCGTTGGTCCCGCTGCTCCTCCTTTTCAAGTTCAAGAAGACGGTCCTCGGGTCCCTTCTGGGCTCATCCTTGTTGATCCTGGGGTTGGGATTGTTGCTCTCGCCGCTCCTTCGTTTCCAATTGGCCTCCTTCCTCCTTTTAGCCGTGGTGTTAGGCGCGTCCCTGGGGTCCTTGCCCGAGGGGTCCGGCCAGTCGGAGGCCGCGCGATGGGTCCTGGGGGCCTGCCTCGTCGTGGGCGCCGGGATGTACCTGGATGTGGCGGCGGGGTGGATGGACCCGATCGGGGTTTGGACCCTCCGGGAATCCCAGGGAGAGTATCTCCAACGAAACCTCCACAATTCATACCTGCCGTTAACCGAATGGGCCCGATCGGCCGTTCCGCCCGACGGCAAGCTCCTGATCCTGGGGGAAGGACGCGGTCTTTATTTTGCCGGACGGGTACTCCGCAACTCAGTGGATGACGATCCCTTCCTGGCCCAAGCGGCGAGGGAGGACCTCACCTTGGAGGACTTCCGCCGGAGGCTTGGGCGCCAGGGCATCACCCACGCGGCCCTCAACCTAGCCGAGGGGTTGGAAACAGCCAAAGATTACGGCCATTACAGCCGCCTGACCCCCGCGCAACGGGAGCGATTGAAGGGCTGGTGCGGCTTGGTGTTCCGACCCTTGCGGGAGGAGGGCGGCTTGGCGCTTTACGCCGTGACGGACCCGAAGGATCCCGCCCCGCCCCGACCTGAACCGCATTTGATCGCACGGTTGATCGACGCGGGGTCTTCCCCGAAGTTGGGACCCCCATGACCCGACCCCCGTCCCAAAATCCCAAGGAAAATGATCCGGCGAGGTCGGTCCATTGGGGAGCCCTCGGGATGGTGGCTTGGACCACCTCAGTGCTCGCGATCTATTTGGACCGAAACCATATTCCCCTCTCGGCCCTGGATTCCCTCGGGGCCTCCTCCCTCCAATCGGGAAACTTCGCCTGGGGGATCCTGGGCTCAAATCTTCTCGGGGGCCTCCGGGACTTGCTCGTGGCCTTTGGGATCCTCGCGGCCTACGAGGCGGTCGGCCGTCGGGGAATCGAATGGGCGGGCTGGGACTTTCCGAACAGGCCCCTTAGGTGGGCGGCCCAAGGGGCCCTGGGGGCCCTGGTCTACGCTTGGTTGTTCCTCGCCTTGGGCTTGGCGGGGCTTTGGTTCCGCCCGCTGCTTCTCTTGGTTTTGGCCGCCGGGTTCCTGGATTTCGCCTGGGCTTTTTTCCGAAGTCCCCGGCGGATCGAGCTTCCGGCCCGGCCCGTCGGGGACTCTTGGGTCCGGTTCCCGTTGGCCGTTGGTTTCCTGATGGCCCTGATGGCCTTACTCCACGGGGCCCTGCCGGAGATTTTTTACGATTCCCAGGTCTACCACCTGGCCGTTCCCGAGACCTGGCTCCACCAACATGCCTTGGTGGACCTGCCCCACCGGCTGTTCGCGACGTTCCCCTATGGGGGTGAGCTTTGCCTCTGGGGGGGATACCTTCTTGGGGGTTCCGAAGCCGCTAAGACCCTTGGGGTCCTCGCCTGGATCGGCGCCGCCTTGGTCGCCGGGGGATGGGCGGATGAATTGGCCGGGCCCACCACCGGTTTCTTCGCCGCCGCGCTGGTCTTGACCTGCCCCATCTACGCCCTGACGGCTTGGACCACCCAGGTCGAGGGCCCCTTGGTGTTGTTCTCAATCCTCGCGCTTCATGTCCTGGACCGAGCGGCGGAGCGGCAACGGAAAAGGGATTGGGCCCTGGCCGGGTTGTTCCTGGGCCAGGCGGTGGCGGTCAAGTACAACGCGGTGTTCCTCGCGCCTTTCGTCCTGTTGGCCCTGGGCCGGTCCCACTGGCGGGCGTCCTGGAAGGCCTGGCTATTCCTAACACTGGCGGCCCTCGGGGTGGTAATGCCCTGGTGGATCAAGAACGGGGTCTTCTCCGGCAACCCATTCACGCCCTATTTCGCGGGAGTGTGGGGAGGATGGGGCGTTGATCCCCAGGGGTTCCACCAACTCCTCCAGGAACAAAGGCTTTGGAGCGTCCAGAAACCCTTGGACTGGCTCACCCTGCCTTGGCGGCTCGTCATGGATTCGCCCAACGGGTACAACTTCACGGGCCCCCTGTTCCTCGTGGCTCCCCTGGTCCTGCTTCTTCCGGGGGCCCGTAAGGACGGGGAAAGGTTTTTGGGTTGGGGATCCATCCTGTTTTTTATCCTTTGCTTCCAGGTGACCCATCTCCTGCGGTTCGCGGCCATCGGCTTCGCGCCGCTCTATCTCGCGGCGGCCTGCCGGATTGGGGGGGAGGCCCCCTGGTTCCGGCGTTGGATGGGCGCCCTCATGGGTTTCATGGCCCTCGTCGCCCTCCTGTTCCTGGGCGTGATGAGCCTGGTCCATTACTCTCCCGTGGGTTTTTGGACGGGTCGGGAGGATCGGTCGGCCTACCTCGACCGGGCCGGCGTGACACCTTATTTCCCGTTGGTCCGTCTCGTGGAGAAACGCCTCCAGCCCGGCGATGGTCTGCTGTTGGTGGGGGACGCCAGAAGCCTCGGTTACCCGGGACGGACGGTCGCCAACACGGTCTTCGATCCCCAAGACCTGGCGGTTGACGCGCGGGAAGAAAAGGACCCAGCCGGAATCCTGGGGCGCCTCCGGCGGCGGGGGGTGGACCTGGTGGCGGTAAACCTCCAAGAGGGACTCCGGGTCTCGGGCGGTTACCACCACTATGACCTCGACGACGCGGCCTGGAAAAGGCTGTGGGAGGCTTTCCGCTGGGGGTCTGTTTTGGAGGGCTCGGACGGACAGGCTTTCCTTTACCGTTTGAAACCTGGGATGGTCCCGCCTGAATCGCGGGCCGGGCCCGGGACCGACGCGTCACCCTTCCTCTACCTGGCTTCGGAAGTGAAGCCCCTCGTCGACGCTGTCCGGTCAGGGGATGCCGCCGCCGCCGAACAATCCCTGGGCCGTTTGTCCGGGCTTCAATCGTTCACCCCGCTCTGGCTGGAGCAGGAAGCCTCGATGAGCCAACAGGCCGGGCACACGGCCGACGCCCTCCGCCAATGGCGGGAAGCCGCGGGAAGGGGGCCCCTCAGCCTGGACGGCTACCGCCAATGGGTCGCGGCCCTCCAGGGTTCGGGTCATTCGGCCGAGGTCCGGACGGTCGAGCGGCAAGCCCGGCAATGGTATCCTGGGAACCTATGAGCCCCGCGCCCCCCACATCCCCCCGCGTCCGTTTTTCGGATTTGGCCCTGGGGGCGCTTTTCTTCCTCGCGCCCCTGGCCCTCGATCCCTGGGCCGCCGAGGGATTCACCCTTCCAAAGGAAATCATCTCGGCAGCCGCGCTGGTTTTCCTTTTGGCGATCCGGAAAAGCGGGGCCTGGCGTCGGGTCTTCGCCTCCCGGGGTTTCCGCTGGGCCTCGGTTTTCACGGCCTGGATGTTCGGCGTCTCCCTGCTGACCGCCCGGGCGCCGGGGGAAATCGTCCCAGGGGGAATCCATTGGCTGTTGTTGTGGGGGGCCTACGCTTGGGGTTTGGGGGCCGACCCCCGGCAAAGGCGGAAAGCCGCCTTCCTCATCACGGCGGCGGCGGTGCCGGTCTCGCTCTTCGCCCTGGCCCAGGCCTTGGGGTTCAAGGGGGGCGTGGCTTGGACATCCGAGTTCGACCAGCGGGTCTTCTCCACTTTCGGAAACCCCAATTTCCTCGCGGGCTATCTCCTTGCGCTCTTTCCTTGGGCCCTGGTTCGGACCTTGACGGCGGTCCAGGCCAAACCACGCCGCACCCTGGCCCTTTGGATGGCCCTCATGCTCGGGGCTTTCACCTTCGCGCGGGTCCGGGGAGCCTATATCGGCCTGGGGATCGGTGTCCTAACGGCCCTGGGGTTCTTGGCGCTTTCGGAGGTAGGGAAGGCCGCGCTCCAGAGGCAAAGGCGATGGCTGACGGTGGCCCTCGCGGCCCTGATGCTGTCGCTCGTGGTCTTGCTGGCCCAACAGGGGGGCCTCAAGACCTTCAGCCTCTCGGGTGACACCGCGCGGTACCGGCTGGAGACCTGGCGGGTCACGGCCCGGATGGTCCGGGACCATCCCTGGTTCGGGGTGGGACTCGGCAACTTCAAGGTCCAGTACCCGGCCTACCAACACCAGGGTTACGGCCCCGCCGATTTCGTCCAGCATCCCTACACGCTTACGGAACACACCCACAACGAGCCCCTCCAGGTTTGGGCTGAGGGCGGGTTGGTGGGGTTGGTCCTCCTGTTGGGGATGGTCGTCATGGGATGTGGGCCGTTGGTCCAGGCTGCCCGGCAAGGCTCCGTCGAGGCCGTGGGGGCTTTGGGGGGACTGGCCGCCTTGGGGGTCTTCTCCCTCTCGAACTTTCCGCTCCAATTGGCCCCGATGGCGGTCCTAGCCGGAT
>CAYMOV010000021.1:0-3194 GCA_964392085.1 uncultured bacterium
GGCCGAAGTTGGGGCAATGGGTCGCCGCCGCCGCGCCGATGGTGATGACCGTGTCAAAACCGGTGTTGAGCAGTTCGCTGACCGACAACACCCCGGCCAGTCCCGTCAGGTTTTTCTCGGCCAGGATCTTCACGGTCTCGGGCCGGAGGGCCATGGGGTGAAGTCCCGCGGCCGTCACCTCGACCTTGGGAGCCGCCGCCTTCGCGAAGGCGCAGGCCATGACCGACAAGGCGGCCCCGTCGGCGTCCACAAAAAGCACCTTATTGCGGCGGTGGGGCGGCTTGGGTTTGAAGAAGCTGAATTTCATGGGCCACCTTTTTACCACAAAACCGCCCAAAAGGCAGTTGAACCACCACCCGTCAGCCTGTGGCTGAGGGCGTAAACGAGTTCACCAAGGTCACTCAGAAGGATCAAGATTTGGATGATCAGCCAAAATAAGCCAGGCAACCAAACCCTTTAACCAACGAATATGCCAAGTCCACCAAGAAATCTTGAAGTTCAATTCTTCGCCAAAGACACCCTGGTGGTCATTACGCATTCCCAATTACGAATTCCGCATTTCAGTCAAAACCGCCTGTACGAGCTTCTCGGCGTCTTCCAGTGTCTCAAACAGGAAATCCGGCTTCTCGGCGCGGAGTTCCTCCAGCTGATAGGGTCCCGTGGCCACGGCAATGGTGCGGATGTTCAGGGGCCTGCCGCAAAGGATGTCGTTGGGCGTATCCCCGATGATCACCGCGTCCTTGCCCAAAAAGCGGATACCGGTGTATTTCTCCGCGGCCGCCAGGGCCTTGGGAGGGAGCATCACCCGCTCCTTCGCGTCGTCGCCGAAGGCCCCGAAGGGGAACGGTCCGTTGAGGTCGTGGACCCCCAGCTTGATGCGGGCCCCTTCCTCGAAGTTGCCGGTCAGGAGCCCCAACACCACCTCGGGACGGTTCTGGAGGGCGGCGATGGCGGCCCGGATGCCGGGCTTTAGTTCCACATCCTCTGGATCCTTCAGGGCCACCCGGATGCGCTCGAGGTAATGTTGCCGGATGGCGGGCATCGCCGCGTCAATCGCCGCTTCGGAGAGTCCGGAGTCGGCCAGGATCTCATGGACGATCTGGGGGTCGGTCTTGCCGCCCGCGCGGGTCTTGATGTCGTTCAGGGGGATATCCAACACCTTGCGGATGGCGTCGGAGAAGGGGAATTCCCAGGCCCTGCGGTGGGTGGTGAGGATCGTGCCGTCGATGTCGAACAGCACCAAACGCGTAGGCTTCAAAGGACACCTTTAAAGGCGCCGCTGGCCGTTAGCCGCTTGCCGTTGGCTTTCGAAAAAGCTAACGGCCAACGGCCAGACGCCAACGGCGAAGTTTTACGGTTTAAGTTGCGTCCCGTCTGCGAGGACCACCACCGTGGGCCACCAGGTCTGCTGCATTTTATCGAGGGGAGTTTTCTTGAATTTCTCGAAGGCCTCGTCCGAGGCGAAGTTGGCCCGCTTCAGCTTCCATTCCATCGGGGCCGATCGACCAGGCGCGATGGGCATGACGGCTTCCCAGGACAGGTCGTAGATCCCCTCACCGAAGAAGGTGGTGAACCGCAGGATGCCCCGGGAGGCCCGAATCTCCTTGCCGGTCAGGTCCTGGAAGCCCAACTTCACCGTGATCGTCGGCGCGTCCTTCTTGAAGACGTTCTTTACCTTCGACGCCGCGCCCATATCCTTGCTGTAGGCCCAGACCTTCACCACCCTCGTGAGGCGGTTGGTTTGCGCCTGGGGCGCCGGTTTAGCCTTCGTCTTTGCCATTCCGGCGATGGGTAGGATTAGGGCCAAGGTGAGCAGGGCTCTGAGTTTTAGTTTCATGTCTTATCCTCGCTGTGGCCATCCGCTAACCGCCATCCGCGCCATTAGATGAGTCTTTCGTATTCCTTCACGTCCTTCTTCCACACCACCACCCCGCAGAACCTCTCCCCCTCGGGGCAGACCGGCTTCGTCTTGGACCGGCTCCGGAGGCCGCAGGGCGGCAGGAGCCATTTGCCGATGCGGGGGTGCACCTCGCGGATCTGCAGCGCCTCATCCACGGAGGCCTTCCAGATCTCCTCCTGGGCGTTGTAACAAAGCCGCATGGCGTGCTTGTGGTGCAGGTTCAGCAGGTCGGCGGACTCGGTGAACCGCACCGACACGGCGTTGGGGAGCAGGTACGAAGCGAACTCGTGGGAAACCCCCAGGGCGCGGAGCTTCCGGATGGCGTCCCAGGTCTTCTCCAATATCTCAACGTAGGCCTTCTCGACGGCCTTGTCTTCCTTTAACAGGACCGGCGTCTCGAAGTCCGGGTCGTCCAGCGACAGGGCGTCGATCAGGGGCCGGGAGGCCGGGGTCATGCGGTGGCGCTGGTCCTGCGAATCGGCGGTGTGGGAGATCTTCTTCCGGAAGACGTAATGGGGATGGTACAGGGCCCGGGTCACCTTGCCGTGGGATCTCACGTTGAGGGTCTCGCCCAGGTAGGCATCCTTCGCAGGGTCCAGCACCGAGGCGATGGCGTCGTCGTCCGACAGGGACGTTTTGGGCGCGCCGTACACCTCACGAACCGAGTCCGCCAGGGTCCGCTCGGCGTTTTGGGACCAATCCACCAGCTTGGAAACCTTGCCCCCCAGCGAAGCGTCGAACTCCCGGCGGAATTCGCGACGCGAAACGTCGGTGGCCTTGAGGGATTCGAGCATGCGGCCCTCGACGGCCTCCTCGGGCGTGAGCGGCGCTTCCAGCACCGCCTGGTATCCCGGCTCGACCCGGAGCAGCTCGTCCACCATGCGGCCCACCACCAGCTTCTGTTCAAGCGGGGCGTCGAAGGTCCGGCACATGCGCCAGTAGCGCAGGAGGGTGAGCCCCGACACCGTGTGGTAGAGGTACGCCAGGGTGGCCACCGGCAGGACGTACCGGGCGGTCTCCTGCGACTTCTTCTGGATCGCCGTGGCGGTCTTCTTGGGGTCGCGGTCGGCCCCGGGGAACCGGGCCTTGTACTCGCGCCCCACCAGGGGCTTCAGGCGCTCGGTCAAGTCCTGGTACGCGGCGGTCTGGGCCTCGAAGGTGGCTCGGTAGATCCCGAGCGCTTGGCCGGTCAGCGGCGGGACGGCCACGGCGTCGGGCGCCACGGTCACGTAGCGTTGGGACACCTGCTCGGAGTTGTAGTAGGGGTGGCTGTGGAGGAAGGCCCAGAGGAACT
>CAYMOV010000021.1:3294-5178 GCA_964392085.1 uncultured bacterium
GACACCTGCTCGGAGTTGTAGTAGGGGTGGCTGTGGAGGAAGGCCCAGAGGAACTGGCGCGAGACGTTCGACAGGGCGAACTGGAAGTGCGCGTGTTGGAGCGTGGTGTGGTGCCCGGCCTTGTAGATCGACTGGGCCAGGTCGTCGCGGCGCTCGAGCCTTTCGCGCTTCTTGTCCTCGTCGAGCCCGTCGCCCCCCACCTGGGCGGAAGTCACGATGCCTTTGGAGGAATAGCAGGTGCGGGCCGTGGCCACGGCGTTGTCGAAGGGCCGGTCGAACGAGTTGACCAGGGCGACCTCGGGGGCCGCCGACAGGAACTTGGGGGTTTCGGTGGGGTGTAAGGGAGACATGGCCGCATTATAGCCAGGGTCCCGGAGATAGAAATACACCCCAATTCTTCCGATTAAACGCTTGGGGCCCTCTTTCACCGGCCCTTGTTTCCCCCCGGCCTTCTCCTGATAATCCATCCATCCCAAATTCGAGGCCTCCATGAACCAGCCCCGCACCCTCGGTGAACTTAAGGCTTCCGGCTACATCGACCGGACGGTCAAGGAGGAGATCGAGCTGAACCTCCTCAAGAAGCTCAAGGCCGGCGAGACGCTTTTCCCCGGCGTCCACGGCTACGAGGAGACCGTCCAACCCCAGCTGGTCAACGCCCTTCTGTCGCACCACGACATCGTCCTGCTCGGCGAGAAGGGCCAGGCCAAGAGCCGCCTCATGCGTTCCCTCGTGGAGTTCCTTGATGAGTCCCTCCCCATCGTGAAGGGGAGCGAGGTCAACGACCACCCCTACCACCCCATCAGCGCCTACGGACGGAACCGGGTGGCGGAAAAGGGCGACGCCACCGAGATCGAGTGGGTGCCGCGGGATAAGCGCTACGGCGAGCGGCTGTCGCCCGGCACCAAGATCGCCGACCTGCTGGGCGACCTGGACCCGGCCAAGGTGGCCGCGGGCAACCCCCTGGCCAGCGAGGAAGCCCTGCACTTCGGCCTGATCCCCCGGGTCAACCGGGGCATCTTCGCCCTCAACGAGCTTCCCGACCTGGAGTACCTGGTGCAGGTGGCCCTCTTCAACGTGCTGGAGGAGCGCGACCTTCAGATCCGCGGCTATCCCCTGCGGTTCCCCCTCGACGTGATGATCCTCTTCACCGCCAACCCGGAGGAATACACCAGGGCCGGCAAGATCATCACCCAGCTTAAGGACCGAATCGGCGCCGAGATCCGCACCCACTACCCGAAGGACCGCAAGACCGCCTTGGCCATCACGCGCCAGGAAGTCCGCAAATCGCCCGAGGACGGCGTGAAGATCCTGGTGCCGGACTTCATGGAGCAGGTCATCGAGGCCATCACGATGGAGGCCCGTAAGAGTCCCTACGTGAACCAGAAGTCGGGCGTCTCGGCCCGGCTCTCCATCGGCAATTACGAGACCCTGCTGTCCAACGCCCGCCGCCGAGCCCACATCCTGGGCGAAAGCGTGGCGGTGCCCCGCATGACCGACCTGAACTACCTGGGCGCCTCCATGTCGGGCAAGGTGGACCTGGACCCGTTCCGCGAGGAGACCGTCACCGAGGGCGTGGTGTTCGCCAAGATCGTGGACCGCGCCGTCCTGACCGTCTTCCAGGAACAGGTGGCGGAGCACCACCTGGAGCTGCCCGAGGCCCCCATCCCGCCGGGCGAGTCGGTTCGCTTCTCGGATCTCACCCCGGCCAAGGACTACGCCTCGGCCTTCAAGAAGATCCCCCAGCTTTGGGAGCCCGCCCAGCAGTTGGCCGGGGACAAGGGCGAGGTGTACCAGGCCTCCTGCGTGGAGTTCGTGCTGGAGGGCCTACACCTCACGGGGAAGCTGTCGAGGACCAAGGTGGGGGAACTGACGGACTACAAACCC